>NZ_JBSGYY010000065.1:0-32503 GCF_053610705.1 Streptomyces sp. NPDC054872 | reverse complement strand
GAGCCAAAGCTCCGGGGGCCCTTCTCATGCACTGCTCAAGGCGCTCCCGCCAGGCAAAAGCCTAGAACGGCTCGAAGTCGTCGTACGCCTTCTCCGCCTCGTCACGCTCCGTGTCACGGTCCCGGCGGCGCTGGGCCGCGGGGCGGGGCGCCTCGAGACGGTGGTCCTCGCCGCGGCGGCCGAGCATCTCCGCGCCGGCCATGACCGTGGGCTCCCAGTCGAAGACGACCGCGTTGTCCTCGGGGCCGATGGCGACGCCGTCGCCCGTGCGGGCGCCCGCCTTCATCAGCTCTTCCTCGACGCCGAGACGGTTGAGGCGGTCCGCGAGGTAGCCGACGGCCTCGTCGTTGTTGAAGTCGGTCTGGCGCACCCAGCGCTCCGGCTTCTCGCCGCGCACGCGGTAGATGCCGTCGTCGCCGAGCTTGACGGTGAAGCCCGCGTCGTCCACGGCCTTGGGCCGGATGACGATACGGGTCGCCTCCTCCTTCGGCTTCGCGGCACGCGCCGCGGCCACGACCTCGGCGAGCGCGAAGGAGAGCTCCTTGAGGCCCTTGTGCGCCACGGCCGACACCTCGAAGACGCGGTAGCCGCGGGCCTCCAGGTCGGGGCGGACCAGGTCGGCCAGGTCCTGGCCGTCCGGCACGTCGATCTTGTTGAGGACGACGACACGCGGGCGGTTCTCCAGGCCGGCGCCGTACTCACGCAGCTCGGCCTCGATGATGTCGAGGTCGGAGACGGGGTCGCGGTCGGACTCGAGGGTCGCCGTGTCCAGGACGTGCACCAGGACGCTGCACCGCTCCACGTGCCGCAGGAACTCCAGGCCGAGGCCCTTGCCCTGGCTGGCGCCCGGGATCAGGCCCGGTACGTCGGCGATGGTGTAGACGGTCGAACCGGCCGTCACCACACCGAGGTTGGGGACCAGCGTCGTGAAGGGGTAGTCCGCGATCTTCGGCTTGGCGGCGCTCAGGACCGAGATCAGCGAGGACTTGCCGGCGCTCGGGTAGCCCACGAGCGCGACGTCGGCGACGGTCTTCAGCTCCAGGACGACATCACCCGCGTCGCCCGGCTCACCGAGCAGCGCGAAGCCGGGGGCCTTGCGGCGGGCCGAGGCGAGCGCGGCGTTGCCGAGGCCTCCGCGGCCGCCCTGCGACGCGACGTACGTCGTGCCCTGGCCGACCAGGTCGGCCAGGACGTTGCCCTGCTTGTCGAGGATGACGGTGCCGTCCGGGACGGGCAGGACGAGGTCCTGGCCGTCCTTGCCGGAGCGGTTGTCACCGGCACCGGGAGCGCCGTTGGTGGCCTTGCGGTGCGGGGAGTGGTGGTAGTCGAGGAGTGTCGTGACCGACTGGTCGACGACCAGGATCACGTCACCGCCACGGCCGCCGTTGCCGCCGTCCGGGCCGCCGAGCGGCTTGAACTTCTCACGGTGGACGGAGGCACAGCCGTGGCCCCCGCTACCCGCGGCGACATGCAGCTCGACGCGGTCCACGAAGGTGGTCATGGGATGTGCCTCCAGAAACGTACGAGAGTTAGGGGCAAATGCCCCTAGGTGTAACACGCGAAGGGCGGACCCGCTTCCCGACAGGGAAGTGAGGTCCGCCCTCGCGAAGAACCTGTTCTACGGAAGCCTGATTCAGGCGACCGGAACGATGTTCACGACCTTGCGGCCACGGTGCGTGCCGAACTCGACCGCACCGGCGGCCAGCGCGAACAGCGTGTCGTCCTTGCCACGGCCGACGCTCGCGCCGGGGTGGAAGTGGGTGCCACGCTGGCGGACCAGGATCTCACCGGCGTTGACGGTCTGACCGCCGAAGCGCTTCACGCCGAGCCGCTGAGCATTGGAATCGCGCCCGTTCCGAGTGGACGATGCGCCCTTCTTGTGTGCCATCTTGTCTCAGTCCCTTACTTCGCAGCCGTGGGGATACCGGTGACCTTGATCGCCGTGTACTGCTGGCGGTGACCCTGGCGACGGCGGTAGCCGGTCTTGTTCTTGTAGCGAAGGATGTCGATCTTCGCGCCCTTGTGGTGGTCCACGACCTCGGCCGTGACCTTGATACCGGCAAGCACCCACGGGTCACTCGTCACGGCGTCGCCATCGACGACGAGCAGCGTAGAGAGCTCTACGGTGTCGCCGACCTTGGCGGTGGGAAGCTTGTCAACCTCAACGATGTCGTCGACAGCAACCTTGTGCTGGCGACCACCGCTGCGCACGATGGCGTACACGGATCTCTCTTTCGCTCGGAACGGGACCCCCGCAGTCCAGCCGCCCGCATGACACGGTCAGCCTCTTCCGAGCGCTGTGCGCCGGAAGGAAATCAGGTTTACAGGGGTAGGACGTGCCTAGTAACACGCCGACGGTCAAGATTACGGGGCTGGGCCGGAAGGGTCAAACCGGCTTCTCACCGTCCGGCGGCAGCGGCTTGACGCCCTTGCACAGGTCGGTGGCATCGGCCTTGCCCGGCCAGGCGATCGTCCGCACCCGGTCGAAATGGCCGCGGTACGCGTCGTGCACGGAGTCGTCGTCGACCTTCACGATCGCCTCGTCGTTCTCGCGCAGCGCGGGCGCCGTGTAGTTCTGCGAGCCGGTGAAGGAGAGCTTGTTCTGCTTGCCGTCGTACTTGCCGTCGATGAGCAGGTACTTCGAGTGGATGATGTAGGGCGTCACCAGCTTGGTGCCGGGGCGCAGCGGGTCCCGGTCGTCGTTGAAGCAGCGCATGGTGGGCCCGCCCGACTTGTGCAGGGCCTCCCAGGTGCCCGGGGTGCCGCCCTGGCTCTTGGCGCTGTCGGTCTCGGCGTAGACGATGCTGACGGTGCAGCCGGCCTTCTTGAGCGAGACGAGCTTGTCGGCGATCTGCTTGCGGGTGATCTTGAAGATCGAGGCGCGGATATTGGTGTGCCGGGACACCCCCGCCGCGTCCCTGTAGTTGCACTGCACGTTGTTCAGGACCGAGTACATGGTGTCGGTCTCGTTGACCGTGCCGGAGCGCGGGAAGAAGTACGCCTTGTAGAGGCCGTCGCTCACCGTGCGGTAGTCCCAGTTCCGCCAGTCCTTGCGGATCATGTCGGCGAAGTAGTCGGCGTACGCCTCGTACATCGTCGGGTTGTTCGGGAGCTGCAGCGCGTCGTTGAAGAACTTCGTGTGGGCGGAGGGCGTCGAGTTCGACGTGGTCTGCACGACGACGTCCCTGGCGCCCTCGACCTCCGAGAACAGCCAGAACTTGTTGTGCATGATCGACTTGCCGTACCTGGGATCGCCGAGGCAGGACTTGCCGGTCGGGCAGAGCGTCACGAAGGACGACTTGTTCTTATCCGTGCCGAGCGCCCCCGCGAGCCTGCTGTACGAGGTGTTCGTGGGGCGGTCGCTCCTGCTGGACTCGTCCAGCAGGATCTGCACGTTCACCCCGCGGTCCCTGGCCGCCAGGAGCGCGTCGACGACCGAGGCCTCCCACACGTGGTAGACCGCGACCTTGATGGTCGAGCCGGGCACCGCGGCGTTCGTCAGCTCGATCAGCCGGGTCCGGATCGCGTACTGCTGCTCCGGGGTGCCCAGCGGGTCGTTGAAGAGCGGCGCCTCGACCAGCGGCGGCTCCCCGTCGGCCGCTGCCGTCCCCATGGCGCTGACGGTCTGGATCCCCGCCGCCGACAGGACCGTGGCCAGGGCGACCGCCTGCCGTCCGCCCTTGATCTGTTTCACGGCACGGTGACGTCCCGTGCCCTTCAGGCGACCGTGCGCCATCGTGCGTCCCCTCCCTGACACGAGCGAGGCGTCTCCCGAACGCCACGCGCGTGTACCCCTTCACCAACCGCATGAGTTTTACAAACGGCTCTCTGTGTTCCAACAGAGAGGTGCCCCCGGCATGGCCAGATCACCACGCCGGGGGCACCCGGTCATATGTACGGACTACGAAGGAGGGGGTCAGCCCTCGTCGGTCGCGGAGGCCTTGACGCCGGACGGCGCCTGCTCCGCCGCGGCGGTCTTCTTCGTCGTCTTCGACGCCTTCTTGGCCGTCGTCTTCTTTGCGGCCGTCTTCTTGGCCGCGGTCTTCTTGGCGGCCGCCTTCTTCGCGGGCGCCTTCTTGGCGGCGGTCTTACGCGCCGTCTTCTTGGCCGGAGCGGCTTCCTCGGCGTCGGCCTCGGGCGACTCCGCCGCCGTCTCGGTGGCCTTCTCCGAGGCCTGTGCGGCCTTGTCGGCCGACGGGACGACCAGGACGGCCGCTTCCTCGGACGCGGTCGGCGCGGTGGCCTTGCGGACCGCACGGCGGCGCGGACGGGCCGGGGCGGCGTCGGCGGGAGCTGCGTCGGAGGAGGCCACCGGCTCGGCCGCGACGGGCTCGGCCACGGGCTCCGCCTTGGGCGCCTCGGCGACGATCACCTCGGCGGCCTTGGGCTCGGCGCTCTCGGCGCTCTTCGGCGAACCGGCGGGCGACGTCGCCTTACGGGTCGCACGACGGCGCGTACGCCCCTTGGGAGCCGCGTCGTCCACCGGCGCCTCGGGGGCCACCTCGACGACCGGGTCCTCGGCGGCGGCCGGGGTCTCGACCACGGGGGCCTCGACCACCGGAGCCTCGGCGGCCTCGAAGGCCTCGGCCTTGGCGGCACGGGACCTGCCCCGCTTCTCCGACTTCGGCGCGGTCTCCGACTTCGGGGCGGTCTCCGTCCTCGGGGCGCCGGCCGGAGCCGAGGCCCGACGGGTCGCCCTGCGGCGCGAACGGCCACCGCGGGATGCCGCGGCCTCCGCCTCGGACGCGCTGCTGTAGAGCTCCTCGTCCGGCACGAACTCCGGCTCGGGGAGCGCCACCGGGGCGGCGGCCTCCGCGGCGACCTCGGCCTCGGTCTCGGCCTCGTCCGCGCTCTCGGGAGCCTCGTGCTCGTGCGTGTGCTCCTGACCCTGCTCGGAGCCGCCGCGGCCGCGCTTCTTGCGCTTGCCGCCGCCACCGGCGGAGGTCGGCTGCTCCATGTGCACGATCACGCCGCGGCCGTTGCAGTGGACGCAGGTCTCGGAGAAGGACTCCAGGAGGCCCTGGCCGACCCGCTTACGGGTCATCTGCACGAGACCGAGCGAGGTGACCTCGGCCACCTGGTGCTTCGTGCGGTCGCGGCCCAGGCATTCGAGCAGACGACGCAGGACCAGGTCGCGGTTGGACTCCAGGACCATGTCGATGAAGTCGATGACGACGATGCCGCCGAGGTCGCGCAGCCGGAGCTGACGCACGATCTCCTCGGCCGCCTCGAGGTTGTTCCTCGTGACGGTCTCTTCGAGGTTGCCGCCCTGCCCGGTGAACTTCCCGGTGTTGACGTCGACGACGATCATCGCCTCGGTCTTGTCGATCACCAGCGAGCCACCGCTGGGCAGCCAGACCTTGCGGTCGAGCGCCTTCATCAGCTGCTCGTCGATGCGGTACGTCGCGAAGACGTCGACCTCGGAGGTCCAGCGCTGCAGGCGGTCGGCCAGGTCGGGGGCGACATGGGAGACGTACCCGTGGATGGTCTCCCAGGCGTCGTCGCCGCTGACGATGACCTTCGAGAAGTCCTCGTTGAAGATGTCGCGGACGACACGGACGGTCATGTCCGGCTCGCCGTACAGCAGGCCCGGCGCGCTCGTCGAGGCCGCCTTCGACTTCTTCTGGATGTCCTCCCACTGCTGCTGCAGACGCTCGACGTCACGGCGCAGCTCGTCCTCGCTCGCGCCCTCGGCGGCGGTGCGCACGATGACGCCCGCGTCCTCGGGGACGATCTTCTTGAGGATGGTCTTCAGACGCGCGCGCTCGGTGTCGGGCAGCTTGCGGCTGATGCCGGTCATCGAGCCCTCGGGCACGTAGACCAGGTAGCGGCCGGGCAGCGAGACCTGGCTGGTCAGGCGGGCGCCCTTGTGGCCGATCGGGTCCTTCGTGACCTGCACGAGGACCGACTGGCCGGACTTCAGGGCGGACTCGATGCGACGGGGGCCGTTGGCCATCCCGAGCGCCTCGAAGTTGACCTCACCGGCGTACAGGACCGCGTTGCGGCCCTTGCCGATGTCGATGAAGGCGGCCTCCATGGACGGCAGCACGTTCTGGACCTTGCCCAGGTAGACGTTGCCGACGTACGAGGTGGCCTGCTCCTTGTTGACGTAGTGCTCGACGAGCACGTTGTCCTCGAGGACGCCGATCTGGGTGCGCTCGCCGTTCTGGCGGACGACCATCACACGCTCGACGGCCTCGCGGCGTGCCAGGAACTCGGCCTCGGTGATGATCGGGACGCGGCGACGGCCCTGCTCACGGCCTTCGCGGCGGCGCTGCTTCTTGGCCTCGAGGCGGGTCGAGCCCTTGATGGACGTGACCTCGTCGACTCCGGTGCCGAGCTCGCGCTCTTCCTTCTTGCGCGGCTCCCGGACCTTCACGACCGTACGCTCCGGGTCGCCGTCCGCAGCGCTCTCGCCCTCACCGGAGTCACCGGCGCGACGGCGGCGGCGACGACGGCGACGGCTGCTGCTCGAGCCGGAACCCGAGCCGTTGTCGTCGGTGTCCTCGTCGGACTCCTCGGCGGCCGGCTCGACGTCCTGCTCGGCGGCGTCCGTGTCGGAGTCCGCCTCGGCGTCCGCGTCCTGCTGGTCGCCGGAGTCGTCGGCGGACTCACCGCGGCGGCGACGACGGCCACCACGACGGCGACGGCGGCCGTGCCGCTCACCGGAGTCGTCGGACTCGTCGTTGTCGTTGTCCTCGGCGGTGTCCTCGGCCTCTTCGGCCTCGGGGACCTCGTCCTCGGCGGGCTGCGGAGCGGCCTTGGCGGGCTCGCGCTCGGCGGCGGGCTGCTCGTCGGCGGCCCGGCCACGGCGACGGCGACGGCGCGGGCCCGTCTCCTCCTCCACCACGGGGGTGGCGGCCACGGGCTCGGCCTCGACCTCTTCGGCGGGCTCGTCGGCCGCTTCGGCGGCGGCAGCGGCGGCAGCGCTCTCGGGGGTCTGGAACATCGGCGCGGCGAACACCGGCGCCTGGAAGACGGCGACGGCGGGGCGCGGCTTCCTGCCGGAGCCCTCCTCGCTGTCACCGCCACGCGCCTTGCGGGCCCGCGCGGGGGCGGGCGCCGAGAATCCGGCGGCGGCCTTGCGGGTGGCACGGCGGGGACGGCGGCCACTGGGCGCGTCCTCTTCGGCGGGTTCCGGCTCGGGGGCCTGCTTGACCTCGGCGGGCGCGGCCTCGGCCTTCGGCTCGGCGGCGGGTGCCTGCTCGGCGGCCTGCGTCTCCGCGGCGGGCGCGGACGAGCCGCGGGTCGCACGGCGGCGGGCACGGCGCGGGGCGGCGTCACCGGACTCCGGCTGCGCCTCGGGCGCGGGCTCGGCGGCGGCCTCCTCGGCGACGGGCTCGGCGACCGGAGTCTCGGCGGGCGCCTCGGCGCCCTGCGGCGCACCGGCGGGAGCCGAGGCGCGGCGGGTGGCCCGGCGGCGACGCGGCGCGGGAGCTGCTTCCTCGGGCTCGGCCTCGGCCACGGCAGCGGCGGGCTCGGCGGCCGGAGTCTCGGCGGGCGTCTCGGCACCCTGCGGCGCACCGGCGGGAGCCGAAGCGCGGCGGGTGGCCCGGCGGCGACGCGGCGCGGGAGCGGCTTCCTCGGCCGCTGCGGGCTCAGGAGTCACGGCCTTGGCGGGCTCTTCGGCGGCGGGGGTGGCCGGTATGGCCGGAGCTGTGCCCTCGGTGGCTCCCACGGGCGGCCCCGCGGGCCGCGACGCCGCGCGGCGCCTGCGGCGCGGCGGCAGGGTGTCGCTGGGCGTGTTGTTGTCCGAGCCCTCAGTGGGTTCGTTCGGCTCATGCATGCGGGCGGTTCTCCCGTCACGCTCCCGGGCGCCGCGCCTGGTCCGGTGATGTCCGCGGCCCTCGCTCAGCTACGCGGGGCCGCCATCCGGGGGCGTGGGCGCCGCACGGGAGCTCTATGTGTCTGTCTCGCCGGTTCCGTACGCCCAAATGCGGACGGCCTGGCGAAAGTCTCGGTCAGTGCGCTGCCCGACCCAGGTGGCTCCCGAGTACCAGGGCGGCGCTTCGACGCTTGTCCCTACGCGGGACCTTCCTGCGCCGGCGCCTTCGCGGTGGCTGCGGCGGCCCCGTGGTTCTCGGATGGGGTCGTGGCTGCCTCGCGGTCGGGCGCGAGCGGGTCGGTCACCGTGCCGGTCTCGTCGTCAAGAAGCCCCTGCGCCAGCCTGGTCACCGCTGCGGGGACCGGCGGCGCCAGGTCGGCCACAGCTCGGAGACCGGACAGGACGTCGTCGGGTCGTACGGCAGGTGTCACGTGCCGAACAACCAGCCGCAGTATCGCACAGGGCTGGTCGGTCGGCCTATCAGCGTCGGGGCTGAGTGCCTCGTCGGAAGCCAGGGCCTCAAGGCTCACGACGGCCTCGCGGGCGTCGAAGGTCCGCATGCCGTTCTTCGTGCGGCGCTGGACCTCGACGGTCTCCGCGGCCCGGAAGGCCTCGGCGGCACGCTGCGCGTCCGCGGGCTCGACGCCGTTCAGGCGCAGCTCCCAGATGGACGCGGTGAGCCGGTCGGCGAGTCCCGAGGTGTGGGACACGACGGCGTCGATGATGTCGAGGCCGGTCGGCATCGACTCGTCGAGCAGCTCGCGCAGCTTGTCGGGGTCACGCGGCTCGGTGAGCGCGATCTCCAGGTACTCGGCCTCACTGCCGGTGCCGGTGGGTGCGGCATTGGCGTACGACACCTTCGGGTGCGGTGTGAACCCCGCCGAGTACGCCATGGGCACCTCGGCGCGGCGCAGCGCCCGCTCGAAGGCGCGCTGGAAGTCACGGTGGCTGGTGAACCGGAGGCGGCCGCGCTTGGTGTAGCGCAGTCGGATGCGCTGCACCGCGGGAGCGGGCGGCGGGCCTTCGGGCTGTCGCTTGCCCAGTGTTCTAGTCCTTCGTGAGTGCGGTCGTACTGCTACCTAGAGTACGTGCCGCGGCCGTGTCCGGTTCCCGCCGGGCCACCGGTACCGGCACGGGTTCCCTCGGGGCCACCCCCACCGGTACCTGTCCCTTCGGCGCCCCGAACAGCATGCGACGCACATCGGCACGGGCGTCCCGCACGCTCTGGCGGGCGGCTGCCAGGGCCTGCCGGGTAGCGCGGCCGGCGTCCTTCATTGCCTTGGCGGCGGGCCGCCAGACGCCGTCACGTACCGCGTGGCCCACCGGAGTGAGGACCGTGCGGTACGCCCAGCGCACCGGGTCGACGAAGAGCCACCGCAGGAGCCTGCCGAGGAAGCGGCCCACCGCGAGCGAGACATACCCGGCGATACGCCAGGCGTGTCCGAACGCGGCGCCGACCTCGCGCCCGACGACCGCGATGCCCCGCCCGACGGGGGCCAGCACCCAGCGCCACAGGGCGACGGCGGGCACGACGAAGATCCAGCGCCCCAGGGTGCCGAGCACCGCCCCGATTCCCCGGGCCGTCCAGGCGATGCCCGCCCCGACTCCCTTGGCCAGCCAGGCGATCGCGTGCCCGACCGGCGTGAGGACGGAGACGTAGAGCCATACGGCGGGGATCACGATCAGCACCCGCCCCAGCCACGCGAGACCCCTGCCGACCGGCACGACCACATACCGCCACAGCCCCACCCACGGCCACACGAACACGGCCTTGAGCAGCCACATCACACCGGCGCCGATGCCACGCCCGGCCACCGCCGCCCCCGCGGCGATCCCCCGCGCGAGCCACGCGATCGCGTGCCCGACGGGCGTAAGGACGGACGCGTACAGCCACATGGCGGGAATCACGCACAGCACCCGCCCCAGCCACCCGAGCCCCCTACCGACCGGCACGACCACATACCGCCACAGCCCCACCCACGGCCACACGAACACGGCCTTCAGCAGCCACACCGTGGCGGTGGAGACCCCGCGCGCGATCGGCGTGATGACGTACTCGTTCAGCAGGCTCAGCGGCGTCACGATCAGCGTCCGCCCCAGCCACGCCAAGGCGCGCCCCACGGGCCGCAGGCCTCTGAGGTGCACGAACCGGCCGCAGACGACCAGGGCGTCCCACACCAGGCGTACCGGGACGACGAGCACGAGCACGACGATCCGCACCGGGATGCGGATCGCCACCGCGAGACAGCCCTCGGCCTGCGGTGGGGCGTGCGGTGGGGCTACCGGTGCGGGCAGCGGCCGCTCGGGCTCGGGGAGCGGGGGCCGCTTTTCCAGGTCCATGCCGTCCTAGACGCGCCGAGGGCGGGATGTGGTTCGGTCAGGCGTCCGTCGGGATCCAGTAACGCAGCTTCCCGCCGCGCTCGTCCTCGAAGATGCCGCCCGCGGCCTCGATCACCTTGCGCGAACCGGTGTTGTCGGTGTCGCAGGTGACAAGGACCGACGCGAGGCCCAGGGCACGGGCGTACGGCAGGGAGCCGATCAGCATCGCCGTGGCGTGGCCGCGCCTGCGGGCGGTGGGGCGTACGTCGTAGCCGATGTGGCCGCCGTACTCCCGCAGGAAGCGCGTGTTGACGTTGTGCCGGATGGCCAGGCGGCCGAAGTAGTCGGCGCCTTCCGCGTACCAGAGGGTCGTCACGGGGACGGAGAGCGGCTCGGCGGGGTGCACGGCGGCGCGGACCTCGGCGACGTACCGCTCGAAGACCACCGGGTCGTGCCACTTGTCGCCGTAGTCGCGCAGGGTGCGGCCGAGCGTCGTGTCGTCGTCCTCGCCGCCGCGCCCCTCGGCGCGGAACTCCTCCATCGCGGCGATGAAGGAGAGATGGACGAGGCCGGTGGGCGGGACGAGTCGAGGACCCGCCCCGGCCACCGGCTCCGGGTGCGTCACTTACTTCACTACCGACAGCGGGAGGAGCTTCTTTCCGGTCGGGCCGATCTGGATCTCGGTCTGCATCTGCGGGCAGACGCCGCAGTCGAAGCAGGGGGTCCAGCGGCAGTCCTCGACCTCGGTCTCGTCGAGCGAGTCCTGCCAGTCGTCCCAGAGCCAGTCCTTGTCGAGACCGGAGTCCAGGTGGTCCCAGGGCAGGACCTCCTCGTACGTGCGCTCACGCGTCGTGTACCAGTCGACGTCCACGCCGAAGTCGGGCAGCGTCTTCGCGGCGCAGGCCATCCAGCGGTCGTAGCTGAAGTGCTCGCGCCAGCCGTCGAAGCGGCCGCCGTCCTCGTACACCGCGCGGATGACGGAGCCGATGCGACGGTCGCCGCGCGAGAGCAGGCCCTCGACGATGCCGGGCTTGCCGTCGTGGTACCGGAAGCCGATCGAGCGGCCGTACTTCTTGTCGCCGCGGATCTTGTCGCGCAGCTTCGTGAGGCGGGCGTCCGTCTCCTCGGCCGACAGCTGCGGGGCCCACTGGAAGGGCGTGTGCGGCTTGGGCACGAAGCCGCCGATGGAGACCGTGCAGCGGATGTCGTTGCCCGCGACCTCGCGGCCCTTGGCGATGACGTTCGCCGCCATGTCCGCGATCTGCAGGACGTCCTCGTCGGTCTCGGTGGGCAGGCCGAGCATGAAGTACAGCTTGACCTGGCGCCAGCCGTTGCCGTACGCGGTCGCGACGGTGCGGATCAGGTCCTCCTCGGAGACCATCTTGTTGATGACCTTCCGCATCCGCTCGCTGCCGCCCTCGGGGGCGAACGTCAGACCCGAGCGACGGCCGTTCCTCGTGAGCTCGTTCGCCAGGTCGATGTTGAAGGCGTCGACGCGGGTCGAGGGCAGGGAGAGGCCGATCTTGTCTTCCTCGTACCGGTCCGCGAGGCCCTTGGCTACGTCCGCGATCTCCGTGTGGTCCGCGGAGGACAGGGACAGCAGGCCGACCTCCTCGAAGCCGGTCGCTTTGAGGCCCTTCTCCACCATGTCGCCGATGCCGGTGATGCTTCGCTCCCGCACGGGGCGCGTGATCATGCCGGCCTGGCAGAAGCGGCAGCCGCGGGTGCAGCCGCGGAAGATCTCCACGGACATGCGCTCGTGGACGGTCTCCGCGAGCGGCACGAGAGGCTGCTTGGGGTAGGGCCACTCGTCCAGGTCCATGACGGTGTGCTTGGACACGCGCCACGGGACACCGGACTTGTTCGGCACGACGCGGCCGATGCGCCCGTCCGGGAGGTATTCGACGTCGTAGAACCCGGGGACGTAGACATTGCCGGTCCTGGCGAGGCGGAACAGAACCTCCTCGCGGCCGCCGGGGCGGCCCTCGGCCTTCCACTCGCGGATGATCGCGGTCATGTCGAGCACGGCCTGCTCGCCGTCGCCGATGACCGCGCAGTCGATGAACTCCGCGATCGGCTCGGGGTTGAAGGCGGCGTGGCCTCCGGCGAGGACGATCGGGTCGTCGACCGTGCGGTCCTTGGACTCCAGCGGGATGCCCGCGAGGTCCAGGGCCGTCAGCATGTTCGTGTACCCGAGCTCCGTGGAGAAGCTGAGCCCGAACACGTCGAAGGCGCCGACGGGGCGGTGGCTGTCCACGGTGAACTGCGGGACCTTGTGCTCCCGCATCAGCTCTTCGAGGTCCGGCCAGACGCTGTACGTGCGCTCGGCCAGGACGCCCTCGCGCTCGTTCAGGACCTCGTAGAGGATCATGACGCCCTGGTTGGGCAGCCCGACCTCGTACGCGTCGGGGTACATGAGCGCCCAGCGGACGTCACACGCGTCCCAGTCCTTGACGGTGGAGTTGAGCTCTCCGCCGACGTACTGGATGGGCTTCTGGACGTGCGGGAGAAGCGCTTCCAGGCGTGGGAAGACGGACTCGACAGGCATCACAGCGTCTTTCGGCAGGGTTCTCATGATCTGGCAGGGGTGACCATCCAGCGTACCCCGGCCGTCAGCTGCTCAATGCCGCCCTCAGTTTGGGCCGGGACGCCCGGTGCCACACCCCCGGCAGTTCGTTCTCGCGCTCGGCGGCCCCGGCCTCCTCATGCCCGTACAGAAGTCCCCAGGTGAAGGCGGTCTCGCCCGCCGCATGGGCCTGGATCGCGAGGTTCCGCAGGGCGTCACGCGCGACCACACTGTCCTGGTGATCGCCGAGAACCTTCTGGACGGCCTTCATCCGCTTCGCGAACCGCTTGGCGGGCTTGCCGAGCGCGGGTTTGGCCGCCTCGCCCGCGTACCGGGCACGCTTGGCGGCCTTGCGGGCGCCGTGCATCGCCACATCCCTCTCCTCCCCCGGCTCCAGCGCGAGGGCGTGCTCGATGCGGGCCTCCAGGCGGGCGTAGTCCTTCCGTACGGCCTTGGGGAGCGCCTTGGCCGGGGACGCGGCGGCGACCTTGCGCAGCGGAGGGTCGGCGAGCAGCGCGTCGACGGAGTTCAGGAGCTGCACGTACCGCTGCCCTTCGAGCGCGGCGACGGTCCGGCTCCGGGCGTCATCGGCGCCGGCGACACCCCAGATCTGCAGTCGGGCCCGTACCGGACCCAGGAGCAGGGTCCCCGGCACGGCGTCGACGCGGTGCGTGAGCCGCTCGGCGAGGACCTCCTGGTCGCGGTCGACGCCGAGCTCACCCGCGAGCCACTTCAGCTCGTCGCCGATCGGGTCGGTGACGGCACGGTCGAGGAGCTTCCGGTACGAGCGGAACGCGCTGCGCATCCGCCGGGTGGCGACCCGCATCTGGTGCACGGAGTCCGGCACGTCGCGGCGGACGTCGGGGTCGAGGGCGACGAGGGCGTCGCGCTGGGTGCGAACGTAGGCGAGGACGTGGTCGGCAGCGGTGACGGGGTCAGGTCGCACGGCTGAGTCCTTCAGGTGGACGACGATGTACTGCCCGTCCGTCTTCCCCTTCTTGGCCTTGGCAGGCTTCAGTCTGCCCTCGGCGGACTCCTGCCGGGCCCCGCTCACCGCCGTCCCCGCCTGTGCCTTGGCCAGTTTCGACGCGGACGTCGACCGCTCGACGCCCAGCTTCTTCAGCTTCTTCTCGATCCGGTCCAGCAGCGTGGGGTCCGCGCCGTCCGCCAGCTCCACCTCGATCTCGGCCCACGCGATGGTGCCGCCGCCCTCCGTGAGCCGCTCGGCCCTGACCCGGTCGATGCTCAGTTCGGCAAGGAGCGCGCCCTCGCCGTCGAGGAGGTGGCGCAGGTCCCGCGCGGTCAACAGGCGCATGACGGGCACGAGTCCGGCATCGCGCACCCGGGACCGCACGAGCCCGGCGAACTCGGGCGGCACCGTGTCGGAGAGCGGGGCCCGGATCTCGTCCCGCACGCCCTGCGCGAGGGACACCGGCAGCTTCAGGTGCCAGCCCTCGTCGGCGCCGCCCGTGCGGCGGCGCAGTGTGATCGAGTCGGCCAGCAGGAGTTGGTCGGTCGTGTCGTGATAGACGGCGTCCAGTTCGACGACGCCCTTGTCGACGACGTCGGCCACCCCGGCGACCCCGGTCAGGTCAGGCAACGCCGCGTCCGCCTCGACGTCGTACTTACGCTCGATCTCGCGCTGTGTCTCCGCCATGAATTGAATCTAGACGCGATCCCAGGCCAAGGGCAGACCTGCAACCGGCCTACGCCGACATCGGCCGCTGCACCTTGATCGACTGGAGCAGGCCGACGGCGACCCAGACGGCGAACATCGATGATCCTCCGTACGAGACGAAGGGCAGCGGCAGACCCGCCACCGGCATGATGCCGAGCGTCATCCCGATGTTCTCGAAGGACTGGAAGGCGAACCAGGCGATGATCCCGGCGGCGACGATCGTGCCGTACAGCTCGGTCGTCTCGCGCGCGATGCGGCAGGCGCGCCAGAGGAAGACGCCGAGCAGGAGCAGGATGAGACCCGCGCCCGCGAAGCCGAGTTCCTCGCCCGCGACGGTGAACACGAAGTCCGTCTGCTGCTCGGGCACGAACTGCCCGGTCGTCTGCGAGCCCTTGAAGAGTCCGGTGCCGGTCAGACCGCCGGAACCGATCGCGATGCGCGCCTGGTTGGTGTTGTAGCCGACGCCCGCCGGGTCGAGCGCGGGGTTGGCGAAGGCCGCGAAGCGGGCGATCTGGTAGTCGTCCAGGACGCCGAGCTGCCAGATGGCGATCGCGCCGGCCGCGCCCGTGCCGAGAAGTCCGAAGACCCAGCGGTTGGAGGCACCGGACGCGAGCAGCACGCCGAGCACGATCATCGCCATCACCATGACCGACCCGAGGTCGGGCATGAGGAGCACGATCACTATCGGCACGGCGGCCAGGCCGAGGGCCTGGAGGACCGTGCGGTGGTCGGGGTGGGCCCGGTCGCCCGCGTCCACCCGCGCCGCGAGCAGCATCGCCATGCCCAGGATGATCGTGATCTTCACGAACTCGGAGGGCTGCAGCGAGAAGCCGCCGCCGAGCACGATCCAGGCGTGCGCGCCGTTGATCGTCGCGCCGAGCGGGGTGAGGACGAGCAGGACGAGGAAGACGGAGATGCCGTAGAGGATCGGCACGGCCGTCCGCAGCGTCCGGTGGCCGAGCCACACCGTGCCGACCATCAGGGCGATGCCGATGCCGGTGTTCAGGAGGTGCTTGAGCAGGAAGGAGTACGGGTCGTCGCCGACCAGCTCGGTGCGGTTGCGTGTCGCGGAGTAGACCAGCGCGGACCCGATCGCGGAGAGCGCGATGGCCGAGAGCAGTATCGGCCAGTCCATCCTGCGCACCAGCGAGTCGCGGGCGAACAGGCGGGACGAAAGCGACGAGCGCTCGGGCCCGTAACCGGAGACGGAGAAGCCATTGTTGCCGGCCACTAGTCGCGCCTCCCGTTCGCGGGCGCGCCCGCCAGTTCCTGCGGCTGCTCCGAGGGCTTGGGGGCCTCGGGCTTGTACGGCTTGATCTTCGGGGAGTCGATCGAACCGTCGGTCTCGATCTTCGGCAGGTCCTTCTGCGGCTGGGGCAGCAGGGCCTTCTTGAGGTTCTGCTTGCCGTTCTCGTCCAGGCCGTAGATGCCGTCGTAGATCTTGCGGACGGCGGGACCGGACGCTCCGGAACCCGTACCACCCTGGGAGATCGTCATCACGATCGAGTAGTCCTTGGTGTACGTCGCGAACCACGAGGTGGTCTGCTTGCCGTGGACCTCCGCCGTACCCGTCTTGGCGTGCATCGGGATCTTGTCCTGCGGCCAGCCGCCGAACCGCCAGGCGGCCGTTCCCTTGGTGGCCACGTCGGCGAGGGCACCGTCTATGTCGGCGCGCGTGTTCTCGTCCATGGGCAGCTTGCCGTGCGACTTCGGCTTGATCTCCTGGACCTGCTTGCCGTCGGCGCTGATGATCGCCTTGCCGACGGTGGGGTCGTAGAGGGTGCCGCCGTTGGCGATGGCGGAGTAGATCGTCGCCATCTGTATCGGCGTGACGAGGGTGTCGCCCTGTCCGATGGAGTAGTTGACGGAGTCACCGGCGCGCATCTTCATGCCTTCGAGGCAGTTCTCGTACGCGATCTGCTCGACGTAGTCGCCGCCCTTCTTGCCCTGCTTGCACCAGCCGTCCTTGTTGGCCTTCCAGTAGTCCTTCTTCCACTGGCGGTCCGGGACGCGTCCAGCGACCTCGTTCGGCAGGTCGATGCCGGTCTCCTTGCCGAGGCCGAACTGGTGGGCGGTCTTGTAGAACCAGTCCTTGGCGTTCTTCTTCGGCTTGTTGCCGCCGTCCTTGGCCCACTGGTCGTGCGCGAGCTTGTAGAAGACGGTGTCGCAGGAGACCTCCAGGGCCTGGCCGAGCGTGATGCTGCCGTGGCCCTGGGACTCGAAGTTCTTGAAGGTCTGACCGCCGATGGAGTACGAGCTGGGGCAGGGGTAGCGCCCGTTGAAGTCGTAGCCCGCGTTGACCGCCGCCGTCGACGGGATGACCTTGAAGATCGAGCCGGGGGCCGCCTGGCCCTGGATGGCGCGGTTCAGGAGCGGGTAGTTGGACTGCTTGCCGGTGAGCTTCGTGTAGTCCTTCCCGGAGATGCCGCCGACCCAGGCGTTCGGGTCGTACGTCGGGTTGGACGCCATGGAGACGATGCGTCCGGTCTTGTTCTCCATGACGACGACGGCGCCCGCGTCGGCCTTGTAGTTCTCGTTGGTGTTCTTGTCGAACTCCTGGCGGGCCTTCTTCATCGCGTCGTTCAGCCAGTACTCGGACAGCGCCTGGACGCGCGCGTCGATGCTGGTGACCACGTTCGCGCCGGGCTGGGCCGGGTCGTCCTTCGCCTTGCCGATGACGCGGCCGAGGTTGTCGACCTCGTAGCGGGTGACGCCGGCCTTGCCGCGCAGCTGCGCGTCGTAGGTCCGCTCGAGTCCGGAGCGGCCGACCTGGTCGGAGCGGAGGAACGGGGAGTCGGTGTGCTCCGCCTTGGTGATCTCCTCGTCGGTGACGGGCGAGAGATAGCCGAGCACCTGGGCGGTGTTGGACTTGCCGGGCGCGGCGTAGCGGCGGACGGCGGTGGGCTCGGCGGTGATGCCGGGGAAGTCCTCCGCGCGCTCGCGGATCTGGAGGGCCTGCTT
Organism: Streptomyces sp. NPDC054872; assembly: GCF_053610705.1. Taxonomy (NCBI): domain Bacteria; kingdom Bacillati; phylum Actinomycetota; class Actinomycetes; order Kitasatosporales; family Streptomycetaceae; genus Streptomyces; species Streptomyces sp. NPDC054872. The sequence goes on along the minus strand of NZ_JBSGYY010000065.1, from coordinate 15,154 downwards.
GGGCGAGGCCTCGTCCGTGATCGGGATCGGCTGGTAGGGCGAGCCGTTCCAGCAGGGCTGCGGGGTCTTGGAGTCGCAGAGGCGGACCTTGTCGGAGACTTCCTTGGTGGTCATGCCGAGGACGTCGGCGAGCTTGGCGAGGGCCGCCTTGCCGTCGTCCTTCATCTTCATCAGGTCCGTGCGGGACGCGGAGACGACCAGGCGGGTCTCGTTGTCGGCGATCGGCACGCCGCGGGCGTCGAGGATCGAGCCGCGTACGGCGGGGTCGACGACCTGCTGGACGTGGTTGCCGGAGGCTTCCTCGGCGTACTCCTCACCGTTGCGGATCTGGAGGTACCAGAGGCGGCCGCCGAGGGTGAGGAGGAGGGAGAGCACGAGGATCTGGATGACGATGAGACGGATCTGGACTCTTGGGGTCCGTCCCGTCTCGGGGATGTTGGTCACTGCTGTTCCTCCCCCTCTCAGTGTGTGTACGAGTGGTACGTGTACACGACCGGCCTGTGCGTCCTGCCGGTCGCGTACGAAGCCGACTGCGCTGCGGTCACAGGCGCTTGACCCCCTTGATGCGTCCGGCGCGCGCGACGCGGGCCTTGGCCGCCTTCATCCGCAGGCCGCCGCGCTGGTTGCCGATGCGCAGGCCCGTGCCGGAGGAGAGCCAGCCGGACGCGACGTCCGTGGCGGCCTTGTTGGCGGGCGAGGTCTCCCCCAGCGGGTCGTTCTCGGCTCTGCGGGCGAGCGCGATGATCAGCGGCACCGTGAACGGCGCGAGCAGCAGGTCGTACAGGGCGGCCGTGAAGAGAAGTCCGCCGAGGCCCACGTGGCGGGCGGCGGTGTCCCCCACGAGGGCGCCCACGCCCGCGTACAGCAGGGTCGATCCGATGGCGGCCGAGACGACCACGACGAGCGGCCCGGAGGCCGACCTGAGCCGCCCGGTCTCCGGCTTGGCCAGGCCCGCGAGATAACCGACGACGCACAGGACCAGGGCGTACCGCCCGGCGGCGTGATCGGCCGGCGGCGCCAGGTCCGCGAGGAGTCCGGCGCCGAAGCCGACGAGGGCGCCGCCCACGTGGCCGTAGACCAGGGCGAGGCCGAGCACCGTGAGCAGCACGAGGTCGGGGACCGCGCCCGGCAGTTGCAGCCGGGCCAGGACGCAGACCTGGATGACCAGGGCGACGACGACCAGGGTGGTGGAGAGCAGGATTCGGTTGAAGCGCATGGTTCCGGGGCTCCTACTGCTCGTTGCCGTTGTCGACGCCGTCTGCCGGGGCCTGTCCTGACGGGGTGGCCGTCACGGTCACCGTCGGGGTCGGCTTCGGCTTGGCGGGCTTCTTCGGCAGGACCGTGTCGCGCGGGTCCTCGCGGGGCGCTTCGACGACGACTCCGACGATGTCCAGCTTGGTGAAGCCGACGTACGGCTTGATGTAGATGTTGCGCGTCAGGTCACCGCCCGACGGGTCGACGCGGACGACCTCGCCGACCGGCACGCCGGGCACGAACGGCTTGTCCTTCTGCGATCCGAAGGTGACCAGGCGGTCGCCCTTCTTGATCTTGGCCTTGCCGTTGAGCATCTGCACCGAGAGCGGGCGGTCGCCCTGTCCGGTGGCGAAGCCGAGCTCGTCGGTCTTCTCCATGCGGGTGCCGACGGTGAAGTCGGGGTCGTTGGCGAGCAGGACGGTCGCGGTGCTGGGGCCGACCGTGGTGACGCGGCCGACCAGGCCGTCGCCGTTCAGGACGGTCATGTCGCGCTTGAGTCCGTCGTTGGCGCCCGCGTCGATGGTGACGGTCCAGGAGAAGCCCTGGGCCGCTCCTATGCCGATGACTTCGGCGCCCTTGATGCCGTACTGACCGGCACCGGCGCTCTTGAGCATGTTGTCCAGCTGTCTTACCCGACTGCGATTGCGGTCGTCGCTGCCGAGCTTCGCCTTCAACGCGGCGTTCTGCCGCGTGAGTTCGGCGATCCGGTCATGCCGGTCACCGGAGTCCCTGACCGCGCCGATGGCGTTGCCGATCGGGTCGACGGCGGACGACACGCCGTTCTCGACCGGGCCGAAGACCGTGGCGGCGGCCTGGCGGGCACCGTCGACCGGCGAGTCCTCGCCACCACGGATGTCCACCGTGATCAAAGCGAACGCGATGGCGATCAGCAGCACCAGGAGCAGCCGGCTCTCTCGTGTGTCCCTCACGTGCGGCGGCCGTGCCTTCCTCAGTTGGAAATCTTTGGAATTCTGAGCATTCACTTGTCCACGGGCAACTGTGCGTGCCCTGTAGAGCCCTCTATATCAACGATCCGCCGCACGAGGTGACAGGCACTCGTACGGCGGACACCCTTTCAGCGGGTTCGCGCCACCCTCAACGGCGCGGCGATGCGTCAAGGACCTGCTGAAGCGCCTCGAACTCCTCGACGCACTTGCCGGAGCCGAGCGCCACGCTGTCCAGCGGGTCCTCGGCGATGTGGATCGGCATGCCCGTCTCGCGGCGCAGACGCTCGTCGAGGCCGCGCAGCAGGGCGCCGCCTCCGGTGAGAACGATGCCGCGGTCCATGACGTCACCGGAGAGTTCCGGCGGACACTTGTCGAGCGTCGTCTTGACCGCGTCCACGATCGCGTTGACCGGTTCCTCGATCGCCTTGCGGACCTCGGCGGCGGAGATGACGACGGTCTTGGGCAGCCCGGAGACCAGGTCCCTGCCGCGGATCTCGGTGTGCTCGTCGGCGTCCATGTCGTACGCCGAGCCGATGGTGATCTTGATCTGCTCGGCCGTGCGCTCACCGAGGAGGAGGGAGTACTCCTTCTTGATGTGCTGGATGATCGCGTTGTCCAGCTCGTCGCCCGCGACGCGGATCGACTGTGCCGTGACGATTCCGCCGAGCGAGATGACGGCGACCTCGGTGGTGCCGCCGCCGATGTCGACCACCATGTTGCCCGTGGCCTCGTGGACTGGCAGGCCGGAACCGATGGCCGCGGCCATGGGCTCCTCGATGATGTGCACCTGGCGGGCGCCGGCCTGCGAGGAGGCCTCGATGACGGCGCGGCGCTCGACTCCGGTGATGCCGGAAGGCACACAGACGACGACACGCGGGCGGGCGAGGTACCGCCGCTTGTGGATCTTCAGGATGAAGTAGCGGAGCATCCGCTCGGTGATCTCGAAGTCGGCGATGACGCCGTCCTTCAGCGGTCGCACGGCAACGATGTTGCCCGGCGTGCGACCGATCATCTTCTTGGCTTCGGCGCCGACAGCGAGGATGCCACCGGTGTTGGTGTTGATCGCGACCACGGACGGTTCGTTGAGAACGATCCCGCGACCCCTGACGTACACCAGCGTGTTGGCGGTCCCGAGGTCGACAGCCATGTCACGGCCGATGAACGACATGTTGTTCCCCATGAGGATGCGTCTGGCCTTCCCTGGAGCTTCTGATGGCTTTTTAGGTAGGCGAGGTGGGTGCTGTGTGGCGTGGAGGCTTCCATCGTAGTCTCGCCTGCACGAACACGGCGCTAGGGTCTTCGCCATTGTCAGCAGATGATGCGCCGCCTCGCTCTTGGAGACGTGCCATCGGAGGCACGGGTTCCCCCAATTGGGGCGCATATGCCAAGGGGCGGCCGGTTTTCTCGGCCACCCCTGGTCAGGGCGGTGCCCTGCTGACTGGGCGTCAGAAGTCTTTACGGAACTCTTTACCTGTGTCCCTCAGGTGTCCGTCAGGCGAGACCGCGTACGGCCGTCGGACGGCACCCGTGGATCAGACGACACCCGGGAAGAAGATCTTCAGCTCACGCTCGGCGGACTCCTCGGAGTCCGACGCGTGGATCAGGTTCTCCCGGACGATGCTGCCGAAGTCACCCCGGATGGAGCCGGGCGCGGCGGCGATCGGGTCGGTCGGACCCGCGAGGGCGCGCACGCCCTCGATGACACGCTCACCCTCGACGACGAGCGCGACGACCGGACCGGAGGACATGAAGTCGACCAGCGGCTCGTAGAAGGGCTTGCCCTTGTGCTCGCCGTAGTGCTGCTCCAGCGTCTCCTGGTCGAGCGAGCGCAGTTCGAGGGCGGAGATCGTCCAGCCCGCCTTGCGCTCGATGCGGCCGATGATCTCGCCGATCAGGCCACGACGGACGGTGTCGGGCTTGAGCAGGACGAGAGTGCGCTGGGTCATGTGCGGCTCCAAGCATTTTTTCTACGAGCATGTGGGTTGCCCGGCAGAATACCGGCACCCACTACACCGCGTTACGTCCGGCCCCGGAAGCCGGCCCGCCCGGCCGCCCCGCGAGGGCCTAGGCCCCCGCCTCCGCCTCCGCCTGCGCCGCGAACCTGGCCTTCGCCTCGTCGATCTTCTGGCCGAAGTGGATCGAGGCCCACCACAGCGCGGCGAACACCGCCCCCATGAAGAACATGATCGGCACGACGAAGCCGCTCGCGATGAGAGCGATCTGCAGCGCCCAGCCGAGCTGCACCCCGCCGGGCCGGGTGATCACTCCGCACAGCAGGACGCAGAACAGCATCGCGATGCCGCAGACCGTCCAGACCGTGCCCATCGAGAGGTCCGGGTCCTTCATGGCGACCAGACCGGCGAAACCGATGACGAAGAACTCGCCGATCAGCGTCGAAGCACAGAGCGTACGCACAGGAGTCAGCCCCTCCCCAGGAGCAGTCGGGCCTCGCCGACCGTGATGACGGAGCCGGTGACCAGGACACCACCGCCCGCGTACTCGCCCTCTTCCTCGGCGAGCGTGATCGCTGCCTCCAGCGCGTCCGGCAGGCGCGGCTCGACCTGGACGCGGTCGTCGCCGAAGACCTCCACGGCGATTCCGGCCAGCGTGTCCGCGTCCATCGCCCGATGGCTGGAGTTCTGCGTGATGACGACCTCGGCGAAGATCGGCTCGAAGGCTTCGAGCAGCCCCTTCATGTCCTTGCCGTCGCTCGCCGCGACCACGCCGATCAGCCGGCTGAAGTCGAAGACCTCGCTGACCGCCTCGGCGGTCGCGCGGGCGCCCGCCGGATTGTGCGCGGCGTCCAGGACGACGGTCGGCGAGGTGCGCACGACCTCGAGGCGGCCCGGCGACGAGACCGAGGCGAAGGCCTTGCGGATGGTGTCGATGTCGAGCGCGCGCGAGTGCTGCGAGCCGATGCCGAAGAAGGCCTCCACCGCGGCGAGCGCGACGGCGGCGTTGTGCGCCTGGTAGGCGCCGTGCAGGGGCAGGAAGACCTCTTCGTACTCCCCGCCGAGGCCGCGCAGGGTCAGGAGCTGGCCGCCGACCGCGACCGTGCGGGAGACGATGCCGAACTCCAGGCCCTCGCGGGCCACCGTCGCGTCGACCTCCACGGCCTTCTTCAGGAGCACCTGGGCCGCGTCCACCGGCTGCTGGGCGAGGATCACCGTCGCGTCCTGCTTGATGATGCCGGCCTTCTCCGCGGCGATCTCGCCCGGCGTGCCGCCCAGGCGGTCGGTGTGGTCCAGGTCGATGGGGGTGACGACGGCGACGGAGCCGTCGATCACGTTCGTCGCGTCCCAGCTGCCGCCCATGCCGACCTCGACGACCGCGACGTCCACGGGGGCGTCCGCGAAGGCCGCGTACGCCATGCCCGTGAGCACCTCGAAGAAGGAGAGCCTGTAGTCCTGTTGGGCGTCGACCATCTCGACGTACGGCTTGATGTCGTTGTACGTCTCCACGAAGCGCTCGGCCTCGATGGGGGCTCCGTCCAGGCTGATCCGCTCGGTGATCGACTGGACGTGCGGCGAGGTGTACCGACCGGTGCGCAGCTCGAAGGCGCTGAACAGCGCCTCGATCATGCGGGCTGTGGACGTCTTGCCGTTCGTGCCGGTGATGTGGATCGAGGGGTACGCGCGCTGGGGCTCGCCCAGGACGTCCATCAGCGCGGCGATCCGGCTGACGGAGGGCTCCAGCTTCGTCTCTCCCCAGCGGCTCGCGAGCTCCGTCTCGACCTCGCGCAGCGCCTTGTCCACCTCCGGGTCGGTGGGGCGGGAGGGGATGTCGCCCTGGGGCGGGCCCGCCTGCGTGCGCAGGGTGCGACTGCCCGCCTCGATCACGGCGAGGTCGGGGTCGCGTTCGGTCTCGGCTTCGACGATCTCGGCGAAACGGTCGTCGCTTCCGTCGTGCTCGTCGCGGTCGGGGTGGTCGCTGTCAGGCGGGGGGAGGTCACTCACGTAGGCCAGTCTACGGACGGGGTGTGACAGCCGCCGTCGGGACCTGCTCGGGTACCGCTCGGGACTTTGGTCCCGTCCGATTCAGGACCTTGGTCCCTCCGATCCGGTCAATCGCCGGGCAAACTTGGCGATCATGGACATAGGTATCGACCTCGGCACAGCGAACACCCTTCTCTACGTACGCGGCCAGGGCATCGTGCTCAACGAGCCGTCCGTGGTCGCCGTCAAGGAGGGCGCGCGCACCGCCCTCGCCGTCGGTACGGAGGCCAAGGAGACGATCGGCCGGACCCCGGGCTCCATCACCGCGATCCGCCCGCTGCGGGACGGCGTGATCAGCGACTACGAAGCCGCCGAGGAGATGATCCGGCACTTCGTGCGCAAGGCCGTGCCGGGGCGCCGCCCTCGTATCCGGATGGTGGTGTGCGTGCCGAGCGGTGTCACGCAGGTCGAACGCAGGGCCATCGTGCACGCGGCGCAGCGGGCGGGGGCCCGTGCCGTGCACCTGGTGGAGGAGCCGATGGCCGCGGCGATGGGGGCGGGGCTTCCGGTGGCGGAGCCGCGGGGTTCGATGGTGGTCGACATCGGGGGCGGCACGACCGAGGTCGCGGTGATCTCACTCGGCGGGATCGTCACGGCGCAGTCGCTGCGGGTGGGCGGTGACCGCTTCGACGAGGCGATCACCCACTTCGTGCGCAAGGAGCACGGGCTGCTCATCGGCGAACGCACCGCCGAGGACATCAAGGTCGCGATCGGCTCGGCGTGGCCGGTGCCGGGGGACGACGCGCTGGAATCCCGGACGTTCACCGTGCGGGGCCGGGAGAAGGTGCGGGGCCTGCCGAAGACGGTCGACCTGACGGTGCGTGAGGTGCGGGCGGCGCTCGACGAGCCCGTGGAGGCGGTGATCGCCGCGGTGCGGACGACGCTGGAGGAGTGCCCGCCGGAGCTGTCCGGCGACGTCATGGAACACGGCATCGTCCTGACGGGCGGTGGCGCGCTCCTGCCGGGGCTCGACCTGCGCATGGCGTCGGCGACGGGAATCCCGGTGTTCCCGGCGGACGACCCGCTGGACAGCGTGGCGCTGGGCTGCGGGAAGTGCGTGGAGGACTTCGACGGGTTGGAACGGGTGATGACCGCGGCGTAGACGTACGGATGTCACCGCGGGGTGATGGGCGGTGGGCGGGAAACGCTTGTTCGGCAAGAAGCGGATGCGGGGTGCCAGGTAGGCCCTCAGGCCAAGTCCCCCGCAGGAAGCGTCGCCAGGACCTCGTAAGCCCCACCCCGCGGCCCCGCCGAGAAGCTGCCGCCCATCGCGTGGACCCGTTCAGCCATGCCCGCGGTCCCCGTTCCCGCGGAGACCGGCGACAGGGCCGGGCCCGCCGCGGGCAGGGCGTTGCGGACGTACACGTGCAGGTGGCCGTCGGCCACCCGCACCCGTATGTCCACCCGCCCCCCGGGCGCATGCTTCGCCGCGTTCGTCAGACACTCCTGCACCACCCGGTGCACGGCGGCCTGCCGGATGGGCGAGAGGCGGTGGGCGGCCCCGTCGACCAACAGGTCGACCGGCGTACCCGCGCGCTCACTGGCCTCGGCGAGCCCGGGAAGCGCGTCGAGCCCGGGCGTGGGAGCACCGTCCACACCCCGCCGCACGATGATCTCGTTCAGCATGCGGTGCGCCGAGCGCGCGGTCTCCGACAGTTCCTCGAAGCCGTCCTCGCACTCCCCGCCCGCGGCCCGCCGCGCGAGCACCTGCGAGCGCACGCTGAGCAGCGTCAGCTCGCGGCCCACGAAGTCGTGCACGTCCCGTGCGATGCGGGCCCGCTCCCGCTGCACCGCGTGCAACGCGTCCGTCTCGGCCCGCTGCGCCTGGAGCGCACGCACCAGGTCCTGGCGGTTGGCCGCGACCCCGACCCCCGCGGCGAGCACGCCGATCGGCACCACCAGGCCGAGGAAGGAGCCCAGGGTGTCCCCGCGGTGCACCGGCCAGCCGGGGAGGGTGAACATCACGTACGCGAAAGCCACGTACCCGAGCACGCCGAACGTACCGGCGAGACGGCCGCGGTACCTGCCCAGGGAGTACAGCGCGAACTGCGCGAGGGTCAGTTCGTGCAGCCAGCCGATGAGCGCGAGAGCCACCGCGTACGTCACCCAGGGCGCGCCGCGGCGCAGCAGCAGGGACGCGGCGCCGCAGGTGAGGACCAGGGCCGCGAGGGGGCCGTTGAGGGCGTTGTCCGCCTCGGCGAGGCCGGGGATGTCCAGGCTCATCAGGGCCAGGCAGCTGAGCGCGGTGAGAGCGTCGAGCACCCGGGGCGCACGCGCCCAGCGCCCGGCCAGACGGCGGCCCGCGGCCGTCGCCCCGCGGATCGCCTGGGCGACGGGCTGGTCGTGCATGCCCTCCATCATCCAAGGTCTTTCTGCCCGAATCATCAGACTTATGACCTTTATTTCGTGAAGTGTGACACGTCGGCGTGGCGGTCCCCGAAAGCCCGCCACCGGGGGTCAAATCAGACCATGTGGTATGCCCAGAATCCCGGCCGACGGACCCGCCAACTGCTCGGCGACGGCGCGGTCCTGCTCTGGACCGCGCTGTGGACCGCCGCCGCCGTCGTCGCCTACCGGCTGGCCTGTCTGCTCACCCGCCCCGCGCCGGAGACCCCGGCCCCGCCCATCGGCGACCCGTCACGGCTGCCCCTGGTCGGTGATCGCGTCGACTCGGTGCTGCGGGCCGCCGCGGACATGGCCGGAGCCGGCGACCCGGTGACCGTGCGCGCCGCGGTGATCGTGGGCGCCGTGGTCGTCTTCCTCGTACCCGTGGGTCTCGTGCTCAACAGCTGGCTCCCCCGCCGCCTGCGCTGGATCCGGCAGGCCGCGGCCGCCCACGAGCTCGCCGCGAGCGACGACGGCCGCGAACTGCTCGCCCTGCGCGCCCTGCTGCGCCCCCTGGACGAGGTCGCGCGGACCGCGAACGAGCTCCCCGACGCCACCGCGGGCAGCCTCGCCGAGGGCTGGCGCGGCGGCGACCCCGACGTCATCGACGCGCTCGCCGAGGCGGAGCTGGTGCGCCTCGGCCTGCACATCCCCGACAACGGGACAGGGCTCACGGAACCGTACGGTCCCATGAGCCCTGTCTCCACTGCCTGACGGCCCGCGTGGCTAGCCCTGCGGCAGCCCGTCCAGCTGGGCCTGCAGCCGGGCGATGTCGGCGTCCGCCTTGGTGAGGCGGCCACGGATCTTGTCGACCACATTGTCCGGCGCCTTCGCCAGGAACGCCTCGTTGCCCAGCTTCGCCGTGGCCTGTGCCTTCTCCTTCTCGGCGGCGGCGAGGTCCTTGGCGAGGCGCTTGCGCTCCGCCGCGACGTCGATCGTGCCGGACAGGTCGAGCGCGACCGTGGCGCCCGAGACCGGCAGCGTGGCGGTGGCCGCGAAGCCCTCGCCCTCCGGCAGGAGGCGCAGGAGCTGGCGGATGGCCGCCTCGTGCGGGGCGAGCGCCGTGCCGTCCAGGGTGAGCCGGGCCGGGACCTTCTGGCCCGGCTGAAGACCCTGGTCGGCGCGGAAGCGACGGACCTCGGTGATGATCTGCTGGAGGGTCTCGATCTCCCGCTCGGCGCCGGAGTCACGGAATCCGCTGTCGGACGGCCACTCGGCGATCACGAGGGACTCGCGTCCCGTGAGGGTCGTCCAGAGCGTCTCCGTCACGAACGGGACGATCGGGTGCAGCAGGCGCAGCGTCACGTCGAGGACCTCGCCCAGGACGCGGCCCGAGACCCTCGCCGCGTCGCCGCCGCCCATGAAGGTCGTCTTGGACAGCTCGACGTACCAGTCGAAGACCTCGTCCCACGCGAAGTGGAAGAGGGCGTCCGACAGCTTGGCGAACTGGTAGTCGTCGTAGAGCGCGTCGACCTCGGCGACCGTCGCGTTCAGCCGGGACAGGATCCAGCGGTCCGTCGCCGAGAGCTGCTCGGCGGGCGGCAGTTCGCCCTCGATCGTGGCGCCGTTCATCAGCGCGAAGCGCGTGGCGTTCCAGATCTTGTTGGCGAAGTTCCGCGAGCCCTGGACCCAGTCCTCGCCGATCGGCACGTCGACGCCGGGGTTGGCGCCGCGGGCCAGCGTGAAGCGGACGGCGTCCGAGCCGTACTTGTCCATCCAGTCGAGCGGGTTGACCGCGTTGCCGAAGGACTTCGACATCTTCTTGCCGAACTGGTCGCGGACCATGCCGTGCAGCACGATCGTGTGGAACGGCGGGGTGCCGTCCATCGCGTACAGGCCGAACATCATCATCCGGGCGACCCAGAAGAAGAGGATGTCGTAGCCGGTGACCAGGACGGAGTTCGGATAGAACTTCGCCAGGCTGTCGGTCTCCTCGGGCCAGCCGAGCGTGGAGAACGGCCACAGGCCGGACGAGAACCACGTGTCGAGGACGTCCGAGTCCTGGGTCCAGCCCTCGCCGGTGGGCGCCTCGTCGTCGGGCCCGACGCAGACGACCTCGCCATTGGGGCCGTACCAGACGGGAATCCGGTGGCCCCACCACAGCTGGCGCGAGATGCACCAGTCGTGGAGGTTGTCGACCCAGTCGAAGTAGCGCTTCTCCATCTCCTGCGGGTGGATCTTGACCTTGCCGTCGCGGACCGCGTCACCGGCGGCCTTGGCGAGCGGGCCGACCTTGACCCACCACTGCATCGACAGACGCGGCTCGATGGTGGTCTTGCAGCGCGAGCAGTGGCCGACCGAGTGCGTGTACGGGCGCTTCTCGGCGACGATGCGGCCCTCGGCGCGCAGGGCGCCGACGATGGCGCTGCGGGCTTCGAGCCGGTCGAGCCCCTGGAAGGGACCGGGAACAGTAATAACTGCGTGCTCGTCCATGACCGCGATGTTCGGCAGGTCGTGGCGCTGGCCGATCTCGAAGTCGTTCGGGTCGTGCGCCGGGGTCACCTTGACGCAGCCCGTGCCGAACTCGGGGTCGACGTGCTCGTCCGCGACGACCGGGATCGAGCGGTCGGTCAGCGGCAGCTTGATCAGCTTGCCGACGAGGTGCTTGTAGCGCTCGTCGTCCGGGTGGACGGCGATGGCCGTGTCACCGAGCATCGTCTCGGCGCGGCTGGTGGCGACGACGACGGTCTCGTCCCCGTCGCCGTACTTCAGGGAGACGAGCTCCCCGTCGTCGTCCTGGTACTCGACCTCGATGTCGGAGATCGCGGTCAGGCAGCGCGGGCACCAGTTGATGATGCGCTCGGCGCGGTAGATCAGCTCGTCGTCGTAGAGCTTCTTGAAGATGGTCTGGACGGACTGGGAGAGGCCCTCGTCCATCGTGAACCGCTCACGGTCCCAGTCGACGCCGTCGCCGAGGCGGCGCATCTGCCCGGAGATCTGGCCGCCGGACTCGCCCTTCCACTTCCAGACGCGCTCGATGAACTCCTCGCGCCCCAGGTCGTGGCGGGACTTGCCCTCCTTGGCGAGCTCGCGCTCCACGACGTTCTGCGTGGCGATGCCGGCGTGGTCCATGCCCGGCTGCCACAGCGTCTCGAAGCCCTGCATGCGCTTGCGGCGCGTGAGGGCGTCGATGAGCGTGTGCTCGAAGGCGTGCCCGAGGTGCAGGGAGCCCGTGACGTTCGGCGGCGGGATGACGACGGTGTACGGGGGCTTCTCGCTCGCCGCGTCGGCGGAGAAGTAGCCGCGTTCCACCCAGCGCTCGTACAGCGTCCCCTCTACCTCGGCCGGCGCGTACTGGGTCGGCAGTTCGGTGATGGGCGCTGGATTCTGCTGCTGAGTGTTCTCGGTCACCGCTCCAGTTTAGAGGTGTCACAGACCCGTCCCGAAACCGGATTCTTGAGTAACGGTTGCGGCCGTGCGCCCCATGGGGCTTCGCCTTCGGTCAGGATGTCGGCATCACATAAGCGTTCGGAGGGGAACCCACGCGATGAGCTACAACCAGCCTGGCCCGTACGGCGGGCAGCAGCCCCAGCAGCCCGGTCCTTACGGGCAGCAGCCGGGCCAGCCTGGACCCTACGGCCAGCAGCCGCAGGCTCCCCAGCCCGGTTACGGCTACCCCCAGCAGGCGCCCCAGGGCGTCCCCCCGCAGCAGGGCGGCTACAGCCAGCCGCAGCAGCCGGGCCCGTACCAGGGCCAGGACCAGCAGGCCCCGTACGGCCAGGTCCCGCCGCCTCCGCCCGCGGGGGGCGGCAGCGGCAAGAAGACCGGGATCATCATCGGCGCGGTCGTGGCGCTCGTCGCGATCGGCGGCGGCCTCTGGTGGTTCACGGCGGGCAAGGACGACAGCTCGTCGTCGGCGGGCAACTCCGCGGTCGCGGACGACGGCGCGCACAAGCTGGTCACGCCCGAGACGGTGCTCTCCGAGTACAAGAAGCAGGCTTCGAGCGACGGCGGCTTCGACGACGAGGACATGAAGGAAGCCGAGAAGGACGGCGTCAAGAACGGCACGCCCGTGGACGCGGAGTACCAGTCGGGCGACAAGAGCAACCCGCTGGCCCAGAAGATGATCAAGTTCATGGGCGTCTACGGCGAGATCGACAACCCGTCCAAGGTGGTCGACGGGATGTTCGCCAAGATGAAGAAGGAGTCGGTGAACGAGAGCACCGACACCGGCGAACTGATCGGCAGCCCCAAGAGCTTCAACGGCGACGGCGCGGTCCTCAAGTGCCAGGAGACGAACATCAAGGGCGGCGGCTCCGGACCGAAGTCCATCCGCATGCCCATCTGCATCTGGGGCGACAACAGCACCATCGGTGTGGTGATCCCGGTCGACATGGCGTCCGCCATGACCGGCAAGAGCGCCTCGCTCGAGGACGCCGCGGACACCACGTCCAAGCTCCGCAAGGAAGTACGCGTCAAGTCATGACGCCCTGACGGCGCCTCTTCGCGCACAGCAGCCCCGGTCACTTCGGCCGGGGCTGCTTCCGTCAGGATGTCGGCATCACATAAGCACACTCACGGGGGAACCCACGTCATGAGCTACAACCAGCCAGGCCCGTACGGCGGCCAGCAGCCCCAGCAGCCCGGTCCCTACGGCCAGCAGCCGCCCCAGGCCCCCCAGCCCGGCTACGGCTACCCCCCGCAGGCCCCGCAGGGCGTGCCTCCGCAGCAGCCGGGCCCCTACGGCCAGCCGCAGGCGCCTTACGGCCAGCAGGCTCCCTACGGGCAGGTCCCGCCGCCTCCGGCCCAGGGCGGCGGCAAGAAGACGGGCGTCATCATCGCCGCCGTGGTGGCGGTCGTGGCGGTCGCCGTGGGTGGTTACTTCGTCCTTGCGGGCGGTGACGACAAGGACGGCGGCAAGAAGGGCGGTTCCTCGTCGGTGGCGGGCGGCGGCGCGGACGGCGGCATGAAGGACGACGGGCCGCACAAGCTGATCACGCCGGCCACGGTCCTCACCGAGTACAAGAAGGGCGAGGAGGGCGCCGGTGAGAGCGGCATGACCTCCAGCGACGTCAGGGAAGCCGAGAAGCACGGCGTCAAGAACGCCAAGGACGTCTCGGCCCAGTACCAGGCGGGCGACGAGGCCAACCCGCTGTCGCAGAAGATCCTGCAGTTCAACGGCGTCTACGGCGACATAGCCCGGCCGGAGGACGTCGTCGACGCGATGTTCGGCGAGGCGGAGAAGAACGCCCAGGAAGGCAGCGGCAGCGGCGGCCAGAAGATGACGCTGGTCGGCAGCCCCAAGTCGTACAGCCCCGCCGGGCTCGACGGAGCGGTCCTGAAGTGCCAGGAGATGAAGGTCGACCTCGGCACGGCGTCGGCCGGAGCCAGCCAGGGCCCCAGCGAGATGTCGATGGCCACCTGCATCTGGGGTGACCACAGCACGCTCGGCATCGTGATCACCACGGACGTGGCGAACGCGATGGGCGGCAAGAGCGCCGACCTCGACGAGGCCGCGGAGAAGTCGGCCAAGTTCCGCAAGGAAGTTCGCGTCAAGCTCTGACGCCGGAAGGGGAAACCGCACATGAGTTACAACCAGCCGGGCCCGTACGGCGCTCAGCCGCCGCAGCAGCCCGGGCCCTACGGCCGGCAGGCGCCCTACGGTGGCCCCCAGCAGCCGCCCGCCCCGCAGCCCGGGTACGGCTACCCGCAGCAGCCCCAAGGCCCTTACGGGCAGCCGCCCCAGGCTCCGTACGGACAGCAGCCCCAAGCTCCGTACGGACAGCAGCCGCAGGCTCCGTACGGGCCGCCGCCGGCGGGCGGTGGCGGCAAGAAGGCCGGGATCATCGTCGCCGCGGTCGTCGCGGTGGCCGCGATCGGTGCCGGTGTCTGGTGGTTCACCGCGGGCAAGGACGGCGGGTCCGTCGCCGACGACGGCAAGACGTACAAGCTGACGACGCCCGCGACCGTCCTCGGCGGTGAGTACAAGAAGGCCGACTCCGGCGGCGGTGGCGGCATGTCGTCCAGCGACCTCAAGGAGCTGGAGCAGCAGGGCGTCAGCGACCCGAAGGACGTCTTCGCCGCGTACAACTACGGCGAGGGATCGGCCATGAAGTCCCTCAACTACTCCGGCGTGTACGGCGAGATCGACGACCCGGAGAAGGTCGTCGACGCCATGTTCGCCGAGATGAAGAAGAAGTCCACCGAGGAGCCCGGGAGCACCCAGCTCATCGGCAGCCCCGAGGAGTTCACCCCGGACGGCTTCGAGAACGGCGTCATGAAGTGCCAGCAAGCCGAGTTCAAGATGGGTGAGACCGGCGCCGGCGACGAGGGCGTCCCGAACACCTTCAAGACGCCGATGTGCGTCTGGGGCGACCACAGCACGGTCGCGTACGCCGCCTACTCCGATGTCGCTGCGACGGCCAGCGGCGCGGACATCGAGCTGGAGGACGTCGCCGGCCTGGTGGCCAATCTCCGCGACGACGTGCGCGTCGAGGTCAAGTAGGCGGTACGGGAAAGAGAAAGGGGGCGCCCCGCGAGTCGATCGCCCGGCGCCCCCGTAACGGGGGTGCGAGACGTAAGGGGGCGTGTTCTCCCCCGCGCCCCGGGCCCCCGCGGGACGCGGGACCAGGG
>NZ_JBSGYY010000064.1:0-33064 GCF_053610705.1 Streptomyces sp. NPDC054872 | reverse complement strand
CCTCAAACGCCGGAGGGGCTGAGTAGTTCAGCCCCTCCGGCGTTTGAGGAGCGGGGTCCGGGGCGGAGCCCCAGTTTCGGGAAGGGGTGGGATTGGGGAAGCCCCGCAGGGACCGCCCCTACCCCGCCGTCGACCCGCCGTCCACCGCGAACTCCGCCCCCGTGATGTACGACGACGCCTCCGACGCGAGGAAGAGGATCAGCTCCCCGACCTCCTCGGGGCGGCCCATCCGCCCCAGCGGCAGATGGGACCAGTCCCGCCCCGCGGAGGCCGAGGAGATCATCGGGGTGTCGATCACCCCCGGATGCACGGAGTTGACCCGTACCCCGTACTCCGCGAGGTCCAGCGCCGATGAGCGAGTGAGCCCCCGCAGCCCGAACTTCGTCGACCCGTACGCCGCATGGCCCCGGATCCCCACAAGCCCCGCCGTCGACGAGACGTTCACGATCGAGCCGCCGCCCACCTCCCGCAGCGCGGGCAGCACCGCCTGGATGCCCAGGAACGGGCCGAGCAGATTGACCCGGATCAGCGCGTCGAAGTTCTCGTACGTCTCCTTCTCCACCGAAGCCGTCCGCCACAGCGCCGCGTTGTTCACGAGCGCGTCCAGACGGCCGAAGGCCTCCACCCCGGCCGCCACGGCCGACGCCCAGCTCTCCGCGTCCGTGACGTCATGGCGTACGAAAAGGCCTTGCGCGCCAAGGGACTTGGCGACCTCGCGCCCCTCCTCCTCACGCACGTCCGTGACCACGACCCGCGCCCCCGCCTCCGCGAAGAGCCGCGCCTCGGCGGCCCCCTGCCCACGGCCCGCACCGGTGATCAGTACCGTCTTGCCATCGAGCCCGTAAGAGATCACGTCACCGCCAGGAATGGACAGGAGTCAGGGAAATGGGGCCGCACATGGGACCGGCGATCAGCCTGAGCAAGGTGGAAGAGGCGGCGCCCGCGCTCGTGAGCCTCTACAAGACGGCGGGCGTCAGCCTCCGCAAGCACGGCCTGGACGGGCAGCGCGCCGCCGTCTACCTCGTCGTCGACTATTCCGGCTCCATGAAGCCGTACTACAGGGACGGCACCGTCCAGGCCCTCGCCGACCGCGTCCTCGGTCTGTCCGCGCACTTCGACGACGACGGCACCGTGCCCACGGTCTTCTTCTCCACGGACGTCGACGCCATCACGGAGATCGCACTCGACCGCCACCACGGTCGCATCGACGAGATCGTCGCCGGGCTCGGCCACATGGGCAGGACCAGCTACCACCTGGCGATGGACGCCGTGATCGACCACTACGTCGACAGCGGTTCCACGGCGCCCGCCCTGGTCGTCTTCCAGACCGACGGCGGCCCCATCAACAAGCTCGCCGCCGAGCGGTATCTGTGCAAGGCGTCGAAGCTGCCGCTGTTCTGGCAGTTCATCGGCTTCGGGGACGCGAAGAGCAAGCAGTTCGACTACCTCCGCAAGCTCGACGAACTCGCCGTCCCCGCCAAGCGTGCCGTCGACAACGCCGGCTTCTTCCACGCGGGGCAGGACCCGCGCACCGTCCCGGACGACCGTCTGTACGACCAGTTGGTGGGTGAGTTCCCGGCCTGGCTCGCGGCGGCGCGGGCGCAGGGGATCGTGACTGCCTGACACCCACCCGCCGGATCTCCTGGCCCCGCCGGATCTTCTAGCCGACCATGCGGTCCCGCAGCGCGAGAATCGTCCGCACATCAAGCCCGAGTCCCTTCCTCAGATAGCCGTTGAGGCTGCCGTACTCCTTCTTCACCTCGGTGAGCGCCGCCTCCAGATAGCCGGTGCGGACCTCCTGGAGCGGGATCAGCAGATCGGGGTTCTGCATCAGACCGCCCTGCTTCAGGCCCTCGCGCACCTTCGCGTCGTGAGCCGCGCGATAGGTGTTGGACGCCAGGAAGTCGCTTACGGCGGTGTGCTCGGGGACGCCGACGGCGCGCAGCAGCAGATAGCTGGTCCAGCCGGTGCGGTCCTTGCCGGCCGTGCAGTGGTAGAGCAGCGGTGACGCCTTGCCGCCGTACGCGATGTCGCGCAGGGTCGCCGCGAACTGCGCGCGGTTGGGGCCGTCGGTGACGAAGGAGCGGTAGACGTCGCGCATGAAGGCGTCCGCCCTGCCGCTGCCCAGCATCTCCTCCTGCTTGACCGGGTCCCTGGAGCCGATCACGGTCATCAGCGTCGCGAAGAGTCCGTTGTCGCTGACGGGCCTCGCCGTGGGGGTGAGCCCGGCGGGCAGCCGGTCGGGCCCGTCGTACTGGACCTCGGCGGGCACCCGGAAGTCGACGACCTTCTTCAGGCGGAGCCCGGCGAGGGTGGCGACATCGGCGTCGGTGAGCTTCGCGAGGGCGTCGGCGCGGAAGACCTGGCCGTGACGGACCCGCTCGCCGTCGTAGGTGCGGTAGCCACCCAGGTCTCTTACGTTGACGGCGCCCTGCATGGGGATGTGGCGCACGCCGTCGTACGCGGACCCGGGGTGGTGCGGGGCGTGCCGGGCCGTGCCCCGCTCGGGTGCGGTCGGCCCGGCGTGGGCCGCCCAGGCGGGCAGGGCGCTCAGCGCGAGCGCGGAGACCAGGACTCCGACTGCCGTACGGGTTCGGGAGATGCGCATCGGGCCGCCTTCCTCGGTAGCGGTCGCCATGGCCACTCGTCGCTCAACCAAGCGATTGTTTGGTTGAAGGTAGCGGGGTGCTCCGACAGGAGGAAGGTGTGCGCGGCAGGTATCTCGCGGTGTGCGCGGCAGGTATCTCGCGGCCCGGAGCCCGGCGTGGCCCCTGGGGTCGCGGGGCCTGCGGGGGTCTCGAAACAGGCGGTCCGTCGTCCGTGTTAGGCTTATGCGTCGCAGTTTTGGTACCCATGAACTTTATGTGCGCCTGACGGGAATGCTCCGAAGGCGCACTATTGTTTTTTTCCGGTCTCTCCGGGATGGGGGTCATTGCAGCGCTTGGAATCCACAATTCCGTGGTTTTCCTTACTCTGCCCCTGTTGAGGAGATTGACATGGCAACCGGCACCGTTAAGTGGTTCAACTCGGAAAAGGGCTTCGGCTTCATCGAGCAGGACGGCGGCGGCCCCGACGTCTTCGCCCACTACTCGAACATCGCGTCCTCGGGCTTCCGTGAGCTCCTCGAGGGCCAGAAGGTCTCCTTCGACGTCACGCAGGGCCAGAAGGGCCTGCAGGCCGAGAACATCGTTCCCGCCTGACGTTCGTAGCACGCGAACCTCATAGCCGGGGCCCGCACCAGGAAGGTGCGGGTCCCGGCTTGTGCTGTCACCAGGTCCAGGAAGGCATTTCCGTATGAATCGCTCCGAACGCCCCGCACGTCCTGCCCGCGGGCGCTCCACGAACGCACGCGGAAAGGCCCCGGTGGCCGGCGGCGGCCAGGCGAAGGGCGCCGCGAAGAAGCAGGGCCGCGCCAAGCCGAGGCCCGTCGGCGGCGAATTCGCGCTGCCCGAGAGCATCACGCCCGCGCTTCCCGCGGTCGATGCCTTCGCCGACCTGGACATGCCCGAGGCCCTCCTGAAGACGCTGGCCGCGCAGGGCGTCACCGAGCCCTTCCCGATCCAGGCAGCCACGCTTCCCAACTCCCTCGCGGGCCGCGACATCCTGGGCCGTGGCCGCACCGGCTCCGGCAAGACCCTCGCCTTCGGCCTCGCGCTCCTCGCCCGCACCGCGGGCCGCCGCGCCGAGCCGCGCTCGCCCCTCGCCCTGGTCCTGGTCCCCACGCGTGAGCTCGCGCAGCAGGTCACGGACGCGCTGACCCCGTACGCGACGTCCGTGAACCTGCGGATGTCGACGGTCGTCGGCGGCCTGTCCATCACCAAGCAGGCGGGGACGCTGCGCCGCGGCGCCGAGATCATGGTGGCGACGCCCGGACGTCTCAAGGACCTCATCGAGCGCGGCGACGCCGATCTCTCGCAGGTGCGGACGACGGTCCTCGACGAGGCCGACCAGATGGCCGACATGGGCTTCATGCCGCAGGTCACCGCGCTCCTGAAGCAGGTCGAGCAGGGCGGCCAGACCATGCTGTTCTCGGCCACGCTCGACAAGAACATCGACCGGCTGGTCCGGATGTTCCTGACGGACCCGGTGGTGCACTCGGTCGACCCGTCCGCGGGCGCGGTCACGACGATGGAACACCACGTCCTGTACGTCGCCGACGAGACCGACAAGAAGGCCGTGGCCCTGCGCATCGCCGCCCGTGAGGGCCGAGTGATCATGTTCCTGGACACCAAGCGCGCGGTGGACCGCTTCACCAAGCGGCTGCTCGCCAACGGTGTACGGGCCTCCGGGCTGCACGGCGGCCGCTCGCAGCCGCAGCGCAACCGGACCCTCGACCAGTTCAAGACCGGGGAGGTCACCGCCCTTGTCGCCACCAACGTGGCGGCCCGCGGCATCCACGTCGACGACCTCGATCTCGTCGTGAACGTCGACCCGCCCACGGACCACAAGGACTATCTCCACCGCGGTGGGCGTACGGCGCGTGCCGGTGAGTCCGGCAGTGTCGTCACGCTCGTCCTGCCGGACGAGAAGCGGGAGATGACGCGTCTGATGTCCGACGCGGAGATCAGCCCGAAGACGGCGCGGGTGAAGTCCACGGACGAGGAACTGTCGCGCATCACGGGTGCGCGTGAGCCTTCCGGGGTGCCGGTGGTGATCGAGGTTCCGCAGCAGCAGCAGGCTTCGCCGCAGCGGGGGCGGAGGCGTCCCGCCGGGCAGGGCGGGGGAGGCCAGGGCCAGCGCCGTTCGCGCCCCCAGGGGCAGTCGCAGTCCCAGGGCGGCGGCCAGGGCCAGTCGCGGTCCCAGTCCCAGGGGCAGTCCAGGACCCAGTCCCAGGGCCAGCCCCGGTCCCAGGGCCAGTCCAGGACTCAGCCGCAGGCCGGCGGCAGGCCCTCTGCGGGGGGCTCGACCGGTGGTGGCCGCGCCAGGCGTGGCGGCGGTCGCCCCAGCGGGGGCGCGGGGCGCAGGGCGGCGTAGCGCTGTCCTCGGCGGCGGGGCTCGTACCCCGCTGCCGGGACGGGCGCCGCGTTCTCACCGCCCCGGCGGTATCCGTTGCCGAACAGGCCTTTCCCGCCCGATCGCCTGAGGAAGGCATTGATGACCGAGAAACAGCCGGGGCAGCGGCAGTTGCTCCCCCTCGCCGACAGCGACGACCGGCAGGATCTGCGTGCCGACTGCGGGAGCTGTTTCGGGCTCTGCTGCGTGGCCCTCACCCTCTCCAAGTCCTCGGACTTTCCCGTGGACAAGGCGGCCGGGACCCCCTGCACCAACCTCCAGCAGGACTTCCGCTGCGGCATCCACCAGAAGCTGCGTCAGAAGGGCTACTCGGGCTGCACGGTCTACGACTGCTTCGGCGCCGGTCAGAAGGTCTCCCGGTCCACGTACGGCGGCACCGACTGGCGGCAGGACCCTGACACCGCCCGCCAGATGTTCGACGTCTTCCCGGTGATGCGCCAACTGCACGAACTGCTCTGGTACTTGACCGAGGCGGTCGCCCTGCCCCAGACCCGCCCGATCCGGGCGGAGCTCCGGAGCGCGCTGGACAAGACCGAGCACCTCACCCGGGGCACCCCGGACGAAGTGGCCGGGACGGACGTGGCCGCACACCGTGCGGACGTCAACGTCCTGCTCCTGCGCACCAGCGACCTCGTGCGCGCGGACATCCGCCGGAAGAAGAAGGACCGCAGGGGAGCCGACCTCTTCGGCGCCCGACTCCGCGGCGCCGACCTGCGCGGTGTCACCCTCCGCGGGGCCTGCCTCATCGCCGCCGATCTCGGCGGCGCCGACCTGCGCACGACCGACCTCATCGGCGCGGACTTCCGGGACGCGGACCTGCGGGGCGCGGACCTCACCGGCAGCATCTTCCTGACGCAGACGCAGGTGAACGCGGCGAAGGGCGACGCGGAGACCAAACTGCCGCCGGCCCTCGCCCGCCCCTCGCACTGGGGTTAGCCGGGAGAGGGGCCGGCCGGGAGACGTGACGGCCCGTGGGGTGAAGGGGCTGAGCCCCTGCCTCTGCCCCCCCCGCCGCCTCACGTATCGCACTCCAGCACCGTCCGGCACAACGTGCACCGCGCCCGCATCCGCCCCCGGGCGGGCAACCGGATGCGCTGCCGGCACGTGGGGCAGGGGAACGAGACCCGCAACGGCTCGGCGGCCCCGCCCGAACCCCGGGAGAACGAGTACGCCTCACCCCCGGGTGAGACCCCCGCCCCGCCGGAGCGCCGCTCCAGCGCGTTCCGCCGGTCCTTCGCGTACCGCCGCCGCCCCGAC
The DNA here is from genome assembly GCF_053610705.1 of Streptomyces sp. NPDC054872. Classification (NCBI taxonomy): domain Bacteria; kingdom Bacillati; phylum Actinomycetota; class Actinomycetes; order Kitasatosporales; family Streptomycetaceae; genus Streptomyces; species Streptomyces sp. NPDC054872. The sequence goes on along the minus strand of NZ_JBSGYY010000064.1, from coordinate 26,794 downwards.
CACCCCGCGGCCGTCAGCGGTGGCTGCTGTTCGTCGCGCCGGGCCTGCTCGAGACCCTTCGTGTAGGCGGTGTACGCCTGCGCGCTGGTGAACCACGTCTCCGGTGCCTCACCGAAGGCGATGGCCCGCTTGGCCAGGACGTACCCGAACTCCTCGGGCGTGAGGTAGCCGAGCTTCTGGGACGAGGCGCCGTCCTCCCGGTACGCGTCCAGAAGGAGCCACCCCGCCCCCAGATACGTGGTGGCGGTGTCCGTGAGGATCTCGTTGTCACGGGTGCCGGGGAACACCAGATCAAGCCGGTGCAGATACACGTGCATGACCTCGTGGGCGAGCGCCGCGCCGATGTCCCTGCGGTGCGTGCGGAACCGGTCGTTGAGCTCGATGAAGTGCTCCGGCCCTGCGGTGAGTTCGACGTTCGCCGCGTGTTCCATCTCGCGGAAGCTGACGATCACGCGGGCGTCCGGGAGCCGCAGATGACGCACCATCTCGCGGGCCACGCGCTGCACGCCCAGATGCAGGTCGTCCTGGTCGGAGAAGGCGACGTCGGCGGGGGCGACGCTGGTGTCGAAGGTGTGGACGGTGTGGTACGACAGGCGCTTGTAGAGCGCGGTGATCGCGGAGCACACCGTGTCCAGGTGGGGGTATCCGTGCACCACCGGCCCGCCGTCCGCCATGCCGGCACCCCCTGGAGACATCCTCAAGTCGCCTCCACTGTAAGGCGGGTCCCCGCCGGCGGAACCAGGTGACGTGCAAGGCGCTGGCTGAAAACCGCCCCTTGCTCTATCCGGACACCGATCTCCATAATCCGCAACAACGCTTTGGCGGGCTCATGCCATTCTCGCGTTCGTCGTGGGAGTCAGTGGGTCCGCCGTCGCGTGCAACCCCCCACGAACCCCCCACGAAGGGAAACCCGTTGAACACCAAGCTGCGTGGAGTCAAGAGAGCCGCCACCCTCGGTGCCATCGCCCTCGCCGCCGTCAGCCTCCAGCCCGTCGCCGCCTCCGCGGCCCCGCACCCCGGCCCCACCCCGGGTGAGCGCGTGGTCGGCGGCACCCCCGCTGAGCAGGGCGAATTCCCGTTCATGGTCCGCCTGTCCATGGGCTGCGGCGGCGCGCTGTACGCCCAGGACATCGTGCTGACCGCCGCCCACTGCGTGGACGGCTCCGGCGACAACACGAGCATCACCGCCACCGGCGGTGTCGTGGACCTGGAGAGCCCGGACGCGATCAAGGTGAAGTCCACGAAGGTCCTGCAGGCGCCGGGCTACAACGGCAAGGGCAAGGACTGGGCGCTCATCAAGCTGGAGAAGCCGATCGACCAGCCCACGCTGAAGATCGCCAAGGACACCAAGTACAACGAGGGCGAGTTCGACATCGCCGGCTGGGGTGCCGACAAGGAGGGCGGCGAGCAGCAGCGTCACCTCCTCAAGGCGAAGGTCCCCTTCGTCAGCGACGCGGACTGCGAAGCCGCGTACGGCGCCGACCTCACGCCCGGTGAGGAGCTCTGCGCCGGGAAGCTGGCGGAGGGCGGCGTGGACACCTGCCAGGGTGACTCCGGTGGCCCCATGTTCCGCAAGGACGAGGCCGGTGAGTACATCCAGGTGGGCATCGTCAGCTGGGGCAACGGCTGCGCGCAGCCCAAGTTCCCCGGGGTCTACACCGAGGTGTCGACGTTCGCCGGTGACATAGAGAAGGCGGCGTCGGAACTCTGAGTCTCCGCTGGACGCGGGGCCGGACCAGCCACTGGTCCGGCCCCGCTCCCGTGCGGGCTCCGCCGGCCGGGCTGCTCCGAGGGACCCCGTTAGTCCAAGTCCTGCCTCCCCTTTGTCCATGGGCGCGCCCGTCCCTCCCGGCGCAGGGTGACCGCACCGAATTCCGTCCCACGGAGGGGTGCCATGCAGTCGTCAGACACGTCCGGACCGAGCCGCAGAGCCGTAGTCGCCACGGGCGCGCTGGCCGGGGTCGGTGCCGCCGTCGGCCTCGGGGCCCAGGCCGCTTCGGCGAACCCGGCCGCGGCGCGCGAAGCCGTCCTTCGCTCCGCCGACCTGGAGGTACGCGTCGCCACCGACTTCCCCCGCGTCGTCTCGTACACGGACCGCGCCTCCAAGGCGGTCCTGCACGCGCAGCCGGAAGCCGTCACCACGCTCCTGGTGGACGACGTGACGCACACCCCGGAGGTGACCTTCAGCGGCGACGGGGGCGACCGCGCCGAGTACGTCCTCGCGCTCGGCGGCGGCACCACCCTCACCGTCGAGATCGTCGTCAAGGGGCGCCAGGTGCGGTGGCGGGTGACGGAGATCGACGACACCGACGCGCTGCGCGTGGGCACACTGCGCATCCCCGGGCTCGCCCTGCTCGCCGTACGCAGCGATCAACCGGGCGCCACCCTCCTGGCCGCCAGGATCCAGCTCGACAAGGCCAAGAGCGGGGACACCGAGGTCAAGCCGTCCTCCGGCAGCGCCGCCGAAGCGGCCACCGGATGCGCGTACGCCGTCGTCGCGCACGACACGCTGGGCGGCGCCGTCGAGACCAACACCGTCTACGACAAGCCCACCACCGAGGCCGGGACCACCTGGGACAACGGCCGGCTCTGGCGGGAGACCGTCAGGAAGAGCGGGTACGTGGAGGCCCGGCTGACCCCAGGCCAGTGGACGCACCGCGCGGCCACCGCCGCCGTCGGCGACACCGAGCCCCTTCCGTACGCCACCGTCGTCATCACCGGCGACCGCAACGGCGACGGCAAGGTCGACTGGCAGGACGCCGCCATCGCGTTCCGCGACATCATGGTGAAGCCGCTCGGCGCGGACGAACAGCATCTGCGCGTCGTCCCGCACATTCCGTTCAACTTCGCCTCGCAGGCGACCAATCCGTTCCTGATGACGCTCGACAACGTCAAGCGGATCCACCTGGCGACGGACGGGCTGCGCCAGTACACGCTGCTCAAGGGCTACCAGTCCGAGGGGCACGACTCCGCGCATCCCGATTACGCGGGCAACTACAACACGCGTGCGGGTGGCCTCGACGACCTCAACACCCTGGTCAGCGAGGGCAAGAAATGGAACAGCGACTTCAGTGTGCATGTGAACGCCACGGAGTCCTATCCCGTCGCGAACGCCTTCTCCGAGAAGCTCGTCGACAAGGCCGACGAGCAGTGGGACTGGCTGGATCAGAGCTACCGCATCGACCAGCGCTGGGACCTGGTCTCCGGTGACATCGTCAAGCGGTTCGCCGATCTGCGGGACGAGGCCGACGGCGCGCTCAACGCCCTCTACATCGATGTCTTCCGCGAGTCGGGCTGGACGTCCGACCGGCTGCAGCGCGCCTTGGGCGAGCAGGGCTGGATCGTCACCAGCGAATGGGGGCACGGCTTCGAGCGCTCCTCCGTCTGGTCGCACTGGGCGACGGAACCGGATTACGGCCCCGATACGTCCCGGGGCATCAACTCGCGGCTCATCCGCTTTATCCGCAACCATCAGAAAGACGTGTTCGCCGACAAATGGCCGACCCTCCTGGGAATTGCCCGCATGGGCAATTTCGAGGGGTGGGTCGGCAAGACGGACTGGTCGTATTTCTACGATCTGATCTGGACGGATTCGCTGCCCGCCAAGTATCTCCAGGCTCATCCCATCAAGTCCTGGGGCGAGCACGAGATCAGCTTCTTCGGGGATGGCGGGACGGCGGTCTCCGACGCGGACGGCACCCGCCGGATCGTGACCGACGGCCGTGTCGTCTATGACGGGGGCAGCTATCTGCTGCCCTGGGAACCCCGCAAGGCCACCGACCCCGGCAAGCTCTACCACTACAACCCCAAGGGCGGTAAGGGCAGTTGGCGGCTGCCGCGCGGCTGGTCCGGGCTCTCCGAGGTCGCGCTGTACCGGCTCACCGACCAAGGGCGGGTCTTCGAGGCGCACGTTCCGGTACGCGGCGGCAAGGTCACCCTCGACGCCAAGGCCAAGCAGCCGTACGTCCTCTACCGCCGGCGCGCCGCCGCGCTGCCCGACCCCGGCTGGGGGCAGGGCACCCCTGTGCACGACCCCGGCTTCAACTCCGGGTCCCTGCGCGGGTGGAAGGTCTCCGGGCCCGCCTCCGTGGAGCTCAGCAAGCTCGGCGACCACGAACTCGTCATGGGCCCTGGCGGCAAGGCAGCCGTCGGCCAGCGGCTGCGCCGCCTGAAGGCGGGGGCGTACGTCGCCTCCGTGCAGGTCGAGGTCGGGGAGAAGGCGGGCGACGAGCGCAAGGCCACCCTGGAGGTCCGCACCGCCGACGGTGTCACCGCCGCCAACTGGACGCGGACCTCCACGGCCGGCAACTACGTGGCGGCCGACCGCAAGCACGGCACCCGCTTCCAGCGGATGTCCGTGCCCTTCACCGTCCCCGAGGGCGGCGGCCCCGCCGAGCTGACGCTGCGGGCCGACGCGGGCCACGCGCGCGTGCGCTTCGACAACGTACGGATCGTCTCCGCCACGCCAGCCGGCGCCCCCGCGGAGGGCAGGCTCGTCTCCGAGGACTTCGAGCACGTGCCGCAGGGCTGGGGACCGTTCGTGAAGGGCGACGCGGGGAAGGTCACCGACCCGCGCACGCACATCGCCCAACGGCATGCCCCCTACACGCAGCGTGGCTGGAACGGCAAGGCCATCGACGACGTCATCGACGGCTCGCAGTCCCTCAAGTCACGCGGCGAGAACACCGGGCTCGTCTACCGCACCGTCCCGCACACCGTCCGCTTCGAGGCGGGCAAGCGCTACCGCGTCTCGTTCCGGTACGAGAACGAGAAGGCGGGGCAGCACGCGTGGATCACCGCCGTCGACGACCCCGCGGCCCGCGAAATCGACCGCAAGGAACTGCCCGTCGCGACCGGACCCACCGTCCTGAGCTACGAGTTCACGGCCCCCGCCAAGGGCGAGGCGTGGGTCGGGCTGCGCAAGAGCGGGGACGACGGGACCGCCGAGTTCGCGCTGGACGCCTTCGAGGTGCGGGAAGTCTGACGTCGTGCCGGACGGGCTGATCCTTCGGCCCGTCCGGTGCTCGTGCACGAGCCCGCCAGCGCCCGCGATCACTCGTGCACGAGCCCGCCCGCGCCCGTGATCAGCGGCCGCTGTCCGCCGGCGCGGGCGGGGCATCGGGAAGGGACGGGAGCGGGGAAAGGGAAACCGTCCCCGCCTCGGCCGCCCCCTCCAGTTCGAGCACCCACACCTCGTTCTCCCCCTCCCGGAGCACCGCTCCCGGAACGTACAGCGAGGACTGCGGTCCCACGGCCCAGTACCGGCCCAGGTTGAAGCCGTTCACCCACACGAACCCCCGCACCCAGCCCGGCAGTTCAAGGACCGCGTCACCGGCACCACGGACAACCGCCGAACCCCGGTACAGCCCCGGACGCCCGCCCTCGGCCCCGGCGGCGGGCACCCCCCTGACCGCCTCCGCCGAGGAGAACGCGTCGAGCCGCAGCCCCCTCGCCCGCACCCCGTGCAGGTACTGCCGCTCATGCAGCACCCCGCCCGTGATGCCCTTCGCCTCACCGGTCCGCGGCCCGTAGTTGACCCTCCCCAGGGACTCCACCCAGAGCTCCACGCGCGCGTGCCCCGCGACAGGCTCGGGCAGAGCCGGTTCCTCCTCGGTCAGGACACCGGCCCGCACCCCGTCCACGTACACCACCGCCAGGTCCCGCAGCCCCCGGACTCGCAGCGGGTAGGGCCGCCGCGGGCCCGGCACCGTCAGCGTGTACTGGACCAGGCCGCGGTCCACGTCGAGCTCTTCGAAGGTGGGCGGTACGGCGTATTCCGCCAGGGGACCGCCGAGCGACTCCATGACGACGGACAGCGGCGCCCACTCCGACAGGCCGACCGACGCGCTCTCCCCGAGCGCGGGCAGCGGCTCCGGAGGCTCCGGCAGCGGCCCCTCCACGTACGGGGCGAGCACCTCACGGAAGAGCCAGAACTTCTCCGTGGGACGCCCGAACTCGTCGATGGGCGCGTCATAGTCGTACGAAGTGACGTCCGGCTCCAGGACACCGTCGTGCAAGGCGCCGCCACCCCGGTTCGCCCCCGCCCACCCGGCGAAGTTCGTGCCGCCGTGCGCCATGTAGAGGTTGACCGACGCCCCGCACTCCAGGATCTCGCGCAGCGCGCCCGCGGCATCCGCCGCGTCCCGCACGACATGCTCCGCGCCCCAGTGGTCGAACCAGCCGCACCAGAACTCCATGCACATCAACGGCCCCTTCGGACGGTGCCTGCGCAGCGTCTCGAAACCCGCACGGGCCTGCGAGCCGAAGTTGGCCGTCGCCAGGACACCGGGGACGGAACCACCGGTCAGCATGTGGTCCTCGGGACCGTCGGACGTGAACAGGGGCACGGTCACGCCCTCGGCCCGCAGCAGATCGGCGAGATGGCGCAGGTAGACCTGGTCCGAGCCATAACTGCCGTACTCGTTCTCCACCTGCACCATGATCACCGGGCCACCCCGGTCGTGCTGACGCGGGACGACCTGCGTCATGAGACGGCCGAACCAACGGCCCACATGCCCCAGATACTCCGCGTCGCGGGTCCGCGCGCGTGCCCCCACCGCGCCCGTCAGCCAATGCGGAAGACCGCCGTTCTCCCACTCGGCGCAGATGTACGGGCCGGGCCGGACGATCGCCCACAGCCCCGCCTCCCGGGCGGCGTCCAGGAAACGGCCGAGTGCCCCCACGTCGCTGAACTCCCCGGGACGCGGCTCATGCAGGTTCCACGGGACGTACGTCTCCACGCAGTTGAGCCCCATGGCACGCAGCATCGCCAGGCGGTGGCCCCACTGAGCCTCGTGCACCCGGAAGTAATGCAGCGCACCGGAGAGCAGCCGCACGGGCCGCCCGTCCAGTTCGAAATCGTCCTCGCCCACCCTGAAGCCGTTCATCTTTTCCCTGTGTCCCTCTCGCTCACGTGCCGCTCCGCCACGATCACCTCTGGCGGGCGGCAGGGTCCATGGACAAAGATCTAGGCGGGTTGGACGCAGCGAGCGGGCCGCGGCCCGGACGAAAGGGGCACCAGCGGATGTACCACACGTGGATGCGGTATTTCACGCCGAGCCCGGCCCACCACCGCCTCGGCCTCGCCTGCCTCGGGGTCGGCCTGCAGCACGGCCTCCTGCCGACCGTCGGCCCACGCACCCTCGACCACCACGTGGCCGTCGTCATCAGCGCGGGCGGCGGCTGGTTCCAGCGCCCCGACGGCAGACGCGCGACGGTGACCGCGCCCGCGCTGATCTGGCTCACCCCCGGAGTCCGCCACCACTACGGACCCGACCCGGAAACCGGCTGGGACGAGTGCTTCGTCGACTTCACCGGGCCCGCCACGACGACGTACACCGAACTCGGCTACATAGAACCCGACCGGCCCGTCGTGCCGCTCTCCGACGCCACCGGCGCGCGAGCCGCCGTCGGACGCATCGCGCGCGCGGCACGCCGCGGCAACCCGCTCCTGGAGGTCGAGACGGGCGCCGCCGTCCACGAACTGCTCGTCGCGCTGCGCAGGGCCCGCGCCGACATCGCCCCCGACGGCGACCCCGTCCTGCAGGCACTGGCCCGCGACGCCTTCCAGCCGCTCTCCGTCGCGGGGCACGCGGCACGCCACGGCATGACACCCGCGGAACTGCGCACGGCGGTACGCAGGGGCGCCGGCTGCAGCCCCAAGGACTACCTCCTCGGCATCCGCCTGGGACGCGCCAAGGAACTCCTCGCCGCCACGGAACTCCCCGTCGCCGCCGTCGCCCGCCGCGTCGGCTACGACGACCCCGCCTACTTCTCGCGGCTCTTCACGCGCCGCGTGGGCACCGCACCCGTCCGCTTCCGTGAACAGCAGGGACGTGCGGTCCCCGGCGGCTGGTCGCAGCAGATCCCCGACCCCGACCACCCGCCGATCCTGCGCTCTTCCGCCGTCAACGGCGAAGGACCGGCAACGTAGGCTCGTGGACCATGACCACCAGCCACACAAGTGACGCGAACGGCGCCGGCGCCACGGACGCCACGGACGCAGCCGTGCGCGCCGAGCTGTCCCGCCTGCGCGACAGCATCGACAACATCGACGCCGCCGTCGTCCACATGCTCGCCGAGCGCTTCAAATGCACCCAACAGGTCGGCCACCTGAAGGCCAACCACCACCTCCCGCCCGCGGACCCCGACCGCGAGGCCCGGCAGATCGCCCGCCTGCGCGAACTCGCGGAAAGCGCCAAGCTGGATCCGGCGTTCGCCGAGAAGCTGCTCACCTTCATCATCGCCGAGGTCATCCGCCACCACGAGACGATCGCCAAGTCGGCGTGACGCGGGACCGGGCCCGCGGCATCGCTCAGGGCTGAGCAACGATGTCCGGGCACCCCGCATCCCCGCCAGGGCGATCAGGCAGCATGGACCCATGCCCGTACTGACGCGCGACGAAGCGCAGACCCGAGCCCGGCTCATCGACGTCCAGCGGTACACGGTCGAGCTCGACCTGACCCGGGGAGCCGACACCTTCGACTCCCGCACCGTCATCCGGTTCACGGCCCTCGGCGAGCCGACGGCCACGGTGGACACCTTCGTCGAGCTGAAGCCCGCCGAGCTGCGCTCCGTCACCCTGGACGGGCAGGCCCTCGACCCCGAGGGCCTCGTCGAGAACCGGCTCGCGCTCACCGGGCTCACGGCGGGCGAGCACGAGCTGCGCGTCGACGCGGCCATGCGCTACTCGCACACCGGCGAGGGCATGCACCGCTTCACCGACCCCACGGACGGCGAGACGTACACGTACACCCAGCTGTTCATGGAGGACGTGCAGCGCGTCTTCGCCGCCTTCGACCAGCCCGACCTGAAGTCCGTCTTTGAGCTGACCGTCACCGCCCCGGAAGGCTGGACGGTCCTCGCGAACGGCGTCACCGAGCACCTCGGCGACGGGACGTGGCGCGCGGCGGCCACCCCGCTGATCTCCACATACCTCGTCGCGGTCGCCGCGGGACCCTGGCACTCGATCCGCACCGAGCACCGCGGACTGCCCTTCGGCATCCACTGCCGCCGCTCGCTCGCCCCCTTCCTGGAGGCCGACGCCGACGAGATCCTCGACGTCACGCGCGCCTGCTACGACCGCTACCACGAGAAGTTCGAGGAGCCCTACCCCTTCGACTCGTACGACCAGGCGTTCGTCCCCGAGTTCAACGCGGGCGCGATGGAGAACCCCGGACTCGTCACCTTCCGCGACGAGTTCATCTACCGCTCCGCCGTCACCGAGACCGAGCGGCAGACCCGCGCCATGGTCATCGCCCACGAGATGGCCCACATGTGGTTCGGCGACCTCGTCACCCTCCGGTGGTGGGACGACATCTGGCTGAACGAGTCCTTCGCCGAATACATGGGCTTCCAGACCACCGCCGAAGCCACCAGCTTCACCGACACCTGGACGGACTTCGGCGTCGCCCGCAAGGCCTGGGGCTACGACGCCGACCAGCGCCCCTCCACACACCCCGTCGCCCCCGACCCGGACGCCGTACCCGACACCGCGTCCGCGATGCTCAACTTCGACGGCATCTCGTACGCCAAGGGCGCCTCCGCACTGCGCCAACTCGTCGCCTGGCTCGGCGAGAAGGACTTCCTCGCCGGCATCAACACCCACATCGCCCGGCACAAATTCTCCAACGCCACCCTCGCCGACTTCATCGACTCCCTCGCGCACGCCACCGACCGCGACGTCCACGGCTGGGCCGACGCCTGGCTGCGCACCACCGGCGTCGACACACTCACCTCCACCGTCACGCACGACGCCCGCGAGTGGACCCTGTCCGTCGACCACGACGGCAGCCGGCCTCACCGTGTCACCGTCGGCGTGTACGACCGCGACCTCATCGACCCCCAGGGCCTGGTGCTGCGCGAGCGGTACGAGCGGGACATCCCCCACACCGGGACCACCGCGCCGCGCGACGGAGGACGCCCCGCCCTGATCGTCCCGAACGACCAGGACCTCACGTACGCCAAGATCCGCCTCGACGAGAACTCCATGGAGACGGCCCTGCGCAGCCTCTCCCGCGTCCCGGACGCCCTCACCCGCGCCGTCCTGTGGAACAGCCTGCGCGACATGGTCCGCGACGGCGAGCTCGAAGGCACCGCCTACCTGGAGACGGCCCGAGCGCACCTGCCCGACGAGACCGACCTCGCCCTCGTCCAGGGCGTCCTCGCCTTCGCCACCACCCACGTCGCGGGCCGCTTCCTGCCCCCGGCGCAGCGACCGGGCGCCCTGTCCACCCTCACCGAGCTGTGCCGCGACCTGATCCGGCGCACGGAGGACGGCTCCCACGCGGGCCTGCGGCTCAGCGCCGTGCGCGCCCTCATCGACGTGGCGGCCCGGCCCGACCCGCTCCAGGAGTGGCTCGCCGAGGGCACCGTCCCCGGCGGCCCCGAACTCGACCCCGAACTGCGCTGGCGCGTCCTGACCCGCCTCGCCGTCCTCGGCGCCGCCGACGAGTCCGCGATCGCCGCCGAACTGGAGCGCGACCCCAGCGCCACCGGCCAGGAGGGCGCCGCCCGCTGCCGTGCCGCACTGCCCGACCCCGCGGCCAAGCGCCGCGCGTGGGAAGCGATGTTCGTCTCCGACGACCTCTCCAACTACCTCCTCACCGCCACCGCCCAGGGCTTCTGGCAGCCCGAACAGGCCGATCTGGTACGGGAGTACATCCCCCGCTACTACGAGGACGCGGTCGCCGTCGCGGCCCGGCGCGGGCCCGCCATCGCCGACGTCGCGGGACGCTGGGCCTTCCCGGCCTCCGCGGTGGACGCCGAAACACTCCGCCTGGGCGAGGAATGCCTGCGCGACGCCAACCCCATCCCCGCCCTGCGCCGCAAACTAGCCGACCAACTCGACGACCTGGCAAGGGCATTGCGCGTACGAGAGACGACGACCTCCTAGCCCCCGCCGCCACAGAAATCTCTCACCGGGGCCGCCCCGCAAGGGGCGCGAGGAACGGCGCGAGCAACCACAGACCACCCGCAGAAAACCCTCGACAGCCGCCCCGCAAGGGGGCGCGGGGAACGGCGCGAGCAACCATAGATCACCCGCAGTGAACCCTCGACAGCCGCCCCGCAAGGGGGCGCGGGGAACGGCGCGAGCAACCACAGACCACCCGCAGCCGAATCCGGTCCCCCGCGCGGAGCGCCTAGCACTGCCGCCCGCACCAACACCGTTTCTCCGCACGGCAGTACCACTTTCGGGTTCGGATCGTTGAGCTCTCCGGGCGTGCCGTCCGCTCGGCGGACAGGCTGGATGTCCCCGCCCACGCGCACCCGAAGGACGTCGCCCATGAGCACTCCGCCGCCCCTCGCCGGAGGAGCCCGAGGCCCGGACGCGCTGCGGCCCCTGCTCACCGCCACCCTGGACGCCCTGCACACCGGCACGACCGCCCGCGGCGGCCCCCTCCCCGCGGGCGGCCCCACCGCGGTCGCCGCCCGGGTGCGCGAGGCCGCAGGCGACATCCTGCCCGCCCGGGGCGAGGGCGAAGAAGCGGCCCTGCGCACCCTCGTCCACGCACTCGCCGAAGGCGCCGCCGACCCCGCGGACGCCCTCTGCGCAGCCCACCTGCACTGCCCACCGCTCGCCGTGGCCGTCGCCGCCGACCTGGCCGCGTCCGCGCTCAACCCCTCCATGGACTCCTGGGACCAGGCCCCCGCCGCATCGGAGATCGAAGCCTTGGTCACCCGCGCCCTCACCGCGGAGGCCTACGGCACCGACGGGGGAGACGCCCTCGTCACCACCGGCGGCACGGAGTCCAACCAGCTCGCCCTGCTCCTGGCCCGCGAACGCACCGCCACACACGGCCCTGTCCACCTCGTCGTCGGCGAGAACGCCCACCACTCACTCGCCCGCGCCGCCTGGCTCCTCGGCATGCCGGAACCGGTCACCGTCCCCGCGCCCGCCGGAGTCCTCGACCCCGCCGCACTCGACGAAGCACTGACCGGGCTCACCGGACCGCCCAACTCGTTCCTCGTCGCCGCCACCGCGGGCACCACCGACGCCGGGCTCATCGACCCCCTCGACCAGATCGCCGACCTCTGCGCCACCCACGGCGCCCGCCTGCACATCGACGCCGCGTACGGCGGCCCGCTCCTCTTCAGCGACACACACAGAGCCCTCCTCCACGGCATGGCGCGCGCCGACAGCATCACCTTCGACCTGCACAAACTCGGCTGGCAGCCCGTCGCAGCCGGACTGCTCCTGGTCCGCGACAGCCACGACCTCGCGGCACTCGGCCACCACGCCGACTACCTCAACGCGGACGACGACACCGAAGCAGGCCTGCCCGACCTCCTCGGCCGCTCCCTGCGCACCACCCGCAGGCCCGACGTACTCAAACTCGCCGTCACCCTCAAGGCCCTCGGCCGCGAAGGGATCGGCGCACTCGTCGACCAAGTCTGCCTCCAGGCCCAGGAGTTCGCCGGACTCGTCGCCGCGCACCCCGGCTTCGAACTGTACGACCGGCCCGTCATCAGCACGGTCCTGTTCCGGCCCGCCGACGCCGACGACGACCACATCGCCTACGTCCGGCGCGAACTCCTCGGCCAGGGCCGAGCCGTCCTCGGACGCGCCACGATCGACGGACGCCGCTGGCTCAAGGCCACCCTGCTCAACCCGCACACCCGGCCCGGCGACCTCGCCGAGCTCCTGAAGCTCGTGGAAGGAACCACCCCCCGATGACCGGCCAGAACGACAAGCCCGCCCCGCCGCTCACCACCCCCGAGGAACCCCGGGACCTGGTCGGCATCGGCATCGGCCCCTTCAACCTCTCCCTCGCAGCCCTCGCCCAGCCCCTACCCGGACTCGACGCCGCCTTCTACGAACAACGACCCGGCTTCCACTGGCACCCCGGACTCCTCATCGACGGCGCCAGCCTCCAAGTGCCCTTCCTCGCCGACCTGGTGACCCTCGCCGACCCGGCCAACCCCTGGTCCTTCCTCAGCTACCTCAAGACCCGCGAACGGCTCTTCCCCTTCTACTTCGCCGAGCGATTCCACATCCAGCGCGCCGAGTACGACGCGTACTGCCGCTGGGTCAGCGAAAACCTCCCCGCACTGCACTTCGGCCACCAGGTCGACGCCGTGCGCTGGAACGCCGAACGAGACCTCTTCGAAGTCGACTTCACCCAGCTCGACGCCGACGGAGAAGCCGAAGCCCTCGGCCGGACCTACACGAAGAACATCGCCGTCGGCGTCGGCACCGCCCCCTACATCCCCGAACCCCTGAAGCCACTGGCGGACGCCCCCGCCGTACCCGTCATCCACTCCGCGGACTACCTCCTGCACCGCGACCGGCTGCTCACCGCCGACCACATCACCGTCATCGGCTCGGGCCAGTCCGGCGCGGAAGTCTTCCTCGACCTGCTCAAGCACCGCCCGGCGGGCGCCGAGAAAATCCACTGGCTCGCCCGCACCGAGGCCTTCGCACCCATGGAGTACTCCAAGCTCGGCCTCGAACACTTCACCCCGGACTACACCCGCTACTTCCACTCCCTGCCCGAAGCCGTGCGCGACGGACTCGTCCCCCAGCAGTGGCAGCTCCACAAAGGCATCGACGCCGACACCATCGCCGCCATCCACGAAGAGCTCTACCGACGCACCCTGCACGGCGGCTGGCCCGACGCCGTACTCACCCCCGGCGTCTCCGTGCGCACCGCGGGCCGCGTCGCCACCACCCGCGTGGAACTCCACCTGGAACACCTCCAGCAGGGCACCCGATCCCGCCTCACCACGGACGCCGTCGTCCTCGCCACCGGCTACCGCGAACGCCCCCTGGACCAGCTCCTCGCCGGCCTCGACCCCTACATGCGCCGGGACTCGGCCGAACGCCCCCGCATCGACGAGCAGTACCGCCTCGTCCTCGACCCCTCCGTCACCGGCACCGGCAGCAACGTCTACGTACAGAACGCCGAACGCCACACCCACGGCGTCGGCGCCCCCGACCTCGGACTCGCCGCCTGGCGCAGCGCCACCATCCTCAACACCCTGATGCCAGAGGCCCCTTACCCGCTCCCGCAGCGCACCGCGTTCACCAGCTTCGGCCTCCAGGACACCCAGACCCGCCGCGCCACCGGCCTCATCGGCGAGCAGCGCGGCAACCTGGTACCCCTCAAGAACTGACGCGGATCAGAACACCGGAGTGCCGTCCCGGGTCAGCTTCCAGTCCACCGACGCGAACTGGGCCGGGTCGACCGTCCCCTTGGCCTGCACCCACTGAATGATCGTGTTCCGGATCTCGTCCGAGTTCGCCCACAACTGCTTGGCGCCCGCCACATGCGGAAAGTTGCCACCGCCGCTGGCCCGGTAGTTGTTCACCGCGAGCACGAACTCGGCCTTGGGATCGATGTCCTTGCCGCCGAAGCTCAGCTTCACGATCCGGGAACCCACCGGCTTGGCGATATCGATCTCATACGTCACGCCATACAGCGCGTCGTAGTTGTAGTCCGGGATGTTGTCCGCGTTCGTCAGCTTCGCCGGATCCACCGGACCGCCGGCCGCCGTCCGCACGTAATAGCGCGCCGAGAACTCCAGGTACTCCTTGAGCTGGGCGCCCGTGACCAGCCGCGCCTCAAGGGTGTTCTCGAACGGATAGAGCCCCGCCGCGTCCTTGATCGTCACCTCACCCGCCGGAATGCCCGCCGTACGCGAGAAACACGACGCCTGCGACAGCACCGGAAGCGCCGCGTACTGACCGCCCTTCAGCGCCTCCTTCACCGTCTCCGCCTGGACATGACTGATCAGGTCGATGATCGCCACATCCTTGTACGGGCCCTCGGCCGTGCTCATCGCCTGCGTCGACGTACCGATGACCTGGTTGACGTACGCGACGACCTTCTTGTGCTCGTCGGCAAGCAGACGGGTGATCTTCCTGTCCTCCGCCGCCGTATTGGAGTTCAGGACCTGCGCGCCGACCTTCTCCACCGTCCAGCGACCCTTGACCCACACCAGGTCGAAGTCGAAGAGGGTGAGACGCTGACCCCACTTCAGCGGCTCGGACAGGACGACCTTCTTACCCGTCTCCTTGTTCTCCACGACATACTCGGGGATCTCCGTGTGCGCGTGCCCCACCAAAATCGCGTCGATGCCGGGCACCTGCTCCGCCACCAGACCCGCCGCGTTCTCGACATGCGGGAGCTGATCACCGTACGAAGACGTGCCGCTGGAACCGGAGTGCGCCGAGACGATCACGACGTCCGCACCCATGGAACGCAGCTTCGGCACCCACTTCGCCGCCTGCTCCTCCAGACCCGGGAACGTCATCTTCCCCTGCACGTTCGCCTTGTCCCAGATCGCGATACCAGGGTTGGTCAGACCTAGAACCGCCACCTTCACGTCACGGCCGTGCGGGGTACGCAGCCGCCTCATGAAGTACGGCGGGAAGGCGGGCT
The DNA here is from genome assembly GCF_053610705.1 of Streptomyces sp. NPDC054872. Lineage (NCBI taxonomy): Bacteria > Bacillati > Actinomycetota > Actinomycetes > Kitasatosporales > Streptomycetaceae > Streptomyces > Streptomyces sp. NPDC054872. The sequence goes on along the minus strand of NZ_JBSGYY010000064.1, from coordinate 11,411 downwards.
TCTGCGTCTTCGCGTCGAGAGCGTTGGCACCGAGCAGCGGGAAGTCACACTGCTCCTCGAACTTCCGCAGCACGGGAATGCCGTAATTGAACTCGTGATTCCCGAGCGCCGCCGCGTCGTAACCGATGCTGTTCATCGCCTGCGCCATCGGATGCACCGGCCCGCGTGCCGCGGTGATCGGGTCGATCTTGGCGTAGTAGTACGACAGCTGCGTGCCCTGAATGGTGTCGCCCGCATCGATGAGGAGCGTGTTACGGCGCCCTCTCTCCTCCCGGATCTCGTTCACCAAAGTGGAGATCTTCGCCAGGCCCACATCATTGTGGTCCTTGTCGTCGAATTCCTTGTCCGTGAAATAGTCCCAGTTGAAGACATTGCCGTGCAGGTCCGTCGTGCCCATCACGGTGAACGAATAGCGCTTCTTCCGCTTGGCGGGCCTCCCGGACGCCCGCGCCGACACGGAGGGGGCCGCGGCCACCCCGCCCGCGAGCGCCACGCCCGTGGCGGCGGCGGACCTGCCCAGGAACTTCCGGCGGTTCAGCGGCATTTCGTACTCTCCTTGGACCCATGACCGAACGATGTAACGCGCGTAGATTCTGACCCCGACCACACCACCCGCAACAGACCCCGCAGGTTTCGATCCGATGACTGTCCGGTGCCGCCCCCCAATGCGAGAGTGGCCGCATGGACGAGACGACCCCCACTCCGACCCCCTACGGCACCCCGGACGCCCCACGCCTGGCCGTCAAAGGCGAGGCACACCTCGAAGTCGACCCCGAGATCGCCCGCATCGGCATCACCGTCAGCGCCCGCGGCACCGACCGACGCGACGCCCTGAACGACCTCACCCGCCGCAACGCAGGCGTCATCGACCTCGTGAAAACCTACGGCGAATCCGTCGAAACCCTGGAAACCGGCGCCTTCTCCATCAGCCCCGAACTGACCAAACACGGCCGCGGCGAACGCGTCCGCGCCTACCACGGCCGCGTCCACATCACCGCCGAACTCACCGACTTCACCGCACTCGGCGAACTCACCACACGCCTCGCAGACCTCGAACTCACCCGCGTCGACGGCCCCTACTGGGCCCTGCGCCCCGACTCACCCACCCACCGCGACGCCCGCCAGCACGCGGTCAGGGAAGCGGTACAGCGAGGCCGGGAGTACGCGGAAGCACTGGGCACCACCCTCGCCGCCCTCGTCGAACTCGCCGACATCGGCGCCGAGAACGCCCAACCGTACGGCTACGGCGCCCCGACGCCCGCCATGCGCACCGTCGCCTACGGAGGCGCCGCCGACATGGTCCAGGAAGCAGCCCCCCTCGACCTCGAACCCCAACGGCAACACGTCTACGCACAGGTCAATGCGCGCTTCACGATGACACCGCCGCAGCTGTAGCCGCGGAGGAGATGTCAGCCGCGGGGCGCCCCGAAAATCGCTCATCAGAGCAGCGCCCCGCACAATTCAACACTTGTCAATAACCCTTCACGCAAAGGTTGTTGAGTAGTCATGCCCAGCCAATTCCCTACCGGCCGGTAAGCCCTAGGCTCGAAACATGCGCCGAGCGAAAATCGTCTGCACCCTGGGCCCCGCCACCGACTCGTACGACCAGATCAAGGCACTGGTCGAAGCCGGAATGGACGTCGCCCGCTTCAACCTCAGCCACGGCACCTACGCCGAACACGAGGAGCGCTACCAGCGCGTACGGAAGGCATCCGACGAGACCGGCCGCAGCGTCGGCATCCTCGCCGACCTTCAAGGCCCGAAGATCCGCCTCGGCCGCTTCAGCGAAGGACCCGTACTCCTTGAACGCGGAGACGAATTCACCATCACCGTCGAAGAAGGCGTCCAAGGCGACCGCCAAACCTGCGGCACCACCTACGACGGCCTCGCCCAAGACGTCACCCCCGGCGAACGCATCCTCGTCGACGACGGCAAAGTGACCCTGGAGGTCACCGCCGTCGACGGCCCCCGCGTCACCACCACCGTCGTCGAAGGCGGCATGGTCTCCGACCACAAAGGACTCAACCTCCCCGGCGTCGCCGTCTCCGTCCCCGCCCTCTCCGACAAGGACGAAGCAGACCTCCGCTGGGCCCTGCGTTCAGGATTCGACGTCATCGCCCTGTCCTTCGTCCGCAGCGGCCACGACATCGAAGACGTACACCGCATCATGGACGAAGAAGGCCGCCGCCTCCCCGTCATCGCCAAGGTCGAGAAGCCGCAGGCCGTCGAGAACATCGACGACATCGTCGCCGCCTTCGACGCCATCATGGTCGCCCGCGGCGACCTCGGCGTCGAGATGCCCCTCGAACAGGTGCCGATCGTCCAGAAGCGCGCCATCAAACTCGCCAAGCGGAACGCGAAACCGGTCATCGTCGCCACCCAGATGCTCGACTCGATGATCGACAACTCCCGCCCCACACGAGCGGAGGCCTCGGACGTCGCGAACGCCGTCATCGACGGCACGGACGCGGTGATGCTCTCCGGCGAGACCAGCGTCGGCAAATACCCCATCGAGACGGTCCGCACGATGGGCCGCATCGTCGAGGCCGCCGAGGAGGACATCCTCGCCAAGGGCCTCCCGCCACTGACCGAACGCAACAAACCCCGCACCCAGGGCGGCGCCGGAGCCCGCGCAGCCGCCGAAATGGGCGACTTCCTCGGCGCCAAATTCCTCGTGGCCTTCACGCAGTCCGGCGACACCGTCCGCCGCCTCTCCCGCTACCGCTCACCGATCCCGCTGCTCGCCTTCACCCCGGACCGGGCCACGCGCTCCCAGCTCAACCTCACCTGGGGCGTCGAAACCTTCCTGGGCCCGCACGTCGACTCCACCGACGCCATGGTCCGCCAGGTCGACGAACTGCTCCTGAAGTACGGCCGCTGCGAGAAGGGCGACGTCGTCGTCATCACCGCAGGCTCCCCACCCGGAGTCGCCGGCTCCACCAACCTCGTACGCATCCACCACATCGGCGAAGACGACAGCCCCAAGTAAGCCGACCGCGTACGTGAACCGAGGGGCCGCTCCGGGGGGAGCGGCCCCTCGCTTTCGTACGAGCGTGTCTAGCGTGTCTAGGGCGTCACGATCGCGAAATTCGGGTCCGGCTCGTCCACCACGCCGAGCAGCTCGCCGAGGAGTTTCGCGTCCCCCTCGACCTCGATGTCACCGAGCCCCTTGCCGCCCAGCATCGCGAGCAGCTGAGGCTTGGTCATCGTCAGCGTGACGCCTGCTTCTGGATCCCTCTTCGCGTCGCTGCGATACGTCAACACCCCGTGCCGCAAAGACAGATGCCAGACCTTTCCCAAGGCCGGAAGACTCCAGTCCATCCGCAGCGCCAGATCCCACGCCCTCGGCCCGTTCACGCGAATCGCCACCGAATCGATCAACTGGTCCACGGAGAGCGCCATCAGCAGATCCGCGCTCGCCACGGTCGTAGGAGAATCGGGCACACCCTCACGCAACTCACGGGCGCCCGTCAGATAGAAGTTCCGCCACACAGCGTTCTCCGACGCCTGCCCCAACCTCGTATATATCGCGGCCAGTTCAGACTTGGCAGCCTTGTGCCCAGGGTCCGCGAACACCACATGATTGAGCAACGTCACCGCAAACCGCAGATCACCGCCCCGCGCAAACCCCTTGGCCTTCGCCACCGTCGCCGAGCGGCCCCCCATCGCCTTCACGTACCGCTTCGCCTCCTCGACGGGAGGGTGCTCCCACAGGTGGGCCGGGTTACCGTCGAACCAGCCCATGTACCGCTGGTAGATGCCCTTCACGTTATGGCTCAGCGACCCGTAATACCCACGGTTCGCCCATACGCCGGCGAGTGCGGGCGGCAACTCGATCTCCTCGGCGATCTCCCGCCCCGTCATCCCCTTGTTGATCATCCGCAACGTCTGGTCATGCATGTACGCGTACAGATCCCGCTGCCGCTCAAGCAACTCCACAATCGTGGCCCCGCCCCACGTCGGCCAGTGATGCGAGGCGAACGCGACATCCACCCGCCCGTCGAAAAGCACCACGGATTCGCCGAGGTAACGCGCCCACTGCCGCGCATCCCGCACCTGCGCCCCACGCAACGTGATGATGTTGTGCATCGTGTGCGTCGCGTTCTCCGCCATGCAGACGGCACGCAGCTCGGGGAGCAGGAAGTTCATCTCTGCCGCCGCCTCCGTCCCCGGCGTCATCTGAAACTCGAACCGCACCCCGTCGACCGTCTCGACCTGACCGGTCCGCGTGATGTCCCGCGTCGGCGGGATCAGCCCGATCGACCCCACCGAAACGGTCTGCCCAAGACCACAACCGATCTGCCCGGTCGGCGACTTGGGGAGCAGCGCCCCGTACATATAGCCGGAACGCCGCTGCATCGCCGTACCGGCATAGACGTTCTCCGACACGGCATGCTCCATGAACCCCTCGGGCGCGAGGATCGGCACGTCCCCCGCACCATCCGGCAGCACACCACGGCAGCCACCGAAATGGTCGACGTGCGGGTGGGTGTATATGAGCCCGGTGACCTTCTTGTCACCGCGGTGCGCGCGGTAGAGCTTGAGCGCGGCGGCAGCGGTCTCCGCGGAGATCAGCGGATCGATGACGATGACGCCGGTGTCGCCCTCGACGATCGTCATGTTCGACAGATCGAGCCCACGCACCTGGTAAACACGGTCCGTGACCTTGTAGAGCCCCTGCTTCGACACGAGCTGCGACTGGCGCCACAGGCTCTTGTGCGCGGTCTTGGGGGCGTCCTTCTTGAGGAAGCCGTACGCGTCGTTGTTCCAGACGACCTGGCCCTTGGCGTTCTTCACCACCCCCGGGGTGAGGGCCGCGATGAACCCCCTGTCGGCATCGGCGAAGTCGTCCCCGCCCCTGCCGGTGCCGTCACGGTCAACGGCTGAGGCGGTCTGCGGATTCATGGCCACGGCTGCTGCGGCAGCACCCGCGGCGGCAGCGACGAAGCTGCGCCTGTTCAGGGGAGTCATGGGGCCGAAGATCGCAGCGGGGTACGGGGCGGGGCAAGGGTCCGCCGTGGATTTGGGGCAGCTCCCAGGGAGGGCGGAGGAGGGGTGTGACGTGTCCTATTGCGTGGGCGTGGGGTGGGTCAGTATTTGGGGCCTACGTGGGTGTCCATGAGGGCTACTGAGGCTTTGCGGGCGATGGAGATGTTGCGATGGTTCGCTGCCTTCCAGTCGACGCCGACTCTGTCCAGGGTGTCGGTGAAGAGCTGGATGATGTCGCCGGACAAGTTGGTGAAGAAGTACCGCGGGTACTCGTAGCGCTTCCGCTCGCCGCCGATGATGCGGGTCGTCCAGTTGGTGATGCGACAGCCATCGGAGTGGATGAGGCCGCGGATGAACTCCCAGGGGCGGGCGTCGATAACCTCCTGTTGCCAGGGCTCCAGGGCGATCTTGCGCTCGTGCTTCTTGCCCGCTCCGTGTTGCGGAAACATGCACCACAAGTGGTTCGAGTAGACCTTGACCGTGCTGCACCCCGTTCTGCGCACTCGGCACACGGAGTTGTCCGGGAAGACAGCACGCATGGCTCGTTCACAGGCGTCCATGAGGCCCGGCCACGACTGAGTGCAGGCGATCATCAAGCTAGGGACACGGTGGCCGGAGTACTGGATGATGTGCCCGTCTCCGAGGTAGAGCCCCAGGAGGTAGGAGTACGCGGCTCTGTCGAGATCGCGCCCGTCGCACTGCGGGCACTTGGGATCGTGTTTGCCCGGACACTCCCCGCGCTTGGCGCGGTCCATGTGCCGCCAGTACGAGATGGTGCCGCTCGGGACATTCAGCTGGCGGGCAACGTCGGCGTTCTTCGTGCCGCCTCGCAGCAACGTGAGGGCCTTCTGCCGTACCTCTGTGCGTGGAAGTTCATGGCGATACTGTGTGCGGCTGATCGCAGCGGGGAGCAGCAAAAAGCGGATGTTCACGGGAACGAGAACATCCGCTTGCGAGTGGTGACCTTGGGAATTAAGGAAAAGTGCCCCGGGTGGGACTCGAACCCACACTGTAAGGTGTTTGAGACCTTCGTCTGCTGCCAATTGGACTACCGGGGCCAAACGAATCGAAGGTTTCTCCCGACCCGCTGCCCAACCACCATACCGCAGCTAGGTAGGCTCTTGGGAGCTGCACCCCTGCCCTGATCTAGGAGCCCCCGTGACTTCCCCCGAGTCGCCCCAGCCCGTAGCCGATGACGACGACAAGTCGCACGTGCCTCCGCTGACGACCCGTGTCGTCATCGCCGAGGACGAGGCTCTTATCCGGCTCGACCTCAAGGAGATGCTCGAGGAAGAGGGTTACACCGTCGTCGGCGAGGCCGGTGACGGGGCGAAAGCCGTCGAGCTGGCCCGCGAGCACAAGCCGGACCTGGTGATCCTGGACGTGAAGATGCCCGTCATGGACGGCATCTCGGCGGCCGAGAAGATCGCCGAGGAAAGCATTGCCCCGGTGCTCATGCTGACCGCGTTCTCGCAGCGTGACCTGGTCGAGCGGGCCAGGGACGCGGGCGCGATGGCGTACCTCGTGAAGCCCTTCAGCAAGACCGACGTGGTGCCGGCCATCGAGATGGCCGTCTCGCGCTTCGCGGAGCTGAAGACGCTGGAGAGCGAGGTCGCGGACCTCACGCTGCGTCTGGAGACGCGGAAGCTGGTGGACCGGGCGAAGTCGATCCTGCAGACGGAGTACGGGCTGACGGAGCCTGCCGCGTTCCGCTGGATTCAGAAGACGTCGATGGACCGGCGGCTTTCGATGCAGCAGGTCGCGGAGGCGGTCATCGAGGACGCCGACGAGAAGAAGGCCGCCAAGGGGCAGTAGCTTCGCGTACGTACGGAAAAGGCCCGCACCCCGAAGCCGGGGTGCGGGCCTTCTCGTATGTAAGGCGAGGTGACGCGGAGTCCTCAGTCCTCGCCCAGGTACGCCTTGCGTACGGACTCGTCGTGCAACAGGTCGTTCCCCGATCCGGAGAGGACGATCTTGCCGACTTCCATGACGTGACCGTGATCGGCGAGTGAGAGCGCCGCCTGGGCGTTCTGTTCGACGAGCAGGATGGTCGTGCCCTGGGCCTTGAGCTCGACGATGGTCGCCATGATTTTCTGCATCATGATCGGCGAGAGGCCCATGGAGGGTTCGTCGAGCATGAGCAGTTTCGGCTGGGACATGAGTGCGCGTCCCATGGCGAGCATTTGCTGTTCGCCGCCGGAGAGTGTTCCCGCTGCCTGCTTTCTGCGTTCCCCGAGGATGGGGAAGAGTTCGTAGGCGCGCGCGATGTCCTTTTCGATGGCCGTTTTGTCGTTGCGCAGGTATGCGCCGAGCCGCAGGTTGTTCTCGATGGTCATGCGCGGGAAGATGTGCCGGCCCTCGGGGGAGTGGGCGAGGCCGAGTGCGACGATTTGGTCGGCGCGGTATTTCCGGAGCGCTTTTCCGTTGAATTTGATGGAGCCGCCGACGGGCTTGAGGAGCCCGGAGAGCGTGCGGAGTGTGGTGGTTTTTCCTGCGCCGTTGGTGCCGATCAGGGTGACGACCTCGCCGGCTTCGACCTTGAAGGAGATGCCTTTGACGGCTTCGATCTTGCCGTAGGCGACCTTGAGGTCCTCGACTTCGAGCAGTGCGGTCATCGGTTGTTCTCCTCGTTGCCCGTCGCGTCGGCCTCTGTGCTGCCGGGGGCACCTTCGAAGGGTTCGCCCAGGTAGGCGGCGATGACGCGGTCGTCCTGTTGGACGGTTTCGCTGTCGCCTTCGACGAGTTTTTCGCCTTGGACGAGTACGGCGACTCGGTCGCACAGGTTGAAGATGAAGCGCATGTCGTGCTCGATGACGAGGACGGCGATGCCCATGTCCCGGATGGCGAAGACGAGTTCTTCGGTGGCGCGGGTTTCTTGCGGGTTCATGCCTGCGGTGGGCTCGTCGAGGAGGAGCAGGCCTGGTTCGCTGGCGAGGGCGCGGGCGATTTCCAGCTTGCGTTGTTCGCCGTAGGGCAGGTTGCGGGAGAGGTGGTCTGCCTTTTCGGCGAGGCCGACGAACTCGAGGAGTTCCAGGGCGCGGGCCTTGGACTTGGCTTCCGCCTTGTGGAAGCCGGGGCCGCGCAGGAGGGCTGACCAGAGGCCTTCCTTCGTGCGGGTGTGGCGTCCGACGAGGACGTTCTCCAGGACTGTCATGTTGGAGAAGAGGCGGATGTTCTGGAAGGTGCGGGCCACGCCGGCCGCGGTGACCTTGAAGGATTTGCTGGGCAGGACCGTGCCTTTGTACCGGACTTCGCCCTCGGTGGGGATGTAGAGGCCGGTGAGGCAGTTGAAGAAGGTGGTCTTGCCTGCGCCGTTGGGTCCGATGAGGCCGACGATTTCGCCGCTGTTGACGGTGAGGTCGACGGAGCGTACGGCGGTGAGGCCGCCGAAGCGCATCGTGACGCCCTTGGCGTCGAGGACGGTTTCTCCGGCCGGCGTCGCGGCGGGGTTGTCCTTGCTGGTGGTGGTGTCGGTGGTCATGGCTCAGGCCCCTGTCTTGCTGAGGACTGTGGGTGGCGGCGTGTCGCCGGGGGCCAGTTCGGCTTCGTGGAATTCGAGCTGGCGGCGGCGGTTGGGGATGAGGCCTTCGGGGCGGAAGCGCATGAGGAGGACCAGCGCGAGGCCGAAGGCGAAGAGCTGGTAGTCGCCGAGGAAGGACAGCTTGCTCGGGATGAGGTAGAGCAGTGCCGCGCCGACGAGGGGTCCGCTGATGGTGCCCATGCCGCCGAGGACGACGGCGGCGAGGAGGAATGCGGAGTTGGGTGGGACGGTGTTGGCGAATTGGTACTGCTCGGGTGTCACGGTGTAGGTGACGTGTGCCTGGACCGTGCCCGCGAGTCCGGCGAGGGTGGCGCCGAGTGCGAAGGCGATGAGCTTGACGCGGAAGCCGTTGATGCCCATGGCGAGTGCCGCGGTCTCGTCTTCGCGGATGGCGACCCAGGCGCGTCCGATGCGGGAGTTTTCGCTGCGCCTGAAGACCAGGACGACGACGAAGGTGATGACCAGCATCAGGAAGAAGTAGTTGGCGAAGCGGCCGATGGTGAAGCCGAGGATGGTGTGTTCGACGCCCAGGTCGAAGCCGAGGATCTTGAGGTTCGGGATCGAGGAGATGCCGTTCGATCCGTTGGTGATGTCCGGCCCTGAGGTGCCGTCGGAGTTCATCGCGACGAGTCGGAAGATCTCTCCGAAGCCGAGGGTGACGATGGCGAGGTAGTCGCCGCGCAGTCGCAGGGTCGGTGCGCCGATGAGCACGCCGAAGATGAGTGACGCGCCTGCGCCGACGAGGATGGCGCCCCAGAACGGCAGGTGGACGTCGAAGGGTGAGGACGGTGATCCGGAGACCATGGATGCCGCGTAGGCGCCGACGCCGAGGAAGGCGACGTATCCGAGGTCGAGGAGTCCTGCGAGGCCGACGACGATGTTCAGGCCGAGGGCGACGGTGGCGAAGATGAGGATGTAGACGCCGATGGTGGCGTACTGGTCGTCGCTCTGGGTGAACGGGAAGGCGGCGGCTGCGGCGAAGGCGCCGGCGAGTGTGACGTTGCGGTGCCGTGCGGTGTAGGTGGAGACCTGGGCGACGAGTCCGGCCTTGGTGAGTGCGGCGAAGCTGAACGCGACGGTGACCAGGAAGCCGATGAAGAGTTCGTCGTATTCGGTGCCGATGCCGTAGGTGAAGACCAGGAGGCCTATGGCGAGTGCGGCGATGATGACGAGGATCTCGAGGTAGCTGGGGAGTTTGCGCGGGGCGGGCGGGGCTTCGGCGGCGAATGCGCCCTTGAAGATGACGAGGCCGTTGCGCAGGCGGTGCTTGAACTGTTCGCTGCCGGTGTCCTCGGGGTCGATCGCGTAGGTGTGCGGTCGTACGAAGGGCAGGGCGAGGGCACCGGTGAATGAGGCGAGGGTGGCGATGGCCGCGACCCAGCCGCCGGGGTCGAGGTTGGCGAGGCCGCCGAGCTGGTAGCTGATCGAGATGATCGTGTACCAGGCGGTGAGGAAGGCGGCGAGTGCCGCGTACTTCAGGGCTGCGTCGGCGCCGCCGGGGGCGAGGGTGCGTATGCCTTTGACGCCGTAGCCGGCGAGGCCGAAGAGGGTGGTGAGGATGCCGGCGATGAGGACGAGGACCTGGAGGCCGCCGGGGTAGCCGTAGACGGTGAGGTCGCCGGGGAATGCCGCGGTCCAGGTCCAGGCCATGAACGTGGAGATGATGGTGAGGATGCCGCCGCCGGTGGCCAGTGCGCGGGCGGGGCCCTCGGGGATGGCGATGAGGCCGGTGGGGGCGTGCTGGGGGTTGGGCGTGTCGGCCGCAGTGGTCTGTGTGGTCATGGTTCTCACGCCCTGTCCGCGACGCGCTCGCCAAGGAGACCTTGTGGCCTGACGAGGAGTACGACGATGAGGAGTACGAAGGCCCAGACGTCGGCCCAGGACTGCCCGCCGAGCTGGCTCATGCCGGGGATGTCGTTCATGTAGGCGGTGGCCATGGCTTCGGCGACGCCGAGGACGAGGCCGCCGAGCATGGCGCCGTAGATGTTGCCGATGCCGCCGAGTACGGCGGCGGTGAAGGCTTTGAGGCCCCAGAGGAAGCCCATGCGGAACTGGACTTCTCCGTAGCGGAAGCCGTAGGCGACGGCGGCGATGCCGGCGAAGGCGGCGCCGATGGCGAAGGCGACGACGATGACGCGGTCGGTGTTGACACCCATGAGTTTGGCGGTGTCGGGGTCCTGTGCGGTGGCTTGCATGCCGCGGCCGACGCGGGTCTTCATGACGAAGTAGCCGAGGGCGAACATGCAGATCGGGGCGGTGATCAGCAGGAAGATGTCGCCGGGCTGGATGGTGACGGAGCCGAGGTGGATGGATCCGCCGGGCAACTCGGGGAAGGTGCGGGACGATTTCGCGTTGGGGTACCAGGCCCAGACGGCTTGCTGCAGCGCGAGGGAGAGTCCGATGGCGGTGATGAGGGGTGCGAGGCGGGGTGCGCCGCGCAGGGGGCGGTAGGCGAAGCGTTCGGCTCCGACCGCTATGAGGGTGGAGACGATGACGGCGCCTATGAGCATGAGTGGCAGGGCGAGCCACATGCTGGTGCCGCCGGGCAGCCACAGCCAGACGGTGAGGGCGCCGAACCCGCCGACCATGAAGATCTCGCCGTGGGCGAAGTTGATGAGCTGGACGATGCCGTAGACCATTGTGTAGCCGATGGCGATCAGGCCGTACATGGATCCCAGTAGCAGGCCGTTGACCAGCTGTTGCGGCAGTTCGTGCACCGCAGGTCCTCCGAGTCTTTCGGTGTCGTTCGGCCGGTGGGCGGTGGCGGTGGGCCTCGCCGGCCGTACGGCTTAGACGCCATTTCAGTTGGCGTGATCTTGCGGCAGTCTGGGGTGATGACTGCTGCGCTTGTCGAGCGTATGGCGCCGGAAGACCTGTGGGC
>NZ_JBSGYY010000063.1:0-34181 GCF_053610705.1 Streptomyces sp. NPDC054872 | reverse complement strand
GGCTGGAGATTTCCCCGGCTCGGGGAAATCTCAGCCCGGCCGGCGTTTGAGCCCTCACCCCCGCGGCGGCGACGCGATCGCCCTCGCCGCGGCCACCTCCTGGCGCAAAGGTTCCAGGACGCTCTCCTGGGGGCCCGTGAAGGACGTGGAGACCTCCTCCAGGATCTCCGAGCCCCGCAGCCCCTCGGAGAGTTCACGCAGTTGGCGGGCCACCTCACCCACCTCCGTGAGGGTCGGCTCCGCCGCCCCGTGCCGGATCCGCACCGCCGCGGCGGTGGTCGCGTCCACGATCCGCTCGACCGCGATCACCAGGGGCCACCACGCCGCGGCCCTCGCCCCCACCGGGGGCGGTTCGGTCAGGGCGCGCTGGAATTCCGTGCGGACGACGGACAGGTCCCGGTACAGACCGCGCCGCATCCGCGCCCGCGCCCCCGCGTCCACCGCCGTGCCGAACGCGCTCTCGACGTACGACGCCGTGTCGGCGACCGCGTCCGCCAGACGGTCACCGATCCGCGTGTGCCAGCTCTCCGGCCACAGCAGGTACCCGGCCACCAGCGAGATCGCACAGCCGATGAGGCTGTCCACCAGGCGTGGCACGACGAGCCCGAAGCCCTGGTGGTTCAGGACGTCGGAGAGCAGGAGGATCACCGGGGTGATCGCGGCGGTCTGGTAGCCGTAGCCTCGCGGTGTGAGCGCCGGGATCAGCGCCGCCAGCACCAGCATCACCGGCACGTCCCACCACCCCCGCGGCACCTGCGACAGGACCGCGGCCGCCACCACGAGCCCCGCCGCCGTGCCCAGCGCCCGCAGCACCGCCCGCGAGAAGACCGAGCCGAAGTCGGGCTTGAGGACGAACGTGACGGTGAGCGCCACCCAGTAGGAGCGGGGCACCTCGACCAGGGACACCAGTGACTGCGCGATGCCGATGCACAGGGCGAGGCGCAGCCCGTAGCGCCAGGACGCGCTCGACAGGATGACGTTGCGAGCGGCCCTGCGGGTCCTGACGCGCAGGGCCGCGGGGCGGCCGAGGCGGTCGGCGGCGTTCAGGACGCCGTGCGGGTCCGCGTCGTTGAGGAGCTCGGCCACGTGCCGCAGGGCGTGGTCGACGGCGTCCGCGGAGGGGTCGAGGGGCTCGGGGAGCACCGGGTCGGGGACCGGGGCGGGCCCGGGAGCCGCCACCGCGTCCGCGAGGCGCCGCACCTCCGCGGGGTACTCCGGGGGCATCGGGATGCCGCACTGGTGTGCCGCCGGCGCGGCCTCGATGACCGGGGTGATCGCGTTCAGTTGGGCGACGAGACGGATCAGGTCCGGGTTGCGGCCGTGCGCGCGGGTGCGGCGGGCGAGCACCAGGTCGTACGACTGGTTCAGGGAGGCGGTGACGGCCGTGCGTGCCTCGCCGTACCGCTCGGTGCCCGCCGCTTCGAGCAGCGCGGCGACGCTCCGGTAGGTCGCGGCGACGGCGGCGCGCTCCGGGATGCCGGATCTGAGCGGCCAGGCGAGCAGGGCGAGGGCGAGGACCAGCAGGCCGCCGCCGGTCATCAGGACCGGGGCGAGCCACCAGTCCCCCGGCATCGGAAGCCCGGCCCCCACCACGGAGTTGAGCAACAGAAGCAGTCCTGACACGGACGCCACGGCGCCGATCGTGGACATCATCCCGGAGACCAGCGCCACGAGGGTGACCACACCGACCGCCACCCAGCCGTGCCCGAAGACGAGCGAGCCGATGGTGACGCCGAGCGCTCCGAAGAGCTGCGGCACGGCGATGTTGTAGACCCGCATGCGGTACGCGTCGGCGGTGTCGCCGATGACCCCGGACAGGGCGCCCATGGAGGCGAGCGCGCCGTACGCGGGCTGTCCCGCCGCGAGGCCGACGAGAAGGGGCAGCGACAGGCCGATGGAAGCGCGCGCCACCGCGGCCCACGGGACCGGCGCCGTCTGCGGCTTGAGCGTCCTGACCAGCCAGGGAGGCGGGGCGAGGGCGCTCAGAGGGCCCGGTGGTGCGGGTGGGTCGCGGCGGGGCATGCGGCCATTATCGCCGCGCCCGATGCCGCTCTGCCCGGCCTGACCTGCGTGTTACCGGCCGTCCTGCGGGTCGGCCTCGTGCAGCGTCAGGTCCACCACCAGGGTCCGGTGGTCCGTGTCGCCGATGTCCAGGAAGCGGGCGTCGCGGGCCGCGAAGTCCGGGGTGGCCAGTACGTGGTCGATCTGGGTGCCCAGCGGTTTCATCAGGTCGGCGGGCCAGCTCGGGGTGCGGGCCGATCCCGCGAGGCGTGCGGCGTCGCGTACGCCGCCGGTGTCCAGGATGTCGCGGAAGGCCGCGTGGTCCTGCGTGGCGTTGAAGTCACCCGCGATGATGGTGGACCGCTGCGCGCGCTTGCCCTCGGCGGCGTAGTCGCGCAGTTCGGCGAGTTCGGTGCGCCAGGTGGAGAGTTGCTCGGGCAGCGGCGGCATCGGGTGGGCGAGCTGGACGCGGACCTGGTGGCCGCTCTTCAGCTCGGCGACGGCGCCGGGCATGCCCAGGGTGCCCGCGAGGCCGCTCGCCTTCTTCAAGGGCAGCTTGCTGACGATCACCGAGCCTTCGGCGCCGCCCGCCTCGCTTGCGGTGCGGTAGGGGTAGTCGGAGCGGGGCAGTTCGTCGCGCAGGGTGTCCGAGCAGGTGTAGTCGCACTCCGGGACGAAGAGGAGGTCGGGTTTCTCCTTGCGGACCGCCTTGAGCAGGCCCTGCGTGGCCTTGCCGAACTCCACGTTCGACGCCATGACACGGATCTCGGCGACGGCCGGTCCCGCCGGTTCGTCCGTCTTCCCGTACGGCTCCATGAACCAGGCGACACCGCCGAGCGCGACGACGCCCCAGACGAGGCCGACGCGCCAGCGGGCGAGCGCCGCGAGCAGCAGGGCGGCGATCACGGGAGCGAGGAACAGGGGCAGGAAGGCGAGCAACTGCGGTACGGGGGTGAAGCCGTCGGAGTCGGCGACGCGGAACCCGAGGAGTGTGCTGACGCCTGCCAGCAGGAGGGCCGCGAGCCAGGCGGAGGGGCGGTGCCTCGGGCGCCTCTTCGCCTGCGGCTCCGGCCAGTCCTCTTGGGGTGCCGTCCTCGCTGCCGTTGCGCTGTCCAAGGCCGGCCTCTCCGTCTGGTGGGATCTCGAATCCTCCCTCAGAGACGGCTGGAGGTGGGGGGAGGGTTGCATTTCCCCCATCCCGCCCCGAGATCATCCAGCCCGTCCGGCGTTTGAGGACGAACTCGGCGGAGCCGGTGGCTGACGGCGCCGAAGCAGCCACGCGGCAAGCGCGACGCACAGCCCCGCCCCCAGAATCACCCATCCCGCCACGCTCAGCGAGTGGGTCAACGCGTCGTACACCGCCTCCGCGGCCGGGCGGGAGACGTCCTTCGGGAGGTCGTCCAGGGTCAGGCCCCGTACCACCGTGACCGCGACGCCGAGGAGCGCGCCCGCGAGGGCCGCGCCGAGGGCCGTGCGGATGATCGCGCGGCGGCGGTGGACCGCCAGGTAGATGCCCGCCACGGCGAGGAGCACCGCCGCGACCGGAAGCCAGAGGCCCGCCATCTGGAGCATGTGGAATCCCTTCCCGAAGGGGCCGAGGTCCGACGACTCCATGAGCGTCACCTCGGTGTGCGTGACCGGGATGCTGTCGGCGAACGGCACGCCGTCAGCGGCCAGTTGGCGCTTGACCTGCTCGGTGATGGGCGCGAGATCGATGGTGACGGCGCCGCCGTCCGACTGATCGCTGAGCGCGCCCTGCACGGCGTCGTGCGCCGCACGGTTGGCCGCGTCCCAGGCCGTCCTGAAGGCCTTCGTCCCCGTGAAGGACCGCACCGCGTCCCCGAGGAACGACTCGACGGTGCCCTGCAGCGGGCCCACGTCGATCTCCTTCATCACCGAGTCCGTGACCGCCTTGGTCACCGCGTCCCGCACGTCGGGGTCGGAGGCGAGCGGCGCCATCGTGGCGACGTACTGATCGGCGTCCTCGATCTCGTACTTCGCCCAGGTGGAGAGCGCGCCGAGCGGCACGAGGAGGACCGCGAGGACCAGGAGGACTGCGGACAGCGGGCGTCTGAACACGCCCCAAGGAGAAGTCCCGGTCACGCGGGGCGCGACCGGGACGCGTGCATACGGGGCAAGAACTCCCACCCGTCGTGCGAATGGTCCTACTTACGGTTGTAGAGCCTCATCGTCACCGGGCCGAAGACCGCGACGAGCAGCACCGCCCAGCCGAGCGCCCAGACCAGCGACGAGCCCGGCGACGTGCCCGCCATCAGATCGCGGACCGCGGAGGCGACATGGGTGATCGGGTTGTTGTTCACGAAGGCCTGGAGCCAGCCCGGCATCGTCTCGGGCTTCACGAAGATGTCGCTGAGGAACGTCAGCGGGAAGAGCACCATCATGCTGACGCCCATCACCGACTTCTCCGTGCGCAGCAGCAGGCCGAACATCGTCCACACCCACGAGAAGGCGAAGGAGAAGACGAGCAGGAGGAGCACCCCGGCCACGACGCCGAGGACGCCGCCGTCCGGACGGAATCCGACGATCATGCCGACGGCCAGCATCACCAGGGACGCGATGGCGTAGCGCAGCATGTCGCCGAGCAGGTAGCCGACCATCACCGAGGGGCGCCAGATCGGCAGCGTGCGGAAGCGGTCGAAGACGCCCTTCTCAATGTCGATGTTCACCGAGACGCCCGTGTACATCGTGATCATGACGACGGACATCACGAGGATGCCGGGCAGCAGGTACTGGATGTACTCGCCCGGCGACCCGGCGAGCGCGCCCCCGAAGAGGTACGTGTACATCAGCACCATCATGATCGGGAACGCCGTCACGTCGAAGAGCTGCTCCGGCACATGCTTGATCTTGAGCATGGCCCGCCAGCCGAACGTGAGGGACGCGGAGAGCGCGCTGGGGCGCTGCGGCCGGTCGCCGGCGACGAGCAGTTCGGCGAGGGACTCGGTGCTGACCGGCGCCAGGTCCTGGGCGTCGGATGTGGTGGTCGCGGTGCTCATGCCGTTGCCTCTTTCTGCGCCATGTCCGTCGCGTGATGGGGGTTGCCGGTGAGGGCCAGGAACACCTCGTCCAGGCTGGGCTGGCCGAGGGAGAAGTTGTCCACGGTGATGCCCGCGCGGGCCAGTTCGGCGAGGGCGCGGGACGCCTTCTCTGCGGCGCCCCTGCCGTTCGCCCCGCCGTTGCCGACGCGGGCGGTGAGGGCCACCGGGTCGGGTTCGAGCTGCACCTCCGCGTCGAGTGCGACGCGCAGCGCCCGTGCCGCCTCCTCGCGTTGGTCCGCGTCCCGGAGCCGCACGTGCACCGAGCCCGCGCCGACCGACGCCTTCAGCTCGCCCTTGGTGCCCTCGGCGATGACCTTGCCGTCGTCGATGACGGCGATGCGGGACGCGAGGTGGTCGGCCTCGTCCAGGTACTGCGTGGTGAGCAGGACCGTCGTGCCGTGCGCGACGACCGCCCTGACGATGTCCCAGACCTGGTTGCGGCTGCGGGGGTCGAGGCCCGTCGTCGGCTCGTCGAGGAAGAGCAGGTCGGGGGTGTTGAGGATGGACGCCGCGATGTCGATGCGGCGGCGCATGCCGCCGGAGTAGTTCTTCACCTGGCGGGTGGCCGCTTCGGTCAGGCCGAAGGCCTCCAGGAGCTGCGCCGCCCTGCCGTACGCCGCTTTCTTGCCGTGCCCGGTGAGGCGGGCCAGGAGCACCAGGTTCTCGGTGCCGGTCAGGTCCTCGTCGACCGAGGCGTACTGCCCGGTGAGGCTGACCCTGCTGCGTACGGCGTCGGCCTCCCGCACGACGTCGTGGCCGAAGACGTGGGCGTCGCCGCCGTCCGGGCGCAGCAGGGTGGCGAGCATCTTGACGGTGGTGGTCTTGCCCGCGCCGTTCGGGCCGAGCAGACCGTAGACCGTACCGGCCGGGATGGTGAGGTCCACGCCGTCGACGGCGCGGTTGTCCCCGAAGGTCTTCACCAGGCCCGCGGTCTCGATGGCCACGCTGTTCATGTCGTACGCCCTCTCCACATCAGTGGTCGGTCACGGGGACCACGTCGGTGGTCCGTCACGAAGTCAGACCGTCCGCGCGGCGCAAACTCATCGTCCGGTGGAGCGTTAACCCGAACGGGTGTTTGCTGGAGGGGGGAGAAGAGGGTGGGGACAGGGGGAAATCGGGGAAATCCGGAACGAGGAGGTCGATCATGCGGACCACTCCGGCCCTGAGAACCACTCCGGCCGCCCTGGGAACTCTCGTCACCGCGCTCCTGACCGCGGGCGCACTGTCCCTCGGAGGTGCCGCACCAGCATCAGCCGCCGCGCCACCCGCGCACAACGACCACGACGTGGTCTGGGGGACCATCATCGCCCCCAAGGACCTGAAGATCCGGGACGCGCCCTCCACCGGCGCCTCGGTCGTCGCGAAGCTCCCCGGGGAGAGCCAGGACCGCGTCGAGTGCCAGACGCGGGGTTCGAGCGTCTGGGGCAACACGTACTGGTACTGGCTGGGCGGGGTGCGGGGCTGGGCGAGCGCCGCGTACGTCGACACCGGCGGACACCACGTGCCCAGCTGCGCCACCGCGGACCCGTGCCAGGAGTACAAGCCCTGCTGGAACACCTGCGAGGGCGGCTACAACCGCGACCACTGAGACCGCCGAGTTGCCGGGCGGCGCCGGCGGGTGTGCCCTGGATGGTGGGGCGGGCGTGAAACGCGGGACCGGGGGCGGAGGAGTCTGGAGGAACCGTCATGGCTCACGTGGCATCCACGTCATCCGTACCCCGCGTCCGCGGGGGCTCCCACGTCACCGGGATCGCGCCGGTCGCGCTGGTCCTCGGCCTCGTCTACGGCGTCTGGGCCGCCCAGATCGCGCGGGACGCAGGACCCATCACCACCGGCAACGTCCTGCTCGGCGTCGTGGCCGGAATCGTCTTCGCCGCGCTCTTCATGGGCCTGTGGCAGGCCGCGCCCCGGCTGCCGCGCGAGCTGCGCGCTGCGGCCTGGGCCGCCTTCGCCGGAATCTCCTTCGGCTACATCTACAGCCTGACGGACGCGACGATCCTGCGGTCCGTGTTCATGGCGCTCGCGGTGACGGCAGGGGTGTTCGCCATGACGTTCTACCGCTACTACACGCGCGAATGACCGGTACGGAGCGCACTGCGCGCAGCACGTACCCGTAACGCACTGTGCCCACCGGCGTCGAGCGCGCCGATGGGCACAGCGGGTCGTTCAGCAGGAGGTCAGCAGCAGGTCAGCTCACCTCGGCCGTCACCTCAGCCGACCTTCTCCAGTCTGTCCAGCTTGTCCAGCGCCTTCGCGAGACCGTTGGCCCACAACTGGTCGACCTTGGCCCGCTCGTTCGCGTCCGGCTGCGAGTTGGTGCACGAGGTGCCCGGACCGCCTCCGGACATCAGCTCACTGCACGGACCCTCGTAGTGGTCCGGCAGGCCGAGGACGTGACCCGTCTCGTGCGCGGTCACACGGGTCGAGTCGTACTGCTGGTTCTGCGCGTAGTCCAGGAAGATGTAGCCCTGGCCGTGGCCGTCCGTGCTCGCGTACGAACCGCGCGGGTCATTGCCCTCGCGGTACTCGAAGCTCGCACCGCCACTCCCCTCCTGGAGCTTCACATTGGACACCGCGCCATTCCAGATGGAGGTGCTGCTCGCTATCTGCTGCGCGAAGGTCGGAGCACCTGAGGCGTCGTACACCACGGTGACCTGCTTCGCGCCCGGGTTGGCCGCGCGCTTCTCGGCGACCGACTTGAGGACGGCGTCGAAGAACGCCTTGTTGGCCGCGGCTTCCTCGCCGGATCCCGCGTAGTTGGCGTACGCGGAGGTGGCGGACGGCGCGGTGGGGGTCGCTGCCGTCGCGGACGTCGTGCCGAGACCGGCTGCCGCGAGGCCGATGACGGCCGCGACGGACAGGTAACGCTTGTTCATGTGGGGGGCTCCCTACTCGTTCGGTGAAAGGTGAACGGTTCGGTACCGGGAGTGTCAGGGAGCCGGGGGCCTGAGCGGATGATGGCAAGTGGCGATAGCGCGGAGCTATCGCCCGCCGTCCGCCAACCTTCCGCGGGGTGACGCGCGTGCCCAACTCAGGTGGTTCCCGTGGGGTTTGTGAGTCTGGTGCGGCGCCCCTCACCGCTCTACGCTCACGGCCATGGAGCTAGAGGTGAGGCACCTCCGCGCACTGTGCGCCATCGCCGACACCGGCAGCCTGCACAAGGCCGCGCGCCAACTCGGCATGAGCCAGCCCTCGTTGACGACGCAGCTGCGCCGCATCGAGCAGGAGATCGGCGGCCAGCTCTTCGCCCGCGAACGCACCGGCTGCCGTCCGACTCCGCTCGGCCGCGTCGTCCTCAGCCGTGCCCGCCCGCTCGTCAGCGAGATGCGGGCGCTGGTCAGCGAGACCAAGGCGGCCGCCGCGCGCGCCACCGAGGGGCCGCAACTGCGCATCGGGTCCACCGCCAGCCGTGCCATACCGGGCTGGCTGCGGCGGCTCCGGGTGCGCCTGCCCGCCACCGAGACCTCGCTCCAGATGGACGTCTCCGCGAACGCGCTGCTTCGCATGGTCGCGGGAGGGCAGCTCGACGTGGCCTTCGTGCACGAGGTGGAGGGGAGCCCGCTGCGGATGCCGGAGGGGCTGCGGTGGCGCGTACTGGTCGAGCGCGAGCCGCAGTTCGTCTTCCTGCCGGCCGACCATCCGGCGGCCGCGCAGCCCGTCGTCCACCTCAGTGACCTCGCCGCCGACCGGTGGATGGTGGACCCGACGGTGGACGGTGAATGGGACGGGCTGCTCCGGGTGCTGCGGGCCGCCGGCCTCAACCCCCGTGTCCTGCACGGCGACTACCTCACCGCGTCCTCGCTCGTCGCCACCGGTGAGGTCGTCACGGTCTGCCAGCCGACCTCGCACGACAGACCCGACATGGCGGTACGGCCGCTGCACGGCGACCCGCTCGGCGTGCGGCTGCTCGTGGCGGCCCGCACGGAGCAGGCGCTCGACGCGGTGTACGGGGATCTCGAAGCCTCGTACTGGGAAGCGGCACGCCAGTCACCTGCTTACGGGGAGTGGCTCGAAGGCCGGGCGACGGCGGCGTGAGGGTGGCTCGGCGGCGGGCGTGACGGCGGCTCGGCGGGCGGGCGTGACGGTGGCTCGACGGCGGGCGTGACGTAGGTCCCGGGGAACTGGTGACCTTCGGCCCCACCCACCCTGACCAGCACCTTTTCGCGTTTCACGGTCTCGCGCCGCCCTGTGCGGCCGGTTGTTACGTTCCCTACGGATGACGCACACACGGCGCCCGTAGCTTCATGTCTGTCGCCGCCGCAAAGAGGCACAAAGACGGACAGTCCGACCGACCAGTCACAAGGGATCCGCTATGCGCGCCACCCGCCGTACCTTCCGCACCGCCGCCATCGCCACCGGAGCGATCGCCGCTCTCGCCGTCCCGACCACGGCAGCCTTCGCCGCCGACACCCCGCCGAACCCGCAGGGCCAGGTGGATGTGGATCAGGACAAGTCCACGGACCCGGGCACGGACACCGGCACGGACACGGAGACGCCGCAGCCCGGCAGCTGGGAGTCGATGGGCACCACCGACCTCGGCAAGGGCTGGTCGGCGAAGGTCGACGTCAACGCGTCCGCCCGCACCGCCAAGGCCGCGATCTCCCTCGACGGCACCGCCAAGGGCTCGCTCACCGCGTACGAGAAGTCCGCGAGCACCAGCATCGACGGCAACACCTTCACCCTGACGCCCGACGGCACGGTCACCGCGAAACTCGTGGCCAAGGACAAGGACAAGGACAAGGACAAGGACCGGGACAAGGACAAGCCCGTCCCCGGCGGCTGGGTCTCCAAGGGCACCACCGACCTCGGCAAGGGCTGGTCGGCGAAGGTCGACGTCAACGCGTCCGCACGCACCGCCAAGGCGGCCATCTCCCTCCACGGCAAGGCCAAGGGCTCCTTGGAGGCGTACGTCGACCCGCGGGTCACCAAGATCGACGGCAACACCTTCAAGCTCTCGGCGGACGGCACCATCACCCGGACCGGGGCGGCCCCGAAGCCGAAGCCGTCACCGAAGCCGACGCCGGGCCACGAGCGCACCTTCGTCCGCCAGTACACGAACCTCGGCGGCAGCGGCTTCGACGCGAAGGTCTACAAGACCAGGAGCGGCTACGAGGCCGACATGATCGCCAAGGCTCCCGACACCGGCAAGAAGACCGTCTGGGACACGATCAAGCAGTCCGGGAGCAAGGCCGCGTACGGACAGCACAACGGCGCGCACTTCGTGCTCGACCCGGACGGCACCATGAAGGCCTGGACCGAGGGCAGGACGACGCCGAAGCCGCAGCCGAAGCCCCAGCCACACACCCAGCAGCACGCCCAGCAGCAGAACGGCACCTCACAGGTCGTCCCGAAGGGCGGCGTCAAGGCCGGGGCCGACGGCATGTCCCCGGCAGGCGAGAGCGCCCCGCTGATGGCGGCGGGCGGCGGCATGGCGGCGCTGGGCGCGGCCGGCCTGGGATTCGCGCTGTACCGCCGCAAGCAGAACGACTGATCCCGCCGCACGACAGCGGCGATACAGCGGCGGTACGACGATGGGGCGCCCTCTGCCGATCGGCAGAGGGCGCCCCATCGATGCTGCTCAGATGATCCTGCTCAGACGCCGATGTCGCTGCCGTCCTTGCGCCACACGGAGACGACCGACGGCCGGACGATCTTGCCCGGCCCGTCGGGCCACGCGCTCGCGGGCTTCTCGACGGACGCGCCGTCGACCTCGCCCGGGTGCTGCACGGAGACGAGCACGCGGTTGTCCTGGATGATCGGGCCGCAGGTCTCCGCGCCGTTCGGCATGGTCAGGAACTGCTTGAGCTCGCCACGCCGGTCACCCTTGGTCGCGACGCCGAACAGGCCGTCGTGCGAGCCGAGTTGGTTGCCGTCCGTCGAGAGCCACAGGTTGCCGTGCGGGTCGAAGGCGACGTTGTCCGGGCAGGAGATCGGGCTGACCTTCTCCTTCGGGAAGCCCGCGAAGTACGTGGCCGGGTCCTCGGGGTCGCCCGCGACGAGGAAGAGCGACCAGGCGAAGGACGTGGAATCGGCACGGTTGCGGCGCTCGGTCAGCTCAAGGACCTGGCCGTGCTTGTTCAGGTTGCGCGGGTTGGCCTCGTCGGCGCCTGCCTTGCCCGCCTTGCCGCGGTCGGAGTTGTTCGTGAGCGCGACATAGACCTTGCCGGTGTGCGGCGACGGCTCGACGTCCTCGGGGCGGTCCATCTTCGTGGCGCCGACCTTGTCGCCGGCCTGACGGGTGAAGACGTACACCTCTTCGGCGGTCATGCCCTCGACGTGCGAGACGGCGTGTCCCTTGGGGCCCGCGGTGGCGAGCGGGATCCAGACGCCGCTGCCGTCGAACTCACCGTCGGCGGGCAGCTTGCCGGTGCCGTCGATGTCGGCGGCCGGGGAGTCGCCGGTCAGCTTGGCGACGTACAGCGTGCCCTCGTCGAGGAGCGTGAGGTTGTGCTCGTGCGCGGCCCGCGACTGCCCCTTGGCGACGCGCTTGCTGCTGACGAACTTGTAGAAGTAGTCGAACTTCTCGTCGTCGCCCATGTAGACCACCGGGCGGCCGTCGTGCGTGAGGCGCGGCTGCGCGGCCTCGTGCTTGAAGCGGCCGAGCGCGGTGCGCTTGCGCGGGGTCGAGTCCGGGTCGTACGGATCGAGTTCGACGACCCAGCCGAAGCGGTTGGCCTCGTTGGGCTCCTTGGCGAGGTCGAAGCGGTCGTCGAACCGCTCCCACTTCCGCTCGGACGCGGCACCGATGACGCCGTAGCGCTTGAGGCGCGCGGCGGCGGTGGGCTCGGTGACCTTCTCCGCGTTGGCGAAGTACTGGTTGAAGTTCTCCTCGCCGTGCAGGGTCGTGCCCCAGGGGGTGGTGCCACCGGCGCAGTTGTTCAGGGTGCCGAGGACGGTGGTGCCGCGCGGGTCGGCCTTCGTACGGACGAACTCGCCGCCCGCGGCAGGTCCTGTGAGCCGGAACTCGCTGGTGGCGGTGAGGCGGCGGTTGAGCTGGTGGCGGCTGACGGCGGTCAGCTTGCCGCTCCTGCGCTCCTCCTCGACGACCACGACGGAGAGGCCGTGGGCGGCCCAGGCGATCTCAACCTGCTCACGTGTTGGGTTGGCGGCGTCGTATCCCTTGAACATCAGGATCTCGTCGGTGTACTCGTGATTGGCGACGAGGACCTGGCGCCCGCGCTCGCGGCGCAACGGCAGGAGGCTCAGGAAGTCGTTGTTGTAGCCGAACTGGCCCGCCTGCGCCTTCGCGGTCTGCTTGTCCGGGTCGAAGGCGGGGGCGCCGCGGAGGATGGGCTCGCCCCAGCGGATGACGACGTTCTGGGCGTAGCCGTCCGGGATCGTCACGGAGTCGGTCTTGTTGGGCGCGACGGGCGTGAAGCGGAGCCCGCGCGCCCCCTTTTTGCTTTTGTGCGACGCGGGTTTCTGGGGCGCGGCGGCCGCCTCCGGGGCGGCGGGTCCCGCGACGACGGCGCTGCCCGCGGCGGTCGCCACGGTCACGACCGCGGCGGCGCGCATCATCGAGCGGCGGCTGAGCGCGCCCGCTATGACATCGCCGACGTACTCGTTGTCGCTGGTGTTGGGCACCTCGTGGAAGCAGGCGTCACCACAACGGAACCGGCAGGTCAGGGCGGAACGGTTGCCGCTTCCCTGGTGCGAGGTGATGATCGGCAGCAGCTTGCGCACGGTTCCTCCGTTGTGTGGCGTTGCATGGTGTGGCTCGGCTTGGCGTGGCTTGGCGTGGCTTGATTCCGCCGTGACGCTAGGCGCGGAGGTCGGCAGGGCGACGGCCTGAGGGTGAACGGGAAGTGAACCGAGAGCGCACAGAGGGCAGTTGAGCTGCGGGTGCGGGGTGTGCGCGGGATGCGCGGGGGCTGCTTTTGGGGTGAGGGTGACGCTTGGGCGACCCTCACCAAGATCGCCTGCCGCGACGGCTAACCTTACGTGTCCGCCCTGGCCAGGGGTTATCGGGAATCAACTCACGCGAAGGGGTGCACCCATGGGCATTCTGAGTGTCCTGCGGAACGCGTTCGGACGGTCTTCACGCAAGGGGGATCAGGCGTCGGAGCCTGAGGCGGTGACTCCGGAGGCTTCGGAGACCGCCGCGCCCCCGGAGGCTGCTCCCTCCGCCACGGTGCCGGCGCCCTCGTCCGAGCGGGTGCCTCCGGCGGCCGAGCCGAAGGCGACGGTTCCGTCGCCTTCGCCCGAGCCTTCGCCTTCGGCGGTGGACGATCTCGTCGCGGCGGCGTTCGACCGGGACCGGGTGTCGGTACCTTCGCCTTCCCCGGCTCCCGAGGATGATCTGGCTCCGGAGCCCGAAGCTGTGACCGAGCGGGACCTGGCTCCTGAGCCCGAAGCTGTGGCCGAGCGGGACCTGGCTCCGGAGCCCGAAGCTGCGGCCGAGCCGGACCTGGCTCCGAAGCCCGAAGCTGTGACCGAGCCGGACCTGGCTCCTGAGCCCGAAGCTGTGACCGAGCCGGACCTGGCTCCTGAGCCCGAAGCTGTGGCCGAGCCGGACCTGGCTCCTGAGCCCGAAGCTGTGACCGAGCCGGACCTGGCTCCGAAGCCCGAAGCTGCGGCCGAGCCGGACCTGGCTCCGAAGCCCGAAGCTGTGGCCGAGCCGGAGTCTGCGCCCGCCGCCGAGGCGGAGGTTGCCGCCCCCGAGGCGGAGGCCGTCACCCCGGAGGTTGTCGCCCCCGAGGCCGTGGCGCCGGAGGCCGTGGCGCCGGAGGCGGAGGTTGCCGCCGAGCCCGAGACTGACGCCCCCGCCCCCGAGGCGGAGGTTGCCGCCGAAGCCGAGGCTGACGCCCCCGCCCCCGAGGCGGAGGTTGCCGCCGAAGCCGAGGCTGACGCCCCGGAGGCCGAGGACGTGACCCCCGAGGTAGTCGCCCCCGAGGCAGTTGTCGCCGACGCCGCTGAATCGGCCCCGTCAGTTGTGCCCACCCGTCCCGCCCAGCGGGACGAATGCCCACAACAGGCGACCCCCACGACCGCCGAAGACGAGGCAAAGCCCGAAGCCCCCGCGGAGCCCGAAGCCCCCGTGGCCGAAGAGACGCCGGCAGCCGAGGCCCCCGCAGAGCCCGAAACCCCCGAGGCCCAGGAAACGGCGGCAGCCGAAGCCCCCGCGGAGCCGGAGGCCGCCCCCGCCGAAGAGACCCCGGCTGCCGAAGCCCCCGTAGCCGAGGAAACGGCGAAGCCCACCCTCTCCGCCGCCCTCGCCCCCGCGTACAAGGCAGCCGGCGCAGCCCTGCAGAAGCGGGAGCTCACCGGGGTCCGCGCCCCCGTGTACCTCGTCCTCGACCGCTCCGGATCCATGCGCTCGTACTACAAGGACGGCTCCGCCCAGAGCCTGGGCGAGCAGGTCCTCGCCCTGGCGGCCCACACGGACCCCGAGGCCACCGTGCACGTCGTCCTCTTCTCGACCGAGATCGACGGCACCGGCACCCTCACGCTCCCCGAGCACGAGGGCCGTGTCGACGAGCTGCACGCGGCAGCGGGCCGCATGGGCCGCACCAGCTACCACGCCGCGATCGAAGAGGTCGTGTCCCACTACGAGAAGTCGGAGCACAAGGGCAGCCCCGCCCTCGTCGTGTTCCAGACGGACGGCCCCCCGGACGCGAAGGGCCCCGCCAACCAGGCCCTCGCGGACGCGGCCAAGCACCCCCTCTTCTTCCAGTTCGTCGCCTTCGGCGAGCACGAGGCGAAGGGCTTCGACTACCTCCGCAAGCTGAAGGCGGAGAACGCCGCCTTCTTCCACGCGGGCCCCACCCCCCGCGAGCTCACGGACGCGGAGCTGTACGAGGGCCTGCTGGCGGCCTGGCGCCCGTAACCCCGAGGGGTGGGCCCTTCGGGGTCCACCCCCTGGAATCGAGGTGAATCGCCCGCTCCGGGGCCGTTAGGATTTCGACCATGGCGGCCATTGGATCCGAGAAGCAGGGAGCGGGCGAGAACGCGAAGGCGTTCTACGTCTCGACCCCCATCTACTACGTAAACGACGCTCCTCACCTGGGCCACGCCTACACGACCGTTGCAGGGGACGTGCTCACGCGCTGGCACCGTCAGCGCGGCGAGAAGGTGTGGTACCTCACCGGCACGGACGAGCACGG
Organism: Streptomyces sp. NPDC054872; assembly: GCF_053610705.1. NCBI lineage: Bacteria > Bacillati > Actinomycetota > Actinomycetes > Kitasatosporales > Streptomycetaceae > Streptomyces > Streptomyces sp. NPDC054872. Next base: position 19,018 of record NZ_JBSGYY010000063.1, on the reverse strand, counting down.
TCAGAAGATCATGCGCACTGCCGAGGCGAACGACGTCACGCCCCAGGCGTGGTGCGACAAGCTCGTGGACGAGGCCTGGCGGCCGCTCTGGGAGCACCTGAACATCGCGAACGACGACTTCATCCGCACCACGGAGCGGCGTCACACGGACCGCGTGCAGGAGTTCGTCCAGGATCTCTTCGACAAGGGCGAGATCTACAAGGGCGGCTACGAAGGCCCGTACTGCGTGGGCTGCGAGGAGTACAAACTCCCCGGCGACCTGATCGACGGCGAGGCCGGGAGCGAGTTCGAGGGGCAGAAGCTCTGTCCCATCCACAAGAAGCCGGTGGAGCTCCTCAAGGAGGAGAACTACTTCTTCAAGCTGAGCGAGTACGGTCCCAAGCTGCTCGCCCACTACGAGGCGAACCCGGACTTCATCCAGCCCGAGTCGGCCCGCAACGAAGTCGTGAACTTCGTCAAGCAGGGCCTGCAGGACCTCTCCATCTCGCGCTCGACGTTCGACTGGGGCGTCAAGGTCCCGTGGGACGACAAGCACGTCATCTACGTCTGGGTCGACGCCCTCCTCAACTACGCCACGGCCGTCGGCTACGGCGCGGACGAGGAAAAGTTCAAGTCAACCTTCCCCGCCGACGTGCACCTGGTCGGCAAGGACATCCTCCGCTTCCACGCGGTCATCTGGCCCGCGATGCTGATGGCGCAGGGTCTCCCGCTGCCGGGCCGCATCGCGGCGAACGGCTGGCTGATGGTCGGCGGCGAGAAGATGTCGAAGTCGAACCTGACGGGCATCAAGCCGCAGGACCTCACCTCGCACTTCGGTGTCGACGCGTACCGCTGGTACTTCCTGCGTGCCATCGCGTTCGGCCAGGACGGCTCGTTCTCGTGGGAGGACTTCACCGCCCGGTACACGAGCGAGCTGGCGAACGACTACGGAAACCTCGCCTCGCGCGTGGCGGCCATGGTCGGCAAGTACTTCGGCGGCGCGCTCCCCGAGGCGACGGCGGTCGGCGCCGCGGAGCAGGCGGTCCAGGAAGGCCTGGCCAAGGCGGTCGCGGCGGCTGACCTGAAGATCGGCGAGGAGCTGGACTTCCAGGCCGGCATCCTGGCGGTCTTCGCCTTCGTCAAGCAGGTCAACGGCTACATCACGGAGCAGGAGCCGTGGAAGGTGGCCAAGGACGAGTCCCCGGAGGGCCAGGCCCGCCTGGCGACGATCCTCTACACGGCGGCGGAGTCGCTGCGCGCGGTGGCCGTCCTGCTGAACTCGATCATGCCGGAGACCTCGCAGAAGCTGTGGGACTCACTCGGCGCGGAGCCCACGCTCGGCCCGCTCGCCACGCAGCGGGTCCAGGACGCGGGCACGTGGGGTCAGCTGCCGGTGGGCGCAACGGTCACGAAGGGCGCGGTGCTTTTCCCGCGCCTGGAGGACAAGCCGGACGCGTAGCGGTACGCGTCGGATTGCAGAAAAGTCCTGGCAGCTCCGTGTTCTACGGCGTGCTGCCGGGACTTTTCTGCAATCCGACGCGGCCCGAACCCCATCGCGTACGAGGCCGCCATTCATGAGGCCGCACCGCGCACAAGGGCCCACCGCCGGCCGTCGGCTTCGGAAGAGCGCGAGATTAGGATCATCGCGCAGACACGGTTTGTCATGCCGGAGTCACGGAGGAGGTGCGGAGTATGGGTGTACGTGGAGCAGGCGGGGGCCAAGAGAGCGGCGTCGATCTGAAGGTGTCGAGCAAGGACCTCACCAAACTGACCGAGGACCTCGACGTCATGCAGGACCATCTGGACAAGCAGGTCAGGCGGATGGACGCGATCGTCGACCGCATCGAAGCGGGTTGGCGAGGACCGGCGGCGACGGCATACCGCGAGTTCCACCGGGCAGCGGCCGAGGACGCCGTGCGCATCCGTGAAGTGATCCGGCATATCGAGCAGGCCGTACGCCTGAGCCGGGATGGCTTCACGGAACAGGAGCTGGACGTGATGGCCCAACTGCGGAGTATCCCGGTGGACATCGACAGCGAGGTCGACAAGCTGTCGACACCTGCCCCGGAGACGACCGGGCCCGCCCATCCGCGCAGCAGCCTCGACTCTTTCTGATGGCCTCTCCCGGGGCACCTGCCGCGACCACGACGACACCTACGAAACGGGGAATCATGCCGACCGGAAGTGCGGACGACGAGCACATAACCGTCGCCTTCGCCTCCCTCCGCGACCTCGCCGGCGATCTGGAGGACATCCTCAAGAAGCTCAACGGCAGTCTGGATGACCTCCATGACCGGGTGGTGCCGGTCGTGTTGTCCTGGGAGGGGGAGACTCGCGAGGTCTTCGTTGACAAACTCGACGAGTGGGACCGCTCGGCCCAGGACCTCCAAGCCGCCCAGAAGTGGCTCCACGCGTGCGCGACCACGAGCCACATCAACTATGCGGCAGCGCACCAGGCCGTGCTGCGCGGCTGGGGGGCCGGCTGATGGGGACCCCACCGCCGGGCCAGAACGGCACCATCGACGTCAAGCCGAGCGACCTCCACCGCGTCTCGGGCGGTGTGGCGAGCCAGCAGACCGTGATGGACAAAGGTGCCAAGAGCCTGCTCGAAGACCTGCGCGAGTTCCCGGACGCCGGCGGTTACGGGACTTCGCCCCAGGCGTTCGCGAGGTCGTACGTCAAGGTGGGCAACCGCTTCCTCGATGTGTGAGCCAAGAGCATCGTCAGTATCGGGGGTGCGGCAGTCGGCTTTACGTCGACGGCCAATGCTTATGCGAAGGCGGAAGCGGCCAACGACCCCAAGGGGAAGGCGAAGCCGGTCGTCCAGCCGTTACCCAAGGTCATCGAGGAGGCGCCCTCCTACGGCTCCGTGCCGAATCTCAAGTGGGGCGACGACGACGGCGGCGACGACTTCATCCGCAGACTCCTCGAGTGGGTGCCCGAACCCGTCCGGGACGTGCTGAGGCCGGTAGTGAAGCACGCCTTCCGGATGGGCAAGGTCGCCGACGTCTACCCGTATCCACAGCAGCACCACCTGAACTCACTGTCCAAGGCGTGGATGGCGACGACCGCCTCGCTCTCCATGGCGGAGAGCGGGCTGACCGGGAGCGTCAGCAGCATCACTCAGCAGACCAACAGCGAGTGGCACGACGCGATGCGCCAGTTCTGCAGTTCGCTGTGGGGCACGACGGCATGGGGCAAGAGCCGTGTGAACTACGAGTGGAAGCACGACAGCTCCTCCTCGCAGACCTCCACCCACCCCGTGATGACCGTGCTGTTCGACACGGCCAAGAAGGTCGGCGATCTCCTCTACGAATTCGCCGAGGCAGCCGTCTACCTCAATCGCGAGGTGTGGGACGTCTACGTCGAGGCCGTACGCGAGGCCATCCCCAAGGTTGAGGTCAACCTCAAGGACGGCGTGGGCATGGACGACGTCACGGGGTTGGTCAAAGGGGTGGTCAAAGGTGTCGCCAAGGGCGCGGGCCAGTTGGGCCAGGGCATTGTCCTGAACCTGGACACCGGCAAGTTGAACTCGATCGTCACCACGTACAACCAACGGGTCGACGCGCTCGTTCCGCGTCTCGACGCCCTCATGGCCCCGTTGGACGAGGCCCATCTGAGCGCTCCGAAATTCAAGGCCCAGGAGGCACGTGCGCACGGCTTCGGCATGCGGGCCCTGGAGGAGTTCAAGGACTCGAAGGTCTGGCTGAAGGTCGACTCGGCCGGCAAGTACGACCTCAACCTCGCCGCCAATGAGTACATGGACAACGGCCACACTCTGGACAAGCACGTCGGCAAGACGGACATGCAGCTCGCGCAGCGCCTGCGCGACCAGCAGGCGAACGGGCCGACCCCGGCTTGGCCACACGGGAAGCCGAAGATCGGTTCCTCTTCGGCCTTTCCGAACTACCGGCGAGCGGAGGAGCTGACCGAGTACAACCTCAACCAGAACAAGGCCGCCATCGAGGCATGGATCAAGGGCCCACCCCCGCCGGGAGAGGGCACCGTCGAGTCGTTCCAGGCGACGGCGGCCCCCGGCGAGACCAGCGGCCGCAGCGTGAGCAAGCAGCCGGTGGACCTCGGAGACCCGCTGTCCGGGTACAAGGAGGGCGGCCTCGACGCCAAGGGGTACGACGTGAACGGCATCGAGACCCGCATCAGGTACGACAGCAGTCGCACTCCGCCGTTCACCGTCATGACGTCGATGCCCTACAGGCCCTAGCCTCCCGAGCCGTCCGAGAAAGGCCACCACCACATGTCCGTCGATCAGACCGCCTGGGAAGCCGCGGTACGTCACCTGTTCGAGGACGCGTACCCGTTCGACGCCACGGGGCCGCGGCGCCACGAGGACTGGGTTCTCGACGTCCTCGCGCTGATGGCCCGGGCCGTCCCGGACCCCCGGGGCTGGACCGGTCTCGACGACCCGGCGCAGGTTCCGGAGAGCGAGGGGGTCCCCACGTACCCCTTCGTCGTCGAACCCCCCGAGTACATCGCGCCTCGTCTTCAGGAGATCGACCGCGAAAGCGCCGAGAACCTACTCCTTGCCCTCACGGACGACCGCTGCACCCTGTCCAACCTGAGGCGCTTCACGGAGAGCGAGGAGGAATTGCGGGAGATGGCGCGCACGATCCTGGCGCGTTACGGGGACGGGGCCGGCTATCACACCAACGTCAAGGTGCCCGGTCATGTGAGCGGCACGCTCGACTTCACGTCATCGGGGTTCGCGTACAACCCGCTCAGCAGCTACACGGAGGACTGCGGCCTGATCGTAGTCTCGGACACCGAGGTCGGCATGTTCTGGAACTTCTCCCCGCTCTGAGCCGCACGCCTACAACCACCGATCAGGTCATTTGAGAGGATCTCCCCGTGCTCACCCGTTCCGCCTCCTACCCCGACCGGGAGACCGCTCACTGGGCCACGCAGCAGGTGGTGACCGCCAACGAGCAGGTCATCCACCGCTGGCTCGCCCAGGGCACCCGGGCCCGCCTCACCATCGAGGCCGCCTGGCCCTCCCGCGAGGAGCCCGTGGGCCGGGTCCAGTTGGAGGGCGACCTGCTGGCCGGGCGGGGGCCCGCCGACGTTCGCGCGGCGCGCGTGGTGCTGCACCGTGAGCCGTCGAATCCGCACGGCTTCGTCGTCCGCACGACCGTCCCGTTCTACCTGTAGGGGCCGCACACACATGTCCATGAAGCCCCTCGAACATGACCGCCGTTACGGTGAGCTGGATCAGGTGATGCGCGCGTACCTGGGGCAGTCTGCCGACGACACCCCGGAGCAGCGCAGCCGCGCGCTGGACGCGTACCTCCGTCACACCTGGCACGCCCGCCCCTGGGCCGTCGCGGAGGCGGAGCGCCAGCTGCGCGAGTACAGCCGCAACCCACCGGGCCGCATCCGGCAAAGGCTGGGCGAGTTCTACGCGATCCCGGACACCGGGATCGCCGAGTCGGCGATCGGCGACTGGCTGGCGATGCTGGCCGACCACCTGAGGAAGAGCGTCGAGGAGGGCGACGTCCCGGAACCGTCGTTCCCGCAGACTCACTGGGAGTGGCACGCGCGCTTCCCGGAAACCGCGCAACTGCTCGGCGGCTGGTTCTCGCAGGACATCGTCGACGAGTTTCCTGACCACGACGCCGCCGTCGCCGACTACGCAGCCACCACCGATCCCCAACTGGCCGCACGCCTTGTGGGCGAACTCCACGAGTTGCTCGCCCTCTCCCTGGACGAGGGGGACTACGCCTTGGCAGCCGCCGAACTCGGCATGGAGGTCGGCCCGCCCGAGCCGTTCTCCTACGGCGCCTGGTTCCAGGCCGTGGCGGCCAAGCTGGCCGACGGCTGATCCGGGCTTGCGGACCACCCTCCATTAGCCGTTCCGGCCTGGAGGAGTCGAAGCAGTCGTAAGCGGTCTCAATAGAGTGATGTGTCCGGTTATGCCCTATGGAACTGAACTGGACTGCGGGGGCTCGTGATTCACGTCGCGGGCCCCTGCTTCTTGCCCAACTTGGCTGATTCACGCGGGTCCAATAGCGATACCGATCACATTCGACCAGAACTCACGCCGTCTTCACATCTTCATACGTACGCTTCACTGTATGACCACGACTCCCGACACCCCCGACCGGCCGCGCCCCGCGGCCGAGGTGAACGAGGAGATACGCGCGCTCTGGCTGCGGACGGGCGGATATCTTCGCCCCGAACAACACCTTGAGTACGAGAAGCTCGTGGCGGAGTGGGCCGAGGCGACAGCCGCGGCGGCCTCGCACTCACCGGCCGTGTGAGCGGACAGCGCGCTTCGGTCCCGACGCGATTCAACAACTGAGCGGGCCTTCATGAGCCACTGGCGACGCGATTCAACAAACGCGAACCAGGGGCCGACGGGGTCCGCAGGGCCAGCGGGGGCAGCAGGGCGGACGGCGGGAGCCCCTCCCGCCCGCAGCGTGAACTAGCGCCCCACCGCGCCCCCACCCGCGCCCCGCCCCGCGCCCTGCACCCCGTACGACCCCACGAGCCGCGCCAGTTGGCGTCCTGCCGCCCGCAGCGGCTCCTCGCTGCGGTTGACCTGTGCGGTCACCTCCGCGCCCTCCAGGGCGCTGATCACGGTGGTCGCAAGGTCCCGCGCGTCCCGCGCGGCGAAGCCCGAGCCGAGCAGCTTCTCCTCGACCAGGCGCTCCCAACTCCCCAGCGCGGCCGCGCACACCCGCTGGATATCCGAGTCCGTGCCCAGCGTCTCCAGGGCGGCGGCGGTGACGGGGCAGCCGTCGACCCAGCCCGACTCCCGCAGCCCCACGGCGAGTTCCGCCGCGCAGGCCTCGATCGCGGCGCCCGGGTCGTCGGCCGTGGTCAGCGCGTCCCGCAGCAAGTCGGCGAACTCCTCGCCGCTGTGGGTGATCGCGGCCACCGCGACGGCTTCCTTGCCGCCGGGGAAGAAGTGGTAGACGGAGCCGAGCGTGGCCTCCGCGTCCTTCGCGATCTGCTTGATGCCGGTGCCCACATATCCCTGGCGCTGGAGCAGGCGTGCGGCGGCGATGACGATGCGGTCGCGGGTGCCGGTAGTCGCGGCTCCGGCTGCGGCTGCGCTGATCTGGGCCATGCGGCCACCTTACCCGAAGACTAATTAGAGCGTTCGTTCCAGAGACGTGCTACGTTCTCACCACGCGCTAAATAGAGCGATCGTTTTAGTCCACGGTCCACCCCCCTTTTCCAGCCTTGGAGGCACACGTGAACGCCACCCCTGCCACCTCCGCCACCTCCCCCGCCCCCGTCACCCTCATCGGTCTCGGCCCCATGGGCCACGCGATGGCCACCGTCCTGCTCGACAAGGGCCACCAGGTCACCCTCTGGAACCGCACCGCGTCCCGCGCGGACGACCTGGTGAGGCGCGGAGCGGTCCTCGCCGCCACCCCCGAGGAGGCGGTCGCCGCCAACGAGTTGATGATCCTGAGCCTCACGGACTACGCCGCGATGTACGCCGTACTGGAACCGGCGGCGGACGCCCTCTCCGGCCGGGTGATCGTCAACCTCAGCTCGGACACCCCGAAGGAGGCGCGCGAGGCGGCGAGTTGGGTCGCGGGCCACGGTGCGTCCCACCTCACGGGCGGCGTACTCGTCCCGCCCTCCGGCATCGGAAGCCCGGACGCCTCCACCTTCTACAGCGGCCCGCGCGAGGCGTACGACAAGCACCGGTCGACTCTTGAGGTGCTGACGGGCGTGACGGACCACCGGGGCGAGGACCCGGGCCTCGCGGCACTGATGTACCAGCTCAACATGGTCATCTTCTGGACGAGCGTGTCCAGTTACTGGTACGCCGTCGCCCTCGCCAAGGCCAACGGCCTCTCGGCGGCGGACATCCTCCCGTACGCCTCGCAGAACATGAGCGGGATGCCGGAGTTCCTGTCCTTCTACTCCTCGCGCATCGACGCGGGCAACCACGAGGGCGACGTGGACCGCCTCGCCATGGGGCTCGCGAGCATGGAACACGTGGTGGACACCCACACCGACGCGGGCGTGGACGCCGCGCTGCCGTCGGCGGTGGCGGACCTGTTCCGCCGGGGAATGGCGGCGGGCCACGGAAAGGACAGCTTCTCCAGCATCGTGGAACTCCTGGGCCGGGAGACGCCCACGCGGACCGGCTGAGCCGCCGCGGGCACACCCCCAGGCGCAACGGAGAGGGCCCGGAACCACAGTGGTTCCGGGCCCTCTCCGTGCGTGCCGCGAAGGGCTACCTCGTGCCGCGAAGGGGTGCTTCGTGCGGCGAAGGGGTGCTTGGCGCCGCGAAGGACTACTTCTCCGTGTCGCCCTTGCCGGCGGCGACCGGCTTGCGGAGCTGGATGTTCAGCTCGCGCAGGCGGCTCTCCTCGAGCTCCGAGGGGGCGCCCATCATCAGGTCCTGGGCGTTGCCGTTGAGCGGGAAGGCGATCGTCTCGCGGATGTTCGGCTCGTCCGCGAGGAGCATCACGATGCGGTCGACGCCGGGGGCGATCCCGCCGTGCGGCGGGGCGCCGAGGCGGAAGGCGCGGAGCATGCCCGCGAACTCCCGCTCCACCGTCTCCGCTTCGTAGCCCGCGATCGCGAAGGCCTTGAGCATGACCTCGGGCTCGTGGTTACGGATCGCGCCGGAGGACAGCTCGATGCCGTTGCAGACGATGTCGTACTGCCAGGCGAGGATGTCGAGGGGGTCCTTCTCCTCCAGGTCCTTCATGCCGCCCTGCGGCATCGAGAAGGGGTTGTGGGAGAAGTCGATCTTGCCGGTCTCCTCGTCCTTCTCGTACATCGGGAAGTCGACGATCCAGCAGAAGCGGAAGACGCCCTCCTCGAAGTGGCCCGCACGCTTGGCCGCCTCGACACGGACAGCAGACATGATCTTGGAGACCTCGTCGAACTCACCCGCCCCGAAGAAGACCGCGTGGCCCGGGGCGAGGGAGAGGCGCTTCGTGAGCTCCTCCACGTTCGCCTCCGTCAGGAACTTCGCGATCGGGCCGGTCAGCGAGCCGTCCTCGGCGACGCGGACCCAGGCGAGGCCCTTCGCGCCCTGCTCGACCGCGTAGTCACCGAGGCCGTCGAAGAACTTGCGGGACTGCGACGCCGTGTCCGGCACCGGCAGCGCGCGCACGTGCTTGCCCGCGAACGCCTTGAACTCGGAGTCCGCGAAGATGTCCGTGATGTCGTGCAGTTCGAGCTTCGCGCGCAGGTCCGGCTTGTCGTTGCCGTACTTCAGCATCGACTCGCGGAACGGGATGCGCGGGAAGGGGGAGGTCACCTCGCGGCCGCCGCCGTACTCGGTGAAGATCTCCGTCATCAGCTTCTCGATGGGCTGGAAGACGTCTTCCTGCTCCACGAAGCTCATCTCGACGTCGAGCTGGTAGAACTCGCCCGGCGAGCGGTCGGCGCGCGCGTCCTCGTCGCGGAAGCACGGCGCGATCTGGAAGTAGCGGTCGAAGCCCGAGATCATCAGGAGCTGCTTGAACTGCTGCGGGGCCTGGGGCAGCGCGTAGAACTTGCCCGGGTTCAGGCGGGACGGCACGACGAAGTCGCGGGCGCCCTCGGGGGACGTCGCGGCGAGGATCGGCGTCGCCATCTCGTTGAAGCCGAGGGCCACCATCTTCGAGCGGATCGAGGCGATGACCGAGGACCGCAGCATGATGTTGCGGTGCATGCGCTCGCGGCGCAGGTCCAGGAAGCGGTACTCAAGACGCCGCTCCTCGTTCACGCCGTCGTCCGCGTTGATCGTGAAGGGGATCTGCTGGGCGGCGCCGAGCACCTCGACCTCGGCGGCCTCGATCTCGATCTCGCCGGTGGGCAGCTCGGGGTTCACGTTCTCCGCGCCGCGCGAGACGACCTTGCCGTCGACACGGACGACCGTCTCCTTGGAGAGCTTGTCGAGCGTCTCGGCGGCGGCCGTGCCGGGGCGGGCCACCAGCTGCGTGATGCCGTAATGGTCGCGCAGATCGATGAAGAGGATGCCACCCAGGTCTCGGCGATTGTGCAGCCAGCCGCTCAGCCGGACGTCGGAGCCGACGTCAGAGGCGCGGAGCTCGCCGCAGGTGTGGGACCTGTACCGATGCATCTTCGTTCATCCAGTCTTCGCGAATAGGGGAGAGAGCAGACAAGCCTCAAGGCTACCGTCCGGGCGGAGATCGCTTTCCGGATTACTTCGCGGATCACCCCGGAGCGCTCATCGCCACCCCCCGGCGGTGGCGACTTGTCCATCGATCTTCCTAAAGTGGGTCAATGCGCACCGACCATCCCTTGCAGCAGGCGGGCGACGAACCCCTGCCTCCCGTGGGGGACGTCCTCGCCGCCATCGCGACCGGCCTGTGGCGCTGGGACAACTCGGCCGGCACCGTCACGCTCGACGCCGAGGCGGCCCGGCTCCTCGGCCTCCCTCCGCACCCCCAGGCCCTCACCGAGGCCGGCGTGCGCTCCCGTTTCCACCCCGTCGACTGGAACGAGATCGACGGCATCGTGCAGCTCGCCGTCGCCGAGGGCACCCTCGCCGAGGCCCGCCTGCGGATCATGGACGACCAGGGGCGGGTGCTCCGCATCGTGCGCAGCCGCTCCAAGCCGGTCGTGGACGAGGTCACGCACGCGTACGAGCTCATCGGCACCCTCCAGGAGGTCACCGAGCCCCCGCCGGGCGCCGCCGCCCGCACCCCCGTCACCGGCGACTGGCGGCGCTCCCGCGAGGCCTTCCTGCTCGACGCGGGGCGCGCGCTCGCCGAGGCGCGGTCGACGGAGGAAGTGCTGCGGGTGGCCAGCGGGCTGTCGATGCCGGGGTTCTCGCCGGACGGGCTCGGGGTCTTCGGGGTCGAGGGCGACCGGCTCAAGATCATCGGGCATTACGGCCACCAGCCCGGCGACGACCTGCCCTTCTCGGCGATGCCCCTGGACACGGACTACCCGGCCGCCGAGGTGGTCCGCACGGGCCGCGCGGTCTATCTCTCCTCACCCGAGGAGTACCACCGCCGCTACCCCGCCACGTGGCCGCTGGCCCGCCCTTTCGACCGGCAGTCGTGGGCGTTCCTGCCGCTGACCGTCGCGGGCCGCACGATGGGCGCCTGGCTCGCGGCCTTCGCCTACCCCGTCTCGTTCACGCCGGACGAGCGCTCCGTCCTGACGACGGTGGCCCGGATGCTGGCGCAGGCCCTGTCGCGGGCCGGGGTCGCCGAGTCGGAGCGTGAGCTCACGGAGGGGCTGCAGCGCTCGATGCTGCCGCTGCTCGGGCCGCGTATCCCGGGGATGTCGGTGGCCGCGCGGTATGTGCCCACCGGCGGCGGGCTCCAGGTGGGCGGCGACTGGTACGACATGATCCCGCTGCCCAGCGGCCGCATCGCCTTCGTCATCGGCGACGTGCAGGGGCATGACGTGCGCGCGGCAGGTCTCATGGGCCAGCTGCGGATCGCCCTGCGCGCGTACGCCTCCGAAGGGCACCGCCCGGACGCCGTGCTCTCCCGCGCGACCCGTTTCCTCTCCGGGATCACGGACGGCATCACGATCGGCTCGGACGGCGCCACCAAGGGCGACGATCCCGCCGACCCGCGCTTCGCGACCTGCCTCTACGTGGAGGCCGACCCCGTCACCGGCGTCCTGGAGATCGCCCGCGCGGGCCACCCGGAGCCGGCGATACGGATGAGTGACGGAACGGTCCTGCTGCGCCCCACGGCCGGCGGCCTGCCGCTCGGCATCGACCCGGACGCGGACTACCCCACGACCCGGCTCGTCCTGGAGCCCGGCGAGACGATGCTGGTCTGCACCGACGGCCTCATCGAGACCGGCGGCCACGACCTGGACAGCGGCTGGTCGAGGATCCGCAAGATCCTGGAGGAGCACGGGGGCGACGGTGACGACGACGGCCTGGAAGAGCTCGCCGACACCCTCGTACAAGCCGTGCACGGACCCTCGTCGCACCACACCACGGGCCCCTTGGTGGACCGGCGCGAGGACGACATCGCGGTCCTGCTGCTTCGCAGGGCCGGCCACCCAGCCCACCGCACGCCCGCCCGGCGCACCGTCCTGACGGTCGCGCAGGCCGAGCCGGAGCGGATCGCGGGGGCGCGGCGCCATGTGCGGGAGCTGCTGCACGACTGGGCGGTCCCCGATCAGGTCGACTCGGCGGTCCTGATGGTCTCCGAGATGATCACGAACGTACTGGTGCACACGGACGGCGACGCCCTGCTGGTCGCCGAGGTCATGGGGGAGCCGGGCTCGCGCTGCCTGCGGGCCGAGGTCTCGGACGGCAGCGACGACCTGCCGCACAAGCGCCACCCGGGCGAACTCGCCTCGTCCGGGCGGGGGTTGGTCCTGATGGAACTGCTCGCCGACGAGTGGGGGGTGGAGCCGCGGGGCGAGGGCAAGAGCATCTGGTTCGAGCTGTACGAGGGTGCCGCGGGCGAGTGACTCCGGCGCCCGAAGCCCGGGGCGCCACCGTGCGTCACCGGCTCCGCCGAGTCCCTCCTCAGACGCCGGACGGGCTGGATTCCCCCGCCGCGTGTCTCTCCCGCAGCTCGGAGATCACCCCGAACACGGCCGCCGTCACCGGCACCGCGAGCAGCATCCCCAGGATCCCCGCCACGGACGCCCCCGCGGCGATCGCCAGCATGACGATCGCGGGATGCATCTGCACGGTCCGCGACTGGATCACCGGCTGGAGCACGTGTCCCTCCAGGACCTGCACGGCCAGGACCACGCCGAGGGCCCAGAGCGCGATGACGAAGCCCCGGTCGGCGAGCGCGACCAGGACGGCGACGGCGCCGGAGATGAAGGCGCCCAGATAGGGGATGTAGGCGCCGATGAACACGAGCGCGCCGAGCCCCCACGCCCCGGGCACCCTCAGGATCAGCAGCCCGACGGTGATGCAGAGGGCGTCGATCAGGGCGATGAACGTGGTCCCGCGCATGAAGCCCTCGACGGCCTCGAAGGCGCGCCGCCCCATGGCCTCGACGGTGTCGGCGGTGCCGCGCGGCGCGAGCGAGCGCATGGACCCGAGGGCGCGGTCGGAGTCGCGCAGGAAGAAGAAGACGAGCAGCAGCGCAAGGACGGCCATGGCGATCATCTCGCCGACGACGCTGAGCCCGCTGATCACTCCGGACGCGGCGGAGCCGCCGAACTTGCCGAGCAGGTCCTTGGCGTTGGACGCCATGTCGTCCAGGGAGGTCCCCGCGGCGCCGAAGTGCTCCGAGAGGTCGGTGGCGGCCTGCTTCAGGGAGGCGACGATCTGGTCGCCGGTGTCGATCAGGGCCTTGACCACGATGTACATGGCGCCGCCCACGACCGCGACGACGGCCGCGCAGGTGAGCCCGGCGGCCAGTGACCGCTGCACCTTCATCTTCAGGAGCCAGCGGTAGACGGGTCCCAGGAGCGCCGTGCCGAGGAGGGCGAGCAGCACCGGGGTGGCGGCCGTCTTGAAGGTGACGAAGAGCCAGATCGCCACGGCGGCCACGCCGGTGACGAGCAGGAGGACCACGCACCAGGCGGCGGTGCGGCGTACGGGCTCGGGCAGGAGGGTGCTCACCCTCCTACCCGAGCATGGGCCTCATGGCCCCGCACGTTGTGTACGCCCAACAGCCGGTGTGTACGCCCACCAGCCGGTGCTCACATGCCGTGCACGGCCGGGACCGTGCCGAGCAGGCCCTTCTGGAAGTCCTCGAACGCCTGCTGGAGCTCGGCCTGACTGTTCATCACGAACGGTCCGTAGTGCGCCATCGGCTCACGGATCGGCTGCCCGCCGAGCAGCACGACCTCCAGGTCGGGGGTGTTCCCGTCCTGCTTCTCGTCCGCGCGCACGGTCAGCGACGAGCCCGCGCCGAAGACGGCCGTCTGGCCCATGTGGACCGGGCGGCGCTCGGCACCGACCGTGCCGCGCCCCGCGAGCACGTACGCGAGGCCGTTGAAGTCCTCGCGCCAGGGGAGCGTGACCTCGGCGCCGGGGCGGACCGTCGCGTGGATCATCGTGATCGGCGTGTGCGTGATGCCGGGGCCCTGGTGTCCGTCGAGCTCACCGGCGATGACGCGCAGGAGCGCGCCGCCGTCGGGGGAGGTGAGGAGCTGCACCTGGCCGCCGCGGATGTCCTGGTAGCGGGGGTCCATCATCTTGTCCCGCGCGGGCAGGTTCACCCACAGCTGGAGGCCGTGGAAGAGGCCGCCGGACTGGACGAGGGACTCCGGGGGCGCCTCGATGTGCAGGAGGCCGCTGCCCGCGGTCATCCACTGGGTGTCGCCGTTCTGGATGGTGCCGCCGCCACCGTTCGAGTCCTGGTGGACGAACGTGCCGTCGATCAGGTACGTGACGGTCTCGAAGCCGCGGTGCGGGTGCCAGGGCGTGCCCTTCGGCTCGCCGGCTCCGTAGTCCACCTCACCCATCTGGTCCATCATGATGAACGGGTCGAGGTACTTGTAGTTGATCCCCGCGAACGCCCGGCGCACCGGGAAGCCCTCGCCCTCGAAACCGCTGGGCGCGGTCGTCACGGCGAGCACGGGGCGGGCCACAGCGTCGCCGGACGCGGCCACACGGGGCAGGGTCAGCGGGTTCTCGACGGTCACAGCGGGCATGTCGGTGCCTCCTTCTTCGTACGCTCACTTTAGTTGAACGTAGAACTTCTTGCCACCGGGAACGCGGAACGCCCGGAGGGAATTCCCTCCGGGCGTCCTGGGTGGCCCCTGATCCTGCGGGCGGCGGCTAGCCGTCTGCGCAGCAATGGCGTCTAGCCATACATCCTGCGCATCGCGAAGTCGACCATCTGTTCGACGGCCTTGGCGTCGAAGACCATGCGGTGCTCGCCCTCCATGTCCAGGACGAAGCCGTAGCCGGTGGGGAGCAGATCGATGACCTCCGCGCCCGTGATCACGAAGTACTTGGACTCCTTGCCCGCGTACCTGCGCAGCTCCTTGAGGGAGGTGAACATCGGGATGACCGGCTGCTGGGTGTTGTGCAGGGCGAGGAAGCCGGGGTTGTCGCCGCGCGGGCAGTAGACCTTCGAGGTGGCGAAGGCCTGCTGGAAGTCCTCGGCGGACATCGAGCCCGTGGTGAAGGCGCGCACCGCGTCCGCGAGGGACGGGGGCGACGGCTCGGGGTAGAGCGGAGGCTGCTGGGCGTACCCTCCCGCGCCGCCTTGCATCTGCTGCGGCGGCGGCTGCGCCCCGGGCGGGGCGTACTGCTGCTGGGCGCCTGGGCTCTGGTCGTAGCCGTACATGCCCGCAAGAGTACTGAGCCCGCACGAGGACTGAGTCACAGATGCCCTATTAGGGGTTGCTTCTTATTACTGGCGGGTAGCATCATCGTAGCTACTTGCTGGTACTGATCCTGTTGATCCCTTTCTGCTTACGGAGCCGTCGCCATGGGGCACTACAAGTCGAATCTCCGCGACATCGAGTTCAACCTCTTCGAGGTGCTCGGCCGCGACAAGCTGTACGGCACCGGCCCGTTCGCCGAGATGGACGTCGACACCGCCAAGAGCATCCTCGAAGAGCTGCGCCGCCTCGCCGAGAACGAGCTGGCCGAGTCCTTCGAGGACGCCGACCGCAACCCGCCGGTCTTCGACCCGGCCACCAACACCGCTCCCGTACCGGCGTCCTTCAAGAAGAGCTACCAGGCCTTCATGGACTCCGAGTACTGGCGCCTCGGCCTGCCCGAGGGCATCGGCGGCACGACCGCGCCCCGCTCCCTGATCTGGGGTTACGCGGAGCTGCTGCTCGGCGCCAACCCGGCCGTGTGGATGTACTCCTCCGGTCCGGCGTTCGCGGGCATCCTGCACGACGAGGGCAACGAGGCGCAGAAGAAGATCGCCGCGATCGCCGTCGAGAAGCAGTGGGGCTCGACGATGGTCCTGACCGAGCCGGACGCCGGTTCGGACGTGGGCGCGGGCCGCACGAAGGCGACTCTGCAGGAGGACGGCTCCTGGCACATCGAGGGCGTGAAGCGCTTCATCACGTCCGGTGAGCACGACATGTCGGAGAACATCCTCCACTACGTCCTCGCCCGCCCCGAGGGCCACGGCCCCGGCACGAAGGGCCTCTCGCTCTTCCTCGTCCCGAAGTACGAGTTCGACTGGGAGACCGGCGAGCTCGGCGAGCGCAACGGCGTGTACGCCACGAACGTCGAGCACAAGATGGGCCTGAAGGCGTCCAACACGTGCGAGATGACGTTCGGCGACCAGCACCCCGCCAAGGGCTGGCTGATCGGCGACAAGCACGACGGCATCCGCCAGATGTTCATGATCATCGAGTTCGCCCGCATGATGGTCGGCACGAAGGCCATCGCGACGCTCTCGACGGGGTACCTGAACGCCCTGGAGTACGCCAAGGAGCGCGTGCAGGGCCCGGACCTCGCCCAGTTCATGGACAAGACGGCGCCCAAGGTGACGATCACGCACCACCCCGACGTGCGCCGCTCCCTCATGACGCAGAAGGCGTACGCGGAGGGCATGCGCGCGCTGGTCCTGCACACCGCGGCCGTCCAGGACGACATCCAGATCAAGGAGGCGGCGGGCGAGGACGCGTCGGCCCTGATCGCCCTGAACGACCTCCTGCTCCCCATCGTCAAGGGCTACGGCTCGGAGAAGTCGTACGAGCAGCTGGCGCAGTCGCTCCAGACGTTCGGCGGCTCGGGGTACCTCCAGGAGTACCCCATCGAGCAGTACATCCGTGACGCCAAGATCGACACCCTCTACGAGGGCACGACGGCCATCCAGGGCCAGGACTACTTCTTCCGGAAGATCGTCCGCAACCAGGGTGCCGCGCTGAACGGCCTCGCCGAGGAGATCAAGAAGTTCCTCGCGGTCGGCACCGGCGGCGAGAGCCTGGCCGGGGCCCGCGAGGAGCTGGCCAAGGCCGCGGTCGAGCTCGAGGCCATCGTCGGCGTCATGCTGACGGACCTCGCGGCCACCGAGCAGGACGTCAAGTCCATCTACAAGGTGGGCCTCAACACGACCCGCCTCCTGATGGTCTCGGGCGACGTCGTCGTCGGCTACCTCCTGCTGCGGGGCGCCGCTGTCGCCGCCGAGAAGCTGGCCACGGCCTCCGCCAAGGCTGTGTCTGCCAAGGATGTGCCCTTCTACGAGGGCAAGATCGCCGCGGCCAAGTTCTTCGCCGCGAACGTCCTGCCGGGCGTCGCGGCCGAGCGGAAGCTCGCCGAGGGCGTGGAGCTCGACCTGATGGAGCTGGACGAGGCGGCGTTCTAGCCTCCGCGACACTTCAGGGTGGCCCGCTCCCGGTTCCGGGGGCGGGCCACCGTCGTTCCCGGACTCCCGGACACGCGCAAGTCACGTACAGAACCTCCCGGAAAAGGCCACCCTCGCCCCGAGAGACCGCTAGCTAGGCTGGAAGCCATGAGCACACCTGCCCGCTTCACGCCTGCCCGCTTCGACCGCGGCCACTCCGACGACCTCCTGACCTTCCTTGCGGCAAGCCCCTCCCCGTACCACGCAGTGGCCGGCGCCGCGGAGCGGCTGGAGAAGGCCGGTTTCCGGCAGGTCGAGGAGACCGACGCCTGGGACGGATCGACCGGCGGGAAGTATGTGCTGCGCGGTGGCGCGATCGTGGCCTGGTTCGTCCCCGAAGGGGCATCGGCGCACACCCCGTACCGCATCGTCGGTGCCCACACCGACTCGCCGAACCTCCGCGTGAAGCCGAAGCCGGACGCGGGTGCGCACGGCTGGCGGCAGGTCGCCGTCGAGATCTACGGCGGCCCGCTGCTCAACTCCTGGCTCGACCGCGACCTCGGCCTCGCGGGGCGGCTCTCGCTGCGGGACGGCTCGACGCGCCTGGTGAACATCGACCGCCCGCTCCTGAGGGTGCCGCAGCTGGCCATCCACATGGACCGCGGCGTCATCGCCGACGGCCTCAAGCTCGACAAGCAGAAGCACATGCAGCCCATCTGGGGACTCGGCGACGACGTCCACGAGGGCGACCTCATCGGCTTCCTGGAGGAGGAGGCGGGGCTCGCCCCCGGCGACGTCACCGGCTGGGACCTGATGACGCACCCCATCGAGGCGCCCTCCTACCTCGGCCGCGACCGCGACCTCATCGCGGGCCCGCGGATGGACAACCTCCTGTCCGTGCACGCCTGTACGGCGGCGCTGGCGGCCGTCGCCACGGCGGACGGCGCCGACGCCCTGCCGTACATCCCCGTGCTCGCCGCCTTCGACCACGAGGAGAACGGCTCCCAGTCCGACACGGGCGCGGACGGCCCGCTCCTCGGCTCGGTGCTCGAACGCTCCGTCTTCGCGCGCGGCGGCACGTACGAGGACAGGGCCCGCGCCTTCGCCGGCACGGTCTGCCTCTCCTCCGACACGGGCCACGCCGTGCACCCCAACTACGCGGAGCGGCACGACCCGACGCACCACCCGCGCGCCAACGGCGGCCCGATCCTCAAGGTCAACGTCAACAACCGGTACGCCACCGACGGCGCGGGCCGTGCCGTGTTCGCCGCCGCCTGCGAGAAGGCCGGCGTGCCCTTCCAGAGCTTCGTCTCGAACAACGCGATGCCCTGCGGCACGACCATCGGTCCGATCACCGCGGCCCGGCACGGCATCAAGACCGTCGACATCGGCGTCGCGATCCTCTCCATGCACAGCGTGCGCGAGCTGTGCGGCGCGGACGACCCGTACCTTCTCGCCAACGCGCTCGTGGCCTTCCTCGAAGGCTGAACCCGCGGAACTGAACCCGCGGAACAGAAGGCCGTTTTCCGCTTCTCCGTGTGGCCGTGCCGGGTCCGGGTACCCGGGTGCCCTGCCACGACTTAGGGAGGCGGTCCACATGGGCCTGGGCGGATGCATCATTCTGATCGCCGCGGGCGCCATCCTGGCGTTCGCCACCGACTGGGAGATGGAAGGCATCAACCTCACCGTCACCGGTCTGATCATGATGGCTGTGGGCGTGATCGGCGTCGCCGCGTTCACCAACGCTCGCCGCAAGACGGTCGTGCCGCCGGGCGCGACCGTGGTCGAGACGGAAGACGACCACCACCACCGCTACTGACGGCCGGCCCCGCTCGCGGGCCGACGTTTTCAGCCGCTCCTCGTCGCCGGGCCCGGTGGCCACCTCCGTGGCC
>NZ_JBSGYY010000062.1:0-37986 GCF_053610705.1 Streptomyces sp. NPDC054872 | reverse complement strand
GCACCGGGACCCGAGCTGCTGCGAGGGCGCGCGTGCGCGAGTGCGAAGGGGGCGGGGCGATGGGGGAGTTCCTGCGGGCCGTGGCCGGGTTCCCGGGCATCCTCTTCAGCGCCGCGCTCCCCGTGGTCCTGTGCTTCTGGCTGCTCGTCGCGGTCGGTGGCGCCGATGCCGAGAGCTTCGACTCCGACGCGGATGCTCGCGCGGTGGGCCTCGGGGGCGTGCCGGTCGCCGTGGCGGCTTCCTCGGTGACCGTGGTGGGCTGGTTCACCACTCTCTTCGGGTCGGTCCTGATCGGGCGGACCGCCCTCACCGGCCTCGCGCACGCCGCGGCCGACGTCGCTCTGCTCCTCCTCTCCCTCTTGGTCGCTTGGCACGTGACACGACACCTCGTCCGCCCGCTGGCCAAGCTGTGCCGCCGCCGACCTGAGACATCAGATGTCGTCTGACGCCTTGGTGGCGTCGTCAAGATCCTCAACGTCCTGGACATCGTCGAGGTCCGCCGCGGCCATGACACCTTTGTCGGCCGACTGAGCCTCTCCGCCCCGGTGGAGATCCTGGCCTTCCGCGGGCTGCTCTTGCCGGGCGACGACTTCCTAGCCCTGGCCGACCTCGTCAACGTACGCGACCTCGTCGAGCGCGGGATGGCCGAGCGGATCGTCACCACGCTCGGCAATGAACTCGTCGAGCAGCTCTCCATGGACGCCGTGCAGTCCTGACCTGGGCGTACGCCCGCTTCGCCGCTCTGCCGGGGCGTGTCGCCGACGGGGCGGGCCCTTTGCGGTCAGTACATCAGACGTCTGCTGTCCAGGTGGGCCGGTGTCCGGGGCGTTCTTCGACGCCGCCCTGTCGGCCGCGCGCGTCATCGCTCCAGTGCCGTTCTCGATCGCGACGATGGACGCGATCTGCCTGCCCCCCCACCTGCCCCCACCTGCTCAGCACCCACGACCACCACGCGGAACCCGAGGATGGATCGTCCATGCAGCGAAGAGTCCCCCTTGCCCTGCTGTCCGCCGCAGCGCTCGTCCTCACCGCGGCAGGCACCGCGACAGGCACCCCGGCAGGCACCGCACACGCCGACCCCGCCGCCCCGGGCGAGCTGACCTCGCAGGATCTGACCACCAACGGCGTGGGCGCGCCCTACTACCGCATCCCCGCCCTGACCACCTCGGTGGAGGGAACGCTGCTCGCGGCCTACGACGCCAGGCCCACCCTGGGTGACCTGCCGGGCAACCTCGGCGTCGTCCTGCGCCGGAGCACCGACGGGGGCAAGACGTGGAAGGCGCAGCAGGTGGTGCGCAAGGACGCCGCGCCCAAGGGACACGGCGATCCGAGCCTGCTCGTCGACCGTACGACCGGGCGCATCTTCGTCTTCCACGCCTCCTCGGTCAACGAAGGCTTCTCCGGCTCGGGCACCGGCAACGACGAGAGCGACCCCGACATCCTGCAGGCCGACTACGGCTACTCGGACGACGACGGCGTTACCTGGACCCACCGGCGCATCACCCGGCAGCTCAAGGACCCGTCCTGGTCAGGCATGTTCGCGGCGTCGGGGGAGGGACTCCAACTGCGGCACGGCCCGCACAAGGGGCGCCTCATCCAGCAGTACGCGATTCGCATCGACGGCGCCAACTACGCGGCGAGCGCCTACAGCGACGACCACGGGACCACCTGGAAGATGGGCAACCCGGTCGGTCCCGGCGGCGACGAGAACAAGACCGTCGAGCTGTCCGACGGCAGGATCATGCTCAACAACCGTTCGAAGCCCTACCGCACGATCGCGTACTCGACCGACGGCGGCGTCAACTACACCCCGTTCGAGCAGGACGCGAAGCTCATCGACCCCGCGAACAACGCCTCGATCATGCGGTACGAACCCGGGGCCCCGGCCTCGCATCCACGGTCCTCGTGGCTGCTGTTCAGCAACACCGAGGACACCACGGAGCGGCGCAACCTCACCGTGAGGATGTCCTGCGACAACGGCAGGACGTGGCCGATCAGCAAGGTCGTCGAGCCGGGCGCCGCGGCCTACTCGACGCTGACCAAGCTGCCGGACGGGCGCGTGGGACTGCTCTACGAGCGGGGCGGCTACGACCACATCACCTACGCGTCCTTCGACCTGGACTGGCTGGGCGGCACCTGCGCGGACATCACGATCGCCCCGCCCGCGACCCTGAGGGCGGGCGTGAAGGGCAAGGTGGAGGTGCGGGTGGTCAACCGGATGGACACGCGCCGCGCTCAGGGCACCCTCGATCTCGCGGTGCCCGGCGGGTGGACGACGCGTCAGGTCACCGTGCCCGCGCTCGACCCCGGCCAGGGGGCGACGGTCAAGGTCCCGGTCACCGTGCCGTCGGACGCCTCGGGCAGCTTCGAACTCACCGCCGCCTACCGGACCGGCGGCAAGCGGGCCTCGGCCGGTGCGACGGTGGCGATCACTCCCTAGGCCGCCTCAGCGACCGGATCGGCGCGAAGAAGGCGTACGCGCTGACGCCGCTCGCCTCCGGCATGGATCTGGGGCAGGCGCCGGCCGTCCTGACGTTCGCGGGCGCGGTGAGCATGGTGCTGCTCGTGGGGGGACCACCTGACGGACGCCTCCCCGCAGCCGCGGGAACCGTCGAAGTCGCGGGCGTCGACGCCCGGTGGCACCGCTCGCAGCACGTGAGGGCGGTCAGATCACGCGGAACAGATCGGCGGCCGCGTGGACATCGGTGAAGTCCTCGACGGAGCGGAGGTTGTCGCACAGGGCATCGAGGACCGAGCCGGCTTCGGCGGCGGGCGGGGCGCCGACGGCCACGCCGAAGACGCGGAATCCCAGCCGGTGCCTGGCGCTGTTCCAGCCGCGCATCCACTCCTCGGTGACGCCGCATTCGTCGTCGGTGAGCAGCACGATGTCGCCGCGCGAACGGGCGGCGTCGTCGAACTCCTCCTCCAGAAGCCCGACGGCCGCCGACAGCGGCCTCTGGTAGCTGGTGCCGCCGCCGAGGAAGGTCTCCGCGAAGTCGAGCACTCGGGCGATGTCGGCGCTCTCCCCGGCCGGGAAGCGGAAGATCTGGAGCTTGTCGGCGGCGGCGAACAGGATGCCGACGAAGTCCCGTTTGGCATGGCGGGCCTGATCCAGGAGCGCCAGGGCGCACCCCTTGGCCCACGCCTCCCGGGTGACTCCGCCCGGCCCCTCCACGTACATGGAGTGCGAGGTGTCCACGCACGCGATGATGGCGCCCTTGCCGGTGCTCTGCTCGCCCTGGGTGTCGTAGAGCATCAGTTCCCCGGCGGCGTAGCGCGCGGCGAACACCGCCCGGAGCTCGGGCAGGCCCAGGTTGGCGAGCTCGGAGGGGATGACGCGGGAGAGGTCGTCGCCGAGTGTGACGCCGACCAGTTCACCGGTGGCGTTCTCCACCTTGCGGGCGCGCTCGCCGTCGGCCATCTGCCGGAAGCGGCCGATCAGTTCGGCCCACCGCGCGAGGCGGCTCGTGCGCAGCCGCTCGGCGAGCCGGGCTCGTCGGTCGAACGGCAGCCGCTCCAGCTCGCCGGGCCCGACACCCCAGGCCCGCATGAGGGCGCCCTCGTCCCGTACGGCCCGGGCGGCCCGTGCCGCCGCGCCCCGCGTGGCGGCGCGGACTCCGGGGGCCGCCGCGCCGATGGCCTGCTCGGCGAACCTGGATGCCTGCCGCGCGGCCGCCTCGGCGGACTCGGCGGCCTCGATCGCCCGACGGAGGGCGTCCGCGGCCGGGGCGGTCGCGGTGCCCTCCTCGCCGGCCCCTTCCGCGGCCTGCTGGAAGGCCTCGCTCACGGCGGCCGCCGCCTCCCCGGCGTCCTGCTCGGCGCTGTCCGCCTGCTCGGCTCGCTCCTGTGCCTCGCGGGAGCGGTCGAGGAGTCGGCGCAGTGCGGGGGCCTGGGCGAGTACGGCCATGGCGGCGGCGTAGGGATCCCCGGTCGTCTCCCGGCGCAGCTCGGCGAACTCCGGTGACTCCATCAGGGAGGCGATGACCTGGTGGTTGACCAGCCGCGACGAGGTCATGCGCGCGCGCTCGCGAAGACGCGGGCCGGCCTTGTACGCGGCCAGGAACACGTCGGTCAGGAGATCCACGGCGTAGTCGTGCCGCTGGGTCAGCTCGTCGGCGAGCTCGCGCAGACCGGCCGACTGCTCAAGGGTGTCGCGCCACGCGATCTGCTCGAACCGGTCCGCGACCACGGCCGCGGTGTGCCGCTCGGGAGCGGCGGTCGGCGCACCGAGCCATCTCCCGGCGAGGTTCGTCAGCTCGTGGATCCCGCTCGGCGTCTCGTCCATGCGTCCGCCCCCGGTGTCAGAACTGGGCCTGCACCATGCTCGCGTCCACGCCGAGTGCCTCGGTGAGGACGCGGGCGCGGACGGCGCGCTGGCGGCCGGTGACCCGGTCGATGGCCGCGGTGGAGCGGCCCGCTCCCGCCGCCTCCGCACGCAGCGTCTCCAGCCGTTTCCCCGCCATGGCGAGCTTGTTGTGGGCCTTTTTGATGACCCAGTCGCTCAGCGCCTCGCGTGACTGCCCGGCCATCGCGTCCAGCTGGGTCTCTATCTCCTCGATGGCATCGGCCAGGTCGAGCGCCTCCTTGGCATCGGGGTTGACCAGTTGCAGCACCTCGCGCTCGACGGTCGGGCGCTCGGCGGGGGAGTCCCACAGCACATGGGTGAGCACCGACAGATCGCTCTCGGCCACCGCCGGGCGGTCGTCCAGATACGCGGATGCCTGGAGCAGGCCCACCGCCTGCCGCCAACGGCGGTCGGAGGCGACGAGTTCCTTGCGGCGCAGGGCGGCCCGCAGCGTGCACACCGCGTCCACGATCACATCGGGGACATCCACGGCCGGGACGGCCTCGGCCACGGCGTGCCGCAACGCGGTCAGTTCGACCGTGGTCCGATGCGCTGCCGCGGGGCGGCCGACGGCGGAGCGCACCAGCGCGGCGAAGTTCGAGGGGTCCGCGAGATATCCGACCTCGATCCGCACGAGGAGCCGGTCGTAGATCGCGGCGGAGTCCTCCCCGGTGGGCAGTTCGTTGCTCGCCGTGATGGCGCCGATCAGCGGACAGCGGATCGGTTCGCCGCCGCTCTCGGGGTGGTAGATGCGCTCGTTGAGGAAACCCAGCGTCTCGTTCAGGGCCGCCGTGGAGCACTTGAAGATCTCGTCGATGAACGCCACATGCGCGGTCGTGGCGCGCCCCTCGTAGACCTGGCGATACTCGCCCCGGGCCAGCGCGGCGACGTCGACGGGACCGAACATCCTGGTCGGCGCGGTGAACTTCGACAGCAGGATCTCCCAGTACGACGCGCCGTCGACCCTGCCCGTCAGCTCACGGGCCATCTCGGACTTCGCGGTGCCGGGCGGGCCGAGGATCAGCGAGTGCTGTCCGGCGAGCAGCGTCACCACCAGCGTCCGCACCACGTCGGCCCGCTCGTAGAAACGGTCCGACAGCTCGTCACTGATCGCCCGCAGCCTCCTGGCCGTGTCCCGCGCGTCGGGTGAACCCACATTCAGCTCCTCGCCTGTACGGTGCCGGGCCCGTTCCGTGCCACGGCCCTTCGCCCGAGCAAGATATCCGTGTACATCTCTCCCAGTGGGAACCCGGTGGCGCGCGACATGCGTCCGGCCGACTCCGGGAGGCGTGTGATCCGGCACACCGTTACGTTGGGCGTGGCCGGTCACTCAGCCGATGACGCGCCGCGCCCTCCGCCGGACCGTCGGGGGCCGCCGCACCGGTCCGCCGCCGTGACGTCAGGACGACCGTCATCCCCGGAAGGAGCAGCCACCCCATGGCCGACCCCGCGGTGCACCCGGCCTCACCCGCCGAACCACCCTCCGACGCCGAACTGCAGGAGCTGGCACGGTACTGGAGGGCAGCGAACTACCTCTCGGTGGGCCAGATCTACCTGATGGACAACGCCCTGCTGCGACGCCCCCTCGCCGTCGAGGACATCAAGCCACGCCTCCTCGGCCACTTCGGCACCTCGCCCGGGCTCAACCTCGTGCACGTCCACCTCAACCGGGTCATCAAGGCGCGGAACCTGGACACCGTCTGCATCTGGGGCCCCGGACACGGCGGGCCCGCCGTACTGGCCAACTCGTGGCTGGACGGCACGTACACCGAGACCTACCCCGACATCACCCGCGACGAAGAGGGGATGACCCGCCTCTTCCGCCAGTTCTCGTTCCCCGGCGGAGTGCCGAGCCATGTCGCCCCCGAGACGCCCGGCTCCATCCATGAGGGCGGCGAGCTCGGCTACTCCCTCTCGCACGCCCATGGAGCAGCGTTCGACAACCCCGACCTGCTGTCGGTGTGCGTCATCGGCGACGGAGAGTCCGAGACCGGACCGCTGGCCGCGTCCTGGCACTCCAACGCCTTCCTGGACCCGGTGCACGACGGCGCGGTGCTGCCCATCCTGCACCTGAACGGCTACAAGATCGCCAACCCGACGATCCCGGCCCGGATGCCCCAGGAGCAGCTCGACGACCTGATGCGCGGATACGGGTACGAGCCCGTGCACGTCACCGGCGACGACCCCATGACGGTCCACCGGGACTTCGCCGTCGCCCTCGACCGCTGCCTGGACCGCATCGCGGCGATCCAGCGCGAGGCCAGGGCCGCCGGGGACGCCGAGCGGGCCAAGGACGCCCCGGCACCCCGCTGGCCCATGATCGTGCTCCGCACCCCCAAGGGCTGGACCGGCCCCAAGACGGTGGACGGCAAGCCGGTGGAGGGCACGTGGCGCGCGCACCAGGTGCCGCTCTCCAACGTCAGGGAGAGCGCCGAGCACCGCCGGCAGCTGGAGGAGTGGCTGCGCTCCTACCGCCCCGAGGAACTGTTCGACGCCGAGGGGCGCCCGGCGGCCGGACTCGTCGACATCGCCCCGCAGGGCGAACTGCGCCTGGGCGCCAACCCGCACGCCAACGGCGGGCTGCTCCTGCGCTCGCTGCCCCTGAAACCGCTCGAGCAGTTCGCGGTCGACGTGGACAAGCCGGGCGCCACCCTGAACGAGCCGACGCGGGTCCTCGGCGGCTACCTGCGCCAAGTGATGGCCGACACCGCCGAGCGGCGCGACTTCCGGCTCGTGGGCCCGGACGAGACGGCCTCCAACCGGCTCGACGACGTCTACGGGGCATCCGGGAAGGCCTGGCAGGAAGAGATCCACGAGGTCGACGAACACCTCACCCGGCACGGGCGGGTGATGGAGATCCTCTCCGAGCACACCTGCCAAGGCTGGCTCGAGGGCTACCTGCTGACGGGGCGTCACGGACTGTTCTCCTGCTACGAGGCGTTCGTGCACATCGTCGACTCGATGGTCAACCAGCACATCAAATGGCTGCGCACCACCCGCGAGTTGCCCTGGCGCGCGCCGATCGCCTCGCTCAACTACCTGCTGACCTCCCACGTGTGGCGCCAGGACCACAACGGCTTCTCGCACCAGGACCCGGGCTTCATCGGACACGTCCTCAACAAGAGCCCGGAGGCCGTACGGGTCTATCTGCCCCCGGACACCAACACGCTGCTGTCCACCGCCGAGCACTGCCTCTCCTCACGTGACTACGTGAACGTGGTCGTGGCCGGCAAGCAGCCCGGCTTCGACTGGCTGAGCCTCGACGACGCACGGGCCCACTGTGCGCGGGGTGCCGGAGTATGGACCTGGGCCGGCACCGAAGGCCCCGATCAGGAGCCGGATGTCGTCCTGGCCTGCGCCGGGGATGTGCCCACCCTGGAGGTCCTCGCGGCCGCGAGCCTGCTGCGCAGCCACCTGCCGGAGCTTGCGGTGCGCGTGGTCAACGTGGTGGACATCGCGCGGCTGATGCCGGAGGGCGAGCATCCGCACGGCATGCCGGACGCGGAGTTCGACGCGCTGTTCACCCGTGACAAGCCGGTCATCTTCGGCTTCCACGGCTACCCGTGGCTGGTGCACCGCCTTGCCTACCGACGTGCGGTCCACCCGCACCTGCACGTCCGCGGTTACAAGGAACGCGGCACGACGACCACGCCCTTCGACATGGTCGTCGCCAACGACCTGGACCGCTTCCGCCTGGTGATGGACGTCGTCGACCGGGTGCCCGGCCTCGGCGTCCGCGCGGTCGAGGTACGCCAGCGGATGAAGGACGCGCGGCTGCGCCACCACGCCTACGTGCGCGCGCACGGCGTGGACCTGCCGGAGGTACGGGACTGGTCCTGGCAGGATTGACCGAGGCGGGCGCGGCGTGCGCCATGCCGGCTGGACGTGGGGCGGGCGCCGGGCGAACAGTGTCCGGTGGCACAGGGCGAGGGGGCACATCAAGCATGCGAAGAGCCACGCGAACAGTGACGGCTGTCGCCGTCGTCGGTCTGATGGCCGGCTGCTCGGCACAGGACTCCGACTCGGCGCGGGACGAGGAGCGGCGACACACCTACTGTTCCGCGCTGGGGAGTTGGCAGCAGGAGAGGAACGAGGCGGCGGACAGCGACGGCTTCGGCGGATATACGGTCGTCGCCGCCGCGAAGCGGCTGAACCAGAACGGACTTGACCGGGACGGCAGCCACATCCTCGATGACACCGCCCGGGCGGTCGACGGCGATCAGGCCGCCGAGGGGCGCGCCATCTCCTACTGCGACGACGCGGGCTACGAGACCTTGATGAAGGCGGGCCAGGCAGGCTGATCCGGTCGTCGAATATCGCGTGCCGTGGCGTCGACGACGGTGCAGACTCGCCCCATGGCGGACATGCGGGCGTTCCGGGACGCGGTCACCGACTGGGCGGCCGGCGGGCCCGGCGGGGCGGCGAGTGAGCTGGCCGTGCGGGTCGGGGTGCGGACGGCGGTGCTGCTCGAAGGGCCCAGCGACCGCGAGGCCGTCGAGGCGTTGGCCGCGCGCCGCGGCCGGGACCTGGCAGTCGAAGGGGTGTGCGTCGTGTCGATGGGCGGCGCGATGAGCATCGGGCGCTACACCGAGCTCCTCGGGCCGCCCGGTCTCGACCTGCGGCTGGCCGGACTGTGCGATGTGGGCGAACGGCGCTTCTACGACCGCGGTCTTGAGCGGGCCCGGGCGCCGCGCCGGGACTTCTTCGTCTGCGTGTCGGACCTGGAGGACGAACTCATCCGCGCCCTTGGCACGGCGAGGGTCGAGGAGATCGTCCGGGACGAGGGCGATCTGCGGGCCTGGCAGACCTTCCTGCGCCAGCCGGCGCAGCACGACCGCTCCCGCGTACAGCAGTTGCGGCGTTTCCTCGGGACGAAGAAGGGCCGCAAGATCCGCTACGGCCGTCTCCTCGTCGAGGCCCTCGATCCGGAGCTGGCACCGGCCCCGCTCGACGACCTCCTCGCGAGCTTGTGAGCCCGGTCAGAAGGGCATGCGGCCGCGGGTCCGTCGGCCGGCCGAGCCACTGCGGCCCACGGCCTTGGAACTGCTGCGGAACGGCTTGCTGAAGATCCGGCCAAGGATGCCGGGGGCCTTGCTTCCGGCGCGTGAACCGGCTCCCAACGTGCGCTGGGTTCCCCGCTCGGGGTGCCGGGAAAGACGCGGCACGAAGAACGCGAGGACGGCCAGAACGACACAGACAGCTACGATTCCGACGATTATCATGAAAGGCTCCCTGCCTCGAGGCGTGAGTGCCGTGTGCCCTGCAGGGCCAGGTGTATGCGCGGGGGCCCGACCGCCCCGGCGAGCCGACCGGTACAGTCGGCTCGCCGCTCAGCCCGTGCCGGACCGGGCGCCGCGGCCTGATGACTCCCTTCGCGTACCGGCCAGGTGACACCATGACCAGTACGCAGGAACCGCCCGAGCTGACTCCGGGGACGCGGGACGGGGCGGGCGCGCCCTCCATGGAGGACCGCGTCACGCGGATAAGACGGCGCCTCGAGCGGCTGATAGGCATCGCGGCGACCGAGGGAAACTCGCTCACGCCGCTGCGCAACGGGGACGAGATCTTCGCGGCCATGCTCGCCGGGATCCGCCGGGCCGAGCACACCGTGGACATGATGACCTTCGTGTACTGGAAGGGTGACATCGCTCACCAGTTCGCCGAGGCGCTCGCGGAGCGGGCCCGTGCCGGGGTGCGGGTGCGGTTGCTCCTTGACGGGTTCGGCAGCCGGCTGATCGAGAGCGAGCAGCTCGACGCGATGGACCGGGCGGGGGTGCAGGTGGCGTGGTTCCGCAAGCCGCTGTACCTCTCCCCGCTCAAGCAGAATCACCGCTGCCACCGCAAGGTTCTCGTCATCGACGAGGAGAGCGCGTTCACCGGCGGGGTCGGGATCGCTCAGGAGTGGTGTGGCAACGCGCGCAACGAGAACGAGTGGCGCGACACCCATGTCGAGGTCCGCGGGCCCGCGGTGGACGGCATCGCCGCGGCATTCGCGCAGAACTGGGCGGAGTGCCACGAGGAACTCTTCGACGAGCGCGACCGGTTCATCGAGCAGCGCCCGGCGGGCGACGCCATCGTGCAGGTGGTGCGCGGCTCGGCCAGCCTCGGCTGGCAGGACATGCAGACCCTGATCCGGGTGATGCTGGAGTCGGCCGAGGAGCGCTTCCGGCTGTCCACCGCGTACTTCTCCCCGGACACGTACTTCATCGAGCTGCTGTGTGACGCCGCGCGGCGCGGCGTCGAGGTGGAGATCCTGCTGCCGGGGCCGCACACCGACAAGAGGGTCAGCCACCTCGCCGGCCAGCACTATTACGAGGACCTCACCGCGTGCGGGGTGAAGATCTTCCAGTACCAGCCGACGATGATGCACGCCAAGATCATCACGGTCGACGGCGTCGCCTCGCTCATCGGCTCGACCAACTTCAACCGCCGCTCCCTCGATCACGACGAGGAAGTCATGCTCGCGGTCCTGGACCCGGCGTTCGCCGCGACGCTCGACGCGCACTTCGACGACGACGTGACGGTCAGCGAGCTGATCCGGCCGGGCCGCTGGAAGAGACGCTCGGCACTGCAACGGGCCCGCGAGTTGTCCGTACGCCCGATCCGCCGCTTCCTCTGACGAACCCGATCCGGGGCGCCGGGCCTCCCCGGGCCCGCCGCCTCGGAATCAGCCGCCTCGGATCAGTCGGTGATGGCTCCGGTGAACTCCGGGAAGTCCAGGTTCGCGGCCTCGCTGCTGCGCTGCACCGTGACGAGGATCTTCTTGCCGTACTTCGTCTCCAGCACGTTGTCGTTGGTCTTCGTCGCGGACACTCCTGGGGCCAGGCGCCCTGCGAGCGGTTCCGCTCCCTTCTCGAACGCGGTCTGCGCGGCCTCGCCGCCCTTCGTGGCGCCCTCGACGATGAGGGAGAGGTCGTCGAGAGCGACGGCGGACTTGCCGGAGTTCGTCAGCTTCAGCCGCACGCGGAAGTCGGTGTTGCCGGGCTCGGCCGACTCCATCAGCTCGGCGTCGTGGCCCGTGAAGACCTTCGCCTCGGTCACGGACACCTTCAGGCCGTCGGGCCAGGTGTAGGACTCGCCGAACGTCAGGCCCGTCGCCTTCTCCTCGGCTCCGTCCGCTTCGGCGCCGGCACCCTCGTCGGAGCAGTGCTTCGTCCAGTCGGCCTGGCTGATGTTCTCGTCCGCGCAGTCGACCTTCTTCGACGCCGCGCCCTTCGAGTCGTTCGCCGGCTTCGAGCCGGCCTTGTCACCGTCCCCGCCATCGCTGCCGCCGCACGCGGTCAGAGCGGCCAGAAGCATGGCGGCAACTGCCGCGGTAGCGCGAACGCGCATATGTCCCCCCAAAGTTGTGCCAGGCGGAACACGGTAGATCACCTACGGTTGAAACGTGGAGTACGTGATCAGGTCGTGACGCGTGTCGCCGTCGCCTCAAGGAGACAGAACGGTTCCGCCCGCGTCAGCGGGGTCACCGACGTGAGGGTCAGGCCGGCCCTGCGGCACAGGTCCTCGAAGTCGGGCCGCGTCCGTTCCCTGCCGCCCACATTGACCATCATGTTGAGGTCGGTGAGATACGTGAGCCCGGCCGTTTCCGCATCGACGACCTCGGGCAGGACCGGCTCCACGATCAGCACGCGCCCCGACGGCGGCAGCACCTCGCGGCAATGGCGCAGGATCGCGACCGCCTGCTCGTCCGACCAGTCGTGCAGGATGCTCTTCATCAGGAAGGCGTCGGCGCCCCCGGGAACCGAGCGGAAGAAGTCCCCGGCCACCAAGGAGCACCGCTTCGTGAGCC
Source organism: Streptomyces sp. NPDC054872 (assembly GCF_053610705.1). NCBI lineage: Bacteria > Bacillati > Actinomycetota > Actinomycetes > Kitasatosporales > Streptomycetaceae > Streptomyces > Streptomyces sp. NPDC054872. The sequence goes on along the minus strand of NZ_JBSGYY010000062.1, from coordinate 25,849 downwards.
CTTGGCGCTCCAGCGTCGCCGGAGCCTGGGCCAGGCCCTCCTCCGTGTCGTAGATGACGCCGTTCAGGGCCGGGTGCTCGCGGAGCACCGCGCTGAGCAGGGTGCCGTCTCCGCCGCCGACGTCGGTCACGGTGGTGAAGCGGCCGAAGTCGTAGGCGTGCGGCAGGACGGCGGCGGTCGCCCTGACGGCCTGGCTCATGGCCGCGTTGAACTCCGCGGACAGGTCGGGGGACTCCTTGAGATGGGCGAAGAAGTCCTTCCCGAAGATCGCGTCGAACGCGACGTCACCGGTCCGGACGCTGTCGTCCAAGTGCTCCCAGGCACGCAGCATCGTCGGCTCGGTGAACATCCGTACGAGCGAGGTGATCGAGTCGGGGCGCCCGGGGTCCAGCGTGGCGCCCGCGGGGGTCACCGAGAACGAGCCCGCGGTGTGTTCGCGCAGCAGCCCCAGGCTCGCCAGGGCGCGCAGCAGCCTGGTCATGGGCTGGGGGCGCGCCCCGGCCTCGGCCGCCACCTCGGCCGCCGACCGCTCCTTGTCGCCGATCAGCTCCATCACCCGCAGCCGGACGGCCGCGCGCACGGTCTGCGCGGCCAGGCTTCCGAACACGAGCTGTGCGACCAGCTCACGGACGTTCTCGGAGTCGTTCGTCGTGGTGTCGTCGTACGCCATCGTTGCTTCCCTTCGACTGCTGCTGAAGCCCCTCGGTCGTGCGCCCTCAGCCTTGCCGAAGCCGGAAGCGGCCGTCTTGGACGAATGTTCCCTGACGCGTGTTCCCGACGGCGGATGTCCGGATGTGACAGAGAACCGTCATTGCGGCCATCGGCCTGCACGGTGAGGATGAGGGCATGCCCACTCCGCACCGTGTCGTCATCGCGGTCTTCCCCGATGTCGACCTCCTCGACGTGACCGGCCCGGCCGAGGTCTTCGCCCTGGCCGGGCGGGAGACCGCGGGCCGCGCCGGCTACCAGGTGCGCCTCGCGGGACCGGTCGCCGGTGAGGTCCGTACGTCGGCGGGGGTGCGGCTGATCGCGGACCTCGGTTTCGACGAGGTCCGCGGACAGGTGGACACCCTCCTGGTGCCGGGCGCGGTCGACATGACCGACAAGGGCCCGGTCGCCCGCATCGACGCGGACGTCGTGGAGTGGGTGAAGGCGACCGCTCCGCAGGCCCGCCGGGTGGCTTCGGTGTGCGTGGGCGCGCACGTGCTCGCCGCGGCCGGACTCCTCGACGGGAAGACGGCGACCACCCACTGGTCGACCGCCGCCCAGCTCGCCGCGGAGCACCCTGCCGTCGTCGTCGACCCGGACCCCATCTTCGTGCGCACCGACCGGGGCCGACTGTGGACCGGGGCCGGTATCAGCGCCTGCCTGGACCTCGCCCTGGCGCTCGTGGCCGAGGACCAGGGCGAGGACGTTGCCCTTTCGGTGGCCCGGCAACTGGTCATGTACCTCAAGCGCCAGGGCGGTCAGAGCCAGTTCTCCGTACCCCTGAGCCGCCCCGCGTCCGCCCGCCGTGACATCGACGAACTGCGGCTGTGGATCGCCGAGCACCTAGACGAGGACCTGTCGGCGGCGGCACTGGCGGCTCGGATGTGCCTGAGCGAACGGCACTTCGCCCGGGTGTTCAAGCAGGAGACGGGCACCAGCCCCGCCGACTACGTGGAAGCCGCCCGCGTCGAGGTGGCGCGCCGCCTCCTGGAGACCACCGACAGACCGCTCGACCAGGTCGCGACCGCCGCCGGGCTCGGCTCGGTGGAGACGCTGCACCGGGCGTTCAACCGGCAGCTCGCCACGACCCCGGCGGCCTACCGCCGCCGCTTCCGCATCCAGCCCGCCTGACCCCGTCACACCCCCCCACACACACACGCAGGCGAGCCCCACGGCTTCGCCATGCCTCGTTCCGCCATGCCTGATTCCTCCATGCCGCACGCCGTGACGCACGGCGAAACACGAAAGGTGCCTCACCTCATGAGCACGCACACGAACCAGCCCTCCACCACCCTGCGGGCCGTGATCGGCCTGGACGACCAGCCGCCCCGGCTGAGCGAATCCGCACTGGTCCTGATCGACTTCCAGAACACCTACCGCACCGGCGTCATGGCACTGGACGGTGCCGAAGAGGCCCTCGCGGCAGGGGCTCGCCTCCTGGAGCGCGCTCGCGCCGCGGGCACCCCGGTCGTCCATGTCCTCAACGACGGCGGCGAAGGCTCCCCCTACGACATCCGTGCCCACATCGGGGCCATCAGCGACGAGGTCGCCCCGGTGGAGGGCGAGGCGGTCGTGGTCAAGCAGTTCCCCAACTCCTTCCACGCCACCGAACTGGAGAAGACGCTGACCGATCTGGGCATCGCCCCGGGGAGCGGCAAGGACCTGGTCCTTGCCGGCTTCATGACCCACATGTGCGTCAACTACACCGCCCAGGGCGCCTTCAACCTCGGCTATCGCCCCACCGTCGTCGCCGAAGCCACCGCCGCCCGCGCGCTCACCGCCCCGGACGGCAGCGTCCTGCCCGCCGTGGCGCTCCAGAGTGCCGCGCTGACCACCATCACCGACCTGTTCGGCACCGTCGTGCCCACCGTCGAGGCGCTCCCCGCCTGAGCGACGGGCCGGTGGGGCACGGGCTGCCACAGGTGGTCCACATCGTGTCGTAGGACACGTCATTACCCGGCGTCGTGCTGGGTAGGGAGTGCATGATCGCCTGGGCTCGCGCCCGGGAAGCAACACCGGAACCACGGAGGTATCCATGTCCTCGAAGCGACGTCGCAAGAAGAAGGCCCGCCGCAAGAACGGCGCGAACCACGGCAGCCGCCCCCAGTCCTGACGACGGGCGCGGCGATCGGGGGCGGCACCATCCGGTGCCGCCCCCGACGCATGTCCTGACCTGACACCTGCCTGCCTGCCCTGCCCCGTCCTGACTGATCTGATCCGGCTGGGGCCCGGCCCGACCGGACCGGTCAGGAATCGAGAAGCGCCGGCCCTCGTGCGGCGCCTAGCGTGCATTCCATGGACGTCACCATTCACGCGAGCTTCCTCCCGCACAACGACCCGGACGCCTCCCTGGCCTTCTACCGCGACTGCCTCGGCTTCGAGGTCCGCCACGACGTCGGATACGACGGGATGCGCTGGATCACCGTCGGCCCCGCGGACCAGCCCGGCACCTCCATCGTCCTGCAGCCCCCGGCCGCCGACCCCGGCATCACCGAGGCCGAGCGCCGCACCATCCACGAGATGATGGCCAAGGGGACCTACGCCGGAATCCTCCTGACCACCGCCGACCTGGAGGGCACCTTCGCGCGGCTGCGGGCCGAGGACGCCGAGATCGTCCAGGAGCCGACCGAGCAGCCCTACGGTGTACGCGACTGCGCCGTCCGCGACCCCGCGGGCAACATGCTCCGCATCCAGGAGCTGCACTGAGGACGGCGGCCCCGCGGTCGCGCGCCCCGATCTGATGCCGCAAGCGGAAGGTCAGCGACCCGTTGCCGCAATCACGCCGACGAAGTAGAACCTGACGTAGCGCTCGACGAAGATCAGATCGAGCCAGGCGACAACGACGGAGACCGCGCGAGCGGCTCCGCCCGACAGATGGAGAAACCATGAGCCCGGCCAAGAGAAAGACCACGCAGTCGCCTGCGCTCCACGCCGCCGACAGCCACGACTTGATCCGGGTGCACGGCGCGCGTGTGAACAACCTCAAGGACGTCAGCATCGAGCTCCCCAAGCGACGCCTGACGGTGTTCACCGGCGTCTCCGGGTCGGGCAAGAGCTCACTGGTGTTCAGCACGATCGCCGCGGAGTCACAGCGGATGATCAACGAGACGTACAGCGCCTTCGTGCAGGGCTTCATGCCGACGCCGGCGCGTCCCGAAGTCGACGTACTCGACGGCCTCACGACCGCGATCATCGTCGACCAGCAGCGGATGGGGGCCGACCCCCGCTCCACGGTCGGCACCGCCACCGACGCCAACGCGATGCTGCGCATCCTCTTCAGCCGGCTCGGCAAGCCGCAGATCGGCCCGCCCAGCGCGTACTCGTTCAACACCGCGTCGGTCAGGGCGAGCGGCGGGATCACCGTCGAACGCGGTTCCGACAAGACCAAGACCGTGAAGGCGACCTTCAACCGCACCGGCGGCATGTGCACGCGCTGCGAGGGCCGGGGCACGGTCTCCGACATCGACCTCACCCAGCTCTACGACGACTCCAAGTCGCTCGCCGAGGGCGCTTTCACCATCCCCGGCTGGAAGTCCGACAGCCAGTGGACCGTGCAGGTCTACGCCCAGTCCGGCTTCGTCGACCCGGACAAGCCGATCCGCAAGTACACCAAGAAGGAACTGCGGGACTTCCTCTACGGGGAGCCGGTCAAGGTCAAGGTCAACGGCGTCAACCTCACCTACGAGGGGCTGATCCCCAAGATCCAGAAGTCGTTCCTGTCCAAGGACAAGGAGGGGATGCAGCCGCACATCCGGGCCTTCGTGGAGCGCGCGGTCACCTTCACCACCTGTCCCGAGTGTGACGGCACCCGGCTCAGCGAGGGGGCCAGGTCCTCGAAGATCAAGAGGATCAGCATCGCCGACGCCTGCGCGATGGAGATCCGCGACCTCGCCGAGTGGGTCCGCGGCCTCAAGGAACCGTCCGTGGCGCCGCTGCTCACCGCGCTGCAGCAGACCCTCGACTCGTTCGTGGAGATCGGCCTCGGCTACCTCTCGCTCGACCGGCCCGCGGGCACGCTGTCGGGCGGCGAGGCACAGCGCGTCAAGATGATCCGCCACCTCGGCTCCTCGCTCACCGACGTCACGTACGTCTTCGACGAGCCGACCATCGGCCTGCACCCCCACGACATCGAGCGGATGAACAAGCTCCTGCTGCGACTGCGGGACAAGGGCAACACGGTGCTGGTCGTCGAGCACAAGCCCGAGGCCATCGCGATCGCCGACCATGTCGTCGACCTCGGGCCCGGTGCCGGCACGGCGGGCGGAGCCGTCTGCTTCGAGGGCACCGTCGACGGGCTGCGGGCCAGCGACACCGTCACCGGCCGCCACCTCGACGACCGGGCCGCGCTCAAGGAGACGGTGCGCAAGCCCGTCGGCACGCTCGAGATCCGCAGTGCCACCCGGCACAACCTCCAGGGCGTCGACGTCGACATTCCGCTCGGGGTGCTGTGCGTGGTCACCGGTGTGGCGGGCTCCGGCAAGAGCTCCCTGATCCATGGCTCCGTCCCCGCGTCCGCGGGGGTGGTCTCGGTCGACCAAACGCCGATCAAGGGCTCGCGGCGCAGCAACCCGGCGACGTACACCGGGCTCCTCGAGCCGATCCGCAAGGCGTTCGCCAAGGCCAACGACGTGAAGCCGGCGTTGTTCAGCGCGAACTCCGAGGGCGCCTGCCCGACCTGCAACGGCGCGGGCGTCATCTACACCGACCTGGGGATCATGGCCAGTGTCGAGACCCCTTGTGAGGACTGCGAGGGGAAGCGGTTCCAGCCCGCGGTCCTCGAGTACACCTTCGGTGGCCGCGACATCAGCGAGGTGCTCGCGATGTCCGTGGCGGAGGCGGAGGAGTTCTTCGGTGAGGGCGAGGCGCGCACCCCGGCCGCGCACAAGATCCTCGAGCGGCTCTCCGACGTGGGGCTCGGCTACCTCAGCCTCGGTCAGCCGCTCACCACACTGTCCGGCGGCGAGCGGCAGCGGCTCAAGCTGGCCACCCACATGGCAGACAAGAGCGGGGTGTACGTCCTCGACGAGCCGACGACCGGTCTGCACCTCGCGGACGTGGAGCAGCTGCTCGGGCTGCTCGACCGCCTCGTCGAGTCGGGGAAGTCGGTCATCGTGATCGAGCACCACCAGGCGGTCATGGCGCACGCCGACTGGATCATCGACCTCGGGCCCGGCGCGGGGCACGACGGCGGCAAGATCGTCTTCGAGGGCACGCCCGCGGATCTCGTCGCGGACCGCTCCACGCTCACCGGCGAACACCTCGCGGCGTACATCGGCTGACCTGCGGGCCGGCCGGCCTCCCCGCGGCCGTCCGGCGGTTTTCGACAAGGAGGGGTGACGGCGGCCGGGCGGAGAGTATGGACCGGGGAGGTACCGCACAGCCGACTCGCACACATCTGTCACTCAAACGTGTGTCGCAGTTTCAAGAGCGACACTGACGCCGAAGGGCGGCGTTGAATGGGTGCGAGCACGAATTCGAGGGCCGCGCCCAGACGATCAGTGGAGTCAGTCACCTGTCTCCGACGCTCCATTAAGCCCGTGGCATGCGCATGCCACGGGCTTAATGCCGGACGCGGTCGAATTCTTGAAGTGCCGGGAGCGGAAAGGATCGTTGGACTGCGCATGAGCGATGCGGGGAACGGGGTCCCTTCGCCGCGGCCGCCCCGTGCCGAGACCAGGACCGGCGGCGGGGAGACTGCTTCGCGATCCCCGATCTATGACGCGCTGGTACGTGAGTGGCAGGCCCAGAACCGCGAGGTGCCGCGTGCGCCCGCCCCGCGCTCACGCTGGGAGCGCGTGGACCCGCAGGACCTCTTCCACCGGGGCTGATCCGCTGTGGTGTCGTTGCCGCCGCGGGCGGGGCGCGGTGAACTGCCGTGCAGTGCAGTGCCGCGTCACGTGAGTGGTGTCGCCGGTTGGGCGTGGGTGCTGAGCCAGCGGCAGATCGCGAGGGCCACGGTGTCGTCGAGCGTGCTCAGTGCGTCGATGGCCTTGGCGTCGTCGGGGTGGGGAGGGATCCCGGCCGTGGTGAGCGTCGCGTGCAGGCTCAGGCGGTGTCGGTCGCGGGGCGTGAGAACGGCCGGGGCGGCCATGTCCAGGCGCTGCGTCGGGTCGGGCGGGGGCAGCAGGAAGTCGGCCTCCGCGTCCCAGTCGACGGTCGGCAGGATGGTGGCGGGTGAAGTCATGGCGGCTTCCTCACGACGTGCGGGCAATGCCTGTGTCGGAGAGGAAGCGGTCGGGCGCCCCATTGGTTGCACCGGGCCCCTGGCGACACCCGAACGCGGTAATCGCCGGGCGCCGAGCCATATGAACTGCTCGCGCGGGCCGTTGGGCGCTCCTGCCGACGGAGTGGACACGAGCCGACGGAGTAGACACAAGCCAACGGAGTACGCGCAGGGGTCCCGGCGCGCCATGCACGCCGGAATCCGTGCGCGGATGCCACTGCCGACTCCTGCCCGGCCACCGGTAAGCTCCCGGCTGCCGACGTGACATGCCGGGCGACCCCGGGCGAGCGTCGCGCCGCGTCCTCGCTCCCGGCTCCAGGGCCCCCGGCTGACCGCCGGAATCACGTCCTGTCAGCGCCCGGAGCGGGCGGCGGCCATTGCCTCCCGCTCCGCTGCACCCACTGCGTCGAGCGTTTCGCCTTCTCTTCCATATGCGGTGCGATATGGGCTTTTGTTTGCTTGTTGCGGTGGAATTACGGTCCGTGGAGCTGCGGCGGAATGAATCATTCCATGCCCATTCGACTAAAGCTTTACTTGTGAGTTAAATCACATCTCGCCAGGCAAATGATCATGATTTTGCATATCCACACGGCTGTAACCCGTGTGACAGGATGCGACGAGTTGGTTGGCTAGCTTTAATTCGGGGAGACGAGCATGCCGACGATGATTGTCATCGGTTACAGGGATGACCTGGACCAAGTTCTCCGGCGCAGGGGACTGGATCCCTGCTATATCGTGCAGGCTCCTTCCGGCGCTCCGAAGGGGCGACGCTCCAAGCGGGTCGCCGACATCGAGAACATTCAGGAAGTATGGCGAGCGGTGGTCTCCGCGCATGTCGATGATGTGGCAGGAGTGCTCACCGTCCATGAAATGGGCGTATTCAGCGCCACCTACTTGCGGCAGCAGCTGAACCTCCCCGGAAACGTCGACTCAAGAGCCGTCCTCAATTTCCGGGACAAATATCTCCAGAAGAGCAAGTTGCCGTCGCACGTCCAGCGGGCGCGCTGTCGGTACGTATCGAAGGACACGTCATTCCTGGAGCTCTCCAGGGAACTGGGCGACGTCTTCGTCATCAAGCCGGCGATCGGAGCCGGTTCGCTGCGTACGAGCGTCGTGCGTTCTCCCGAAGAGTACGCGCGGGCCCTGGAGCTTTTCCCGGGCCAGTCGGACGTCGAGATCGTCGCCGAGTCCTTCATCGACGCCCCCGAGGTCTACATGGACGGCATCTGGAGGAACGGGCGTCTCCAGTGGTCGTCCGTGAGCAGCAACCACATCTCGCCGCTCAGCGCCGTGCAGGGCGGCATCCTGTCCGCGCACATCCTGGACCGCAGGCTGCATCCGGACCTGTTCCGGCAGGCCGAGCGGCTCGCCGGGCACGTGCTGGAAAGCCTCGGCGCACCGGACTGCGTCTTTCACATGGAAGCGTTCGCGCGGGAAGCCGGGCTGACGTTCGGCGAGTGCGCCATCCGGCTTCCGGGGGCGCTGTCCCCGCAGGTCAACCAACTGACATTCGGTGTCGACCTCTTCGACGTGGAAATCAGCCTTGCCCTCGGCGAAGAGCCGGCGCGAATCCCGGACGACCGTGTGCCCGACCGGTTTTACGGATACATCCTCCTGCGCCGCTCCGCCGACGGCACATTGACCCAACAGGATTTCGAGCGGAACTTCTCCTTCGACGAAATCCAATACCCCTTGTCGCCCGACGCGTCGATCGGCCCGTACGGCCGATTCGGCCAGGCGATCGTATCCGACCCGGATGAATTGAAGCTGCAGAAGACGATCGACGAGATCGTGCGCTTCAACGAGGTCGGCGCTTGACGGTATCCGCCCACCCACAGGCGGTCGTCACAAGAAAATTCTGGATCGCGAGAAATTGTGAGCTCGACACCTTCCCCTGGGTGCCGAAACGCGCCGGCCCTGACGCCTGGCCCGAGCCGTATGCCCAGCCACGGTGCTTTTCTCTGATCGGAGGTCGTCATCCCTATGCCGGATCAACGTCACGCTTCGACGCTCCCGCAACTGCTCGAGCGTGCGGCTCGGGACACATCGCGAGGCATCACCTTCATCGGCGGATCATTCCTCTCGTACGCCGAGTTACGGGAGTGTGCCGGCCGGATCGCCCAAGGACTGCGCAATCACGGCACCGCACCGGGCGAACGGGTGCTGATCTCCGCCCACGATCCCGAGAATTTCTTCCGCGCTTTCTGGGGGAGCGTCCTGGCCGGCGTCGTGCCCTGCCCGGTCGCGCCGCCCGCCGATCCCGCCCGGTGGCGTACGCAACTGGAGCACCTGCGCACGCTGTTGGGCGACCCGCTGGTGATCCTCTCCAAGGAGTCCCAGGGCGATCTGCCCGAAGTCGGCCTGCGGGCGGTGACGGTGGAGGAACTGAGCCATGCCGCGGCCGACGACGACCACCTCCACGCGCCCGCCCCGGACGACCTCGCCGTCCTGATGCTCACCTCAGGATCCACCGGATCGAGCAAGGCGGTCAGGCTCACCCACGCCAACCTCCTCGCCGCACAGGCCGGGAAGGCGGGGGCGCTGGACCTGGGGCCCGACGACACCTCGCTGAACTGGATATCGGCCGACCACATCGCCGCGATCGAGGCGAACCTGCTGCCGATGTTCAACGGAGCCGACCAGGTCATGGCGACACCGGCCACGGTGCTCGCGGACCCCGTGGAATTCCTCAGGCTGCTCGCCGCCCACCGGGTGAGAGTGACCTTCACGCCCAACTTCCTGTTCGGGCAGATCAACCAGGCCCTTGCGCAACGCCCCCTCCTACCCGCGGAGTTGGACCTGTCGTGGGTGCGCCACATCATCTCCGGCGGCGAGGCCACCGTGACCGGCACCGTCCGGGCGTTCCTGGACGCGCTCGCGCCCCACGGACTGCGCGAGGACGTGATCGTGCCCGCGTTCGGAATGACCGAGACGTGCGCGGGCAGCGTCTTCAACCGTGAGTTCGCCGCCCGGGACCTGGACACGGAATTCCCTCCGCTGGGCCGTCCCGTGCGAGGCCTGCACATCCGCGTCGTGGACGGCGACGGCACGGTCCTCGCCTCCACCGACCGGCCCACCACGGACGGGTCCGGCGAGGTACAGCTGCGCGGCACGATGGTCACCGACGGCTACCACGGCAACGCCCAGGCCACCGCCCAGGCCTTCACCCCCGACGGCTGGTTCCGCACCGGGGACCTGGGACGCCTCGACTCGGAGGGTCGGCTGACGCTGGTCGGCCGGACGAAGGACTCCGTCATCGTGAACGGCGTCAACTACTACAGCCACGACCTGGAAGCGGTCCTCGACGAGCTGGACGGCGTACGGCGCGGCCAGGTCGCGGCCTTCCCGATCCGGCCCGACGGCGCCGATTCGGAGCAACTCGCCGTCGCGTTCGTCCCCGCGGGCGACCCCGCCGACGACTCGGCCGTGTACCGGGCCCTGGTCGCGATCCGCAGCTCCACCGTGATGCACTGGGGCTTCAGGCCCCAGCTGATCCTGCCCGTCGCCGAGGCCGAGATCCCCCGCGGCAACCTCGGCAAGATCCAGCGTTCGCGGCTGCGGGCGGCCGTCGAGGCAGGAGGCATGGACGCCGCCGCGCGCCGCTCCGACGAGGTCAGCACCCGCTTCCTCGGCGATTACGTGGCGCCGCGGGGCGACGCCGAGATCACTCTGGCCGACATCTACGCCCGCGTCCTGGACACCCAGAAGATCCCGGCGACCGCCGGCTTCTTCGACCTGGGCGGTACCTCGCTCGATGTCCTGCGGCTCAAGCTGGAGATACAGACCGAGTTCGGCATCGACGACGTACCGATGTCCACGCTCCTTCAGGCCCCCAGCGTGCGCGCACTGGCCGGCCGCCTGACCGCCGCACGCGGCGCCGGCGGAGACGGTGCCTACGAACCGCTGGTGCCCTTGCAGGTCACCGGGGACGGCACGCCGCTGTTCTGCGTCCATCCCGGCCTGGGGGAGGTGCTGGTGTTCGTCAACCTCGCCAAGTACTTCACCGGCGAGCGGCCCTTCTACGCGCTGCGGGCCCGCGGATTCGGGCAGGGCGAGAGTCATTTCGCGTCGTTCGACGAGATGGTCACCACCTATGTGGAGGCGATCCGGCGGACCCAGCCGAGCGGGCCGTACGCCGTGGCCGGGTACTCCTACGGCGCGGCCGTCGCCTTCGAGATCGCCAAACGCCTCGAGGCCGACGGTGACGAGGTCAAGTTCGTGGGCGTCTTCAACCTGCCGCCGAGCATCTCCGGCCGCATGAACGAGATCACCTTCACCGACGGCGCGATCAACCTGGCCCTGTTCCTGGAGCTGATCGCCCCCGCCGACATCGAGGGCCTGACCGCCACCCTGCGTCCACTGCCTGAAGCCGAGCAGCTCGCCCACCTCATCGACCACGCGCCCAAGCGGCGCCTGGTCGAACTCGACCTGACCGTAGAGCAGTTCACCACCTGGGTGCACCTGGCGCAGAACATGGTTCACCTGGGCCGCACCTACGAGCCCTCGGGAACGGTCGAAGACGTTCGCGTCTTCTACTGCACCCCGCTCAAGGGCACCAAACAGGAATGGCTGGACGACCAGCTGCGCCACTGGGACGACTTCACCCGTAAGGCCAACCGGTACATCGAGGTCGACGGCGAGCACTACACCCTGATGAGCCCGCAGCACGTACAGACCTTCCAGGCAACCTTGCGGCACGAACTGAGCCACGCGCTCGGCTAAGGACGGACACCAGAATGCGAGGCAAGAAGATTCTCGTCACGGGTGGCACCGGGCAGGTCGCGATGCCTGTCGCCGAGGCTCTCGCGGCGGACAACGAGGTGTGGTGCCTGGGCCGGTTCGGCGACCCGGCCGCCCGCAAGGCCCTGGAGGAGATGGGCGCACACACCTTCACCTGGGACATGGCCGCCGATGAACTGACCGGACTGCCGGGCGACTTCACCCACGTACTGCACTCGGCGGTGCACCGGGGCGACGGCAAGGACTTCGCGGAGACCGCGCGCGTCAACGCCGCGGGCACCGCACGCCTGATGACCCACTGCGCCACCGCCGAGGCGTTCCTGTACGTCTCGTCCGGAGTGGTCTACAACCGGGCCGACAGCACCCACCGCTACCGCGAGTCAGACGCCGTGGGCGGCGCGGTGCCCTGGTTGCCGACGTACCCCGTCGGCAAGCTCGCCGCCGAAGGAGTGGCGCGGGGTCTGGCGGAGGCGCTCGGACTGCCGACGGTGATCGCCCGGCTCAACATCGCCTACGGGCCGTACGGCCACGGCGGTGTCCCCATGATCCTGTTCAGGCAGATGCGCGCCGGACAGCCGTGCGCGGTGCCCCGGCAAGGGCAGAACTACTGCAACCTGCTGCACACCGATGACCTCGTCCGGCAGGTGCCGCTGCTGTGGGGCGCGGCGGGGACGCCCGCTCGGGTGGTGAACTGGGGCGGGGACGAGGAGGTCGGCATGACCGACCTGCTCGAGTACATGTCCGCGCTCACGGGCGTACCGGTCCAGCTCGACCGCAGCGACTACAGCCGCGAGACCGCGATCTTCGACCACGATCTCCGCCGGGGTCTCATCGGCGACTGCTCCGTCGACTGGAAGACCGGTATCGCCCGCACCCTGGCCGAGCTGTTCGAGGAGTACCGCGACCGCGTCGGGGCCCACGTCGGCCGGTCCGCGACGGAGCGAGGAGGGGAACACTGACATGCGCAGGCCCACAGACACGGAGGCGTTGCAGGAGGCGCTCGGTGCCGCCCTCGGAGCCCGCGAACCGGTGGGGGCCCTGTCCCGACTGGTCGGCGGCCAGGGCGCTCTGGGCACCTTGGACCCCCAAGCCCTGGAGCGCCCCACCCTGATCGGCGGTGCGGCCCTCTACCACCCGACAAGCCCCGCTCCCTCCGCCCACGCCGTCGAGGCGCTGGTGCGCCGCGCCGAGGCGCTGGACGTACGGCAGATCCTCGTGCCCAATGTGCGCCGCACCGACGACGCCCGCGCGCTGCGGGCGGCAGGCTTCGTGCCCCTGGCCGCCGATTCCGAGTGCGTCGTGCGACTGACGGGCGACGTGGACGACGTGCTGCGCGCCCGCGTGGGCGGCGGGCGACAGCGCGCCCTGCGCCGCCGCCATGACGCGCTCTCCCGCGGCCTCACCTGGGAGCGGATGCGCTTGAGCGAGCTCGGCGGGGCGCCTTGGGCGCGGGATGCCTTCGTGGAACTGCACCGTCGCTGGGCGGAGCGCACCGCAGGCGGCCACAACCCGTACAACGCGGCGGCCCTCGACGCCCTGGCGGGAGGAGCGCTGGCGGACCGCACGGAGATGCTCGTGCGCCGCAGGGGCGACACCGTCGTCCAGGTCGTACTCACCGCCAGGTCCCACAACGGCCGGGGGCTCTACCACCTGGCGCAAGCCACCGACCCCGATGCCTGTGACGCCGCGCCGAGTGATCTCCACGCCGCGGCCCTGTACGGGCTCTACCTCGACGCCGGACGCGCGGGCCTGCACTGGGTCCATCTCGGCCCGGGGGAGACGGACGTCAAGCGCCGCCTCGGAGCCGACCTGTTCGTCCCCCTTGACCATTGGCTGCGGGCCGAGGGCCGCACGGTCCCGCAGGCCACGGAGGCGGAGCCGGCGCTGTCGCGCTTCGCGGCACCGCCCGTCACGACCGTGCCGGTGCCGGGCCCGGCGCGTGCCCGCCGCCAGCCACGGTTCGACACCATCGACCTGTCGAGCAACACCAACCCGTTCCTGGGCACCGCGGGCCAGTACCCCCATCTCGACACGGCGGAACTCGCCCGCGCCTACCTGGACGCGATCGCGAAGCTGCCGGGCCACGAGGGCACGGAGACCCTGACAGCGGACCATCTGCTGTTCTCCAGCGGTTCGGTCGACGGCGTCATGCTGCTCCTGGCGGCGCTCGCCTCTCCCGGTGAGAGCGTGTGCGTCACACCGCCCACCTTTCCGCTCTACGCCCACTTCGCCCGACTGCTGCGGCTGCCGCTGGTCGAAGTGCCGCTGCGCGGCGACGACTTGTCCGAGCTCGACACGGAGCGGATCCTGGCCGCCGATCCGCGGGTCACCATCCTGTGCGATCCGAACAACCCCGTGGGGACCAGGCTCGACCCGGAGCGGGTGCGGGCTCTCGTCACCGGCACGCGAGGCCTCGTCGTGATCGACGAGGCGTATGTCGAGTTCAGCGAGAAGCCCTCGTACGCCGGTCTCGTTGCCGAGCACGACAACCTCATCGTGCTCAGAACGCTCTCCAAGGCCTGGGGGCTCGCCGGCGCGCGGTGCGGGATCGCCCTTGCGCAACCCGGGATCATCGAGGCGCTGCGGCGGGTGCAGGTGCCCTTCGGGTTCACCGACGCGTCGCAGGCCGCCGTGCGGGACCGGCTGACCCGCACCCGCCGGGTGCTCGCCAGCATCCGGCACATCCGGGCCGAGCGTGACCGGATGGCCGGGATGCTGGCCGAACACCCCGCGGTGGAGCGGGTGTTCCCCTCGGAGGCCAACTTCCTGCTGGTGCGGCTGCACAAGCACGAGCGCGTCATGGAGCAGTTGCGCCAGGCGGGAATCGTGGTCGCCGACGTCGGTTTCCTCATCCCCGCCACCTGCCGCGTCTCCATCGGCAACCGGCGCGCGAACGACGCCCTGCTCACCGCGCTCTCCGCCGCACTGTGAGCGGGATCAGGCGTCGGCGGCGCCATCCGCCAACGGCAGTGGCTTGTTGGCCCCGTCTTTCATCTCGACGACCAGAAACGACAGAACAGAGTCGCCGATGTTTTTCAGGTCGTGGAGGTGATGACGCTCTTCGGCAAAGCTGAAATACCGGGTCGCCCCGCGACGATAGGAGATCTCCCGGCTGCTGCCGTCGCTCGCGTGCTGGCGGGCCAGGCCATCGGTGAGAGCTGTCCACGCATAGTCGAGTACGTGCCGGTGAACAGGAATGCGTTCTCCGGGCTGGAGATGTGTTTCCCATATGCGCGCCGATTCGGTCTCTTTCACCAGGGTCTGACCCACGTGGCCGTTCTGGGAGTTGGTCTCGAATTCCTTGTGCAGCGGAGGGCTCCAGCGGTCGAAGCCTTCCGCGACGACTGTGCTGGTCAGAGGGGTTGGAGAAGAATCGTTGCCCACGAATGGATCCTTTCGGTCACGGGTGTTCGGCCCCAGGTTATGACCGCTCGAATTGCAGTGGCAAGGTGTTCCGACAAGGAGGATGAAAGCCCGTGATCGTGCTCGGTTACAACGGATTCACCAGGGGTGCGGAACTCTTCGGACGTCTCTACGGGGCGACCGGTGCCGCCCGTAATCTTCTGGTGGGTCACGATGCGGCGGCTGCCCTGACCATCGACGGCGAAGTGGTCGCCGCCGTCGAGGAGGAACGGCTGAGCCGGGTCAAGAAGACCTCCGATTTCCCGGCCGACGCGATCAGATGGTGCCTGGACTCCGCCGGTGTCGAACTCGACCAGGTCGACGTCGTCGCTTTCCCCTGGCGCTTCTCGCCGACCGTGGCGGAGGAGATGATCGCGGGGATATGCGACTCCGACCTGCCGGTCGCGGCGAAGTTCGACTCACTGCGGCGCACGGGCGAGCTCTACACCGGGATGCTCAGCCGCGAGGCGGTGTACGACGACTTCGTCCGGCGCACCGGCCACGCGCTGGACCCCAACAAGCTCACCCTGGTGCCCCATCACCTGGCCCACCTCATGTGCGGCGCCTACCTGGCCGGCGGGGGCGACGCCGCCTTCCTGGTGAGCGACGGCCGGGCCGAGACCCTCTCCGCGGTCATGGGCGAGCTGCGCGACGGCGTGGTCCGCCTCTTCGACGAGGGCACCGTCGGCATGGCCAGCTCGCTCGGTGTGGCCTACGGAAGGATCACCCGCTACCTGGGATTCGTGCCCAACAACGACGAGTACAAGGTCATGGGCCTGGCCGCCTATGGCCCATCGCCCCAGCACAACCCCCTGCTCGAACACGTCGTGCGCCTGCACGAGGACGGCTCGTACACCCTCTCCGTCCCCGCGGACGTCGGGGCGTACCACGCGCTGTTCGACGAGCTGTTCGGCGGCGACAGCGAGAAGCGCGAGGAGTTCGACTTCCGGGTCAAGGTCGCCGGGTTCGCCCAGCACATGGTCGAGGCCGTCACCGCCCATCAGCTGCGGAAACTGACCGCCCTCTCCAGCCTTGACACCCTGCTCTTCGAGGGCGGCCTCGCGCTCAACTGCGTGGCCAACACGAAGATGCTTCAGCGGTCCTCGTTCACCGGCATGGAGGTCAGCTTCGGGGCCAGCGACCCGGGCGTCGCCATCGGCGCGGCCGTCTACGCCGCCGGTCTCAGGAACCGGCCCGCTGACGCGGTCACCACGCCCTATCTGGGGCCCTCGTACGAGGAACGGCAGATCCTCGACGTGCTGGGGGAGTACGCCGACCGCGTGGAGTGGCAGGAGGAGCCCGATGTCTCCGCCGCCGCCGAGAGGACGGCGGGCCTGCTGGCCGGGAAGAACGTCGTGGGCTGGTTTCAGGGCCGGGCCGAGTTCGGGCCGCGCGCCCTGGGCAACCGCAGCATCCTCGCCAACCCGGCCTTCCCCGACATCAAGGACATCATCAACCTCCGGGTCAAACACCGGGAGCCCTTCCGCCCGTTCGCGCCGGTCGTCCTCGCGTCGGAGGCACCCCGCGTCTTCGACATGGGCAAGAAGACCTCGTCCCCGTACATGACGTTCGTCTTCCCGGTGCGCGAGGAGTACCAGGAGCGCATCCCCGGCGCCTGCCACGTGGACGGCACGGCGCGCGTCCAGACGGTCGACGACCGGCAGAATCCCGCGCTCGCACGGCTGTTGCGCGCCTTCACGGCCAAGACGGACGTGCCCTGCCTGCTCAACACCTCGTTCAACGTGGCCGGAGAGCCCATCGTCTGCTCGCCGCGGGACGCGCTGGAGTGTTTCCTCGCCACCGAGATCGACCACCTGGTCATCGACCGGTTCGTGGTCACCAAGAAGGCCCGCTGAGCCGCCGGGCGTCGCTCACGCCCTCTCGTACCAGCCCAGCGCCCCGCCCCCCTCGGAAGGGTCGAACGACTGGTGCAGGGCCACCAGCGCGGCCACCACACGCGGGTCCAGGTCCTGGCCGAGCACCCGGTACTCGTCGGCGATACCCCGGAAGACGAGCCGCGCCCGGCGGGACGCGTCACGCCAGATGATCCGGCGCGGGGCACCGAAGCCGCCGTCGCCCTCACCCAGCAGCGAGGTGATGCCCCACACCAGGGCGAGCGGCAGGCCGACGGGCCACCACAGGACCCACCACACCAGGCGCCCCCGATAACCCCGGAGCGCGGGCCCCGCGACGGGCTCGACGGTCCACCGGGTGCGGCCGAGACGCAGCAGGGGGCGGCGTCGGAAGGTGATCCTGGCGAGCGGGGCACCGGCGGCGTCGTCGACGCGGTAGGCCGCGGGGCGCCCGCTCGCACGGGAGTCGAGCGGCTGCTCGGTGGTCACCCGCACGACCGGCGCCCGGCCGTCGGGAACGATGTGGAAGGAACGCAGCGAGCGGCGGGGGTCACGCTCGGGCCCGGCGGGGTCACGGCAGAGGCGGCCGAACGCGTCGTCGGCGCCGTGCCGTTCACCGCCGCCCCAGTTGACGACGGCCGGCGGATCTGTCGCGTACACCACCCGGAAGGTCACTCGGTTCTGGGGCACGCGCTGTCTCTCCCGTTCTGCGGCGGTCCTGTGGCGGCCATGATCTCAGAGGGAATGACACGCCCCGCTTCCGAGCAGGGGGTCGCGTACAACCCTTGTGCCCCATCCGGTGTCGAACAGGGCGCCGGACAAGGAACGGGCCCTTTCCGGACACCCTCGCGCCTGCCCGGCCACTTTCCTTCTCAGGAGCCGCTCGTGCGCAAGAACCGTTCGGCCGCCCTCGCCGCGGCCTCATTCCTCCTTCTCAGCGGAGCGGGCATCGTCGCCGCCCCCTCCGCCGTCGCCGGCACCCCCGGGGGTACGCACGCCGACGACCGCAACAGTGACTTCAACGGCGATGGATACGAGGACGTGCTGGTCGGAGCCCCGGGGGCGACGGTGAGCGGCCAGAAGGGCGCCGGTCTCGTCACCGCCCAGTACGGCTCCTCCAGGGGCATGAACACCACCTCCGTCGACCGGTTCAGCCAGTCGACGGCCGGTGTCGCGGGCGCCGCCGAGGCGGCCGACGGCTTCGGTACGGCCGTCGCCACCGGTGACCTGGACGCCGACGGCTTCGACGACGCGGTCGTCGGCATCCCCGGCGAGGACATCGGCGACACGGCGGACGCGGGTGGGGCCGCGATCCTGTGGGGCTCGAAGGACGGCCTCAGCGGTGCCGCCAGCGACTGGCTGGAGACCCAGGAGCCCACCAAGGGCGAGCAGTTCGGCCTGAGCCTCGCCGCCGCGCACCACACCGACGAGACGCCGGGCGACATCCTCGCCGTACTGGACCGCGACGACCTGGAGCTCTTCGCGTACGACGCCGCGCCGCAGGCCGACGGGCGGGCCCCGCTGCGACACCAGGAGACCAAGCGGCTCTCCGCGGCGGCCGAGGAGCGCGACATCACGCCGAAGTCGCTCACCACCGGCGACTACGACGACAACGGCTACGCGGATCTCGTCGTGTCCGGCGTGACCGTGGGCGACGAGCCGGGGCACGGCTGGTCCGCGTACTTCTCGGGCAACGCCGACGGCCTCAAGTACGAGCACGACCTGCGCGGCGGACCCGTCGCCGCGTCCGGCGACATCAACCACGACGGCTTCGACGACCTGGTGACCGGCGAGCCCAACTCCCCGGACGACGGGGGCGAGACGCAGACCGGCGGCCTGGTCGGCGTCCGCTACGGCGATGCGGGCGGCCTCAAGGACGAGGCCAAGTGGTGGACGCAGGACAGCGCGGACGTACCCGGCGTCGCCGAGCGCGGCGACGGCTGGGGCGCCGACCTGTCCGTGGCGGACACGAACGGCGACGGATACGCGGACGTCGCCATCGGCGCCCCCGGCGAGGACATCGGCACGGTCGCGGACGCCGGGGCGGCCTGGGTGCTGCGTGGCTCCGAGTTCGGCCTGACGGGGGCCGGTGCCAAGTCGTGGGACCAGAACTCCGCGGACATCCCCGGTGAGGCCGAGAAGGGCGACAAGTGGGGCGCCCAGGTGCGTCTGACGGACCCGAACCGCGACGGCCGCTTCGGTCTCCTGGCCGCCGCACCCCGCGAGAACGCCGGTGACGGCATCGTGTGGGTCCTGAACGCGGGGTCGGGCGGCGTCACCGCGTCCGGGTCGTGGACCTACGGCGCGGAGTCGCTGGGCGCGCCGGGCACGGGCGCGGCGTTCGGCGCGGCGATCGACGAGTAGGCCGACGGGCCCGTGAGGGCCTTCGGACAGGCCATCCGAACGCGGCCGTGAGCGGCCTACGTATGATCACGGCCATGTGCTCACGACCGCGTTCGGAGGCTGAACAGGCATGACGGAAAGCCGAGTTGTCGTCGTCACGGGCGGTGGGACGGGCATCGGTGCCGCCACCGCCCGGCAGCTGCGCGCGGCCGGTCACCGTGTCGTCGTCTCCGGACGGCGCCCCGAGCCGCTGCGCCGTGTCGCCGAGGAGACCGGTGCGCTGGCCCACCCCGCGGACACGGGCGATCCCGCGGAGGTCGCCGGTCTCGTCGACGCGGCCGTCGAGGCCTACGGCCGCATCGACGGGCTCGTGCTCAACGCCGGGGTGGGGCGCAGCGGGGCGGTCGGCGACCTGTCCGACGAGGACTGGGAAGCCGTGCTGCGCACCAACCTGACGGGTCCCTTCCTGCTGATGCGGGCCGCGCTTCCTCACCTCCTCGAGGCGCGCGGCTCGGTCGTCGCGGTGGCCTCGGTCGCCGCGTTGCGCAACGGCGTGGCCAACGCCGCGTACGCCACGTCGAAGGCGGCGCTGCTCCAGCTGTGCCGCTCCCTCGCTGTCGACTACGGCAAGGCCGGTCTGCGCGCCAACACCGTGTGCCCCAGCTGGGTGCGCACCGAGATGGCCGACCGGCGCATGACCCGGTTCGCCGAGGAGGCCGGCCTCGGGGACGGCGGGGCCGACGCGGCGTACGACGAAGCGACGCGGCTCGTCCCGGCGGGCCGGCCGGGGGAGCCGGAGGAGGTCGCCGAGGCGATCTCCTGGCTGCTCTCGCCCGCCGCCTCCTTCGTCAACGGCGCGTCCCTGACCGTCGACGGCGGGGTGACCGCGGTGGACCCCGGAACCTCCGCCTTCGACTTCAGTATCACGCCGAGGGCCTAGGAGCCGGATCGGGGCGGCGGGCTCAAGGGTCAGGGCTCAAGGGGCAGGGCTCAAGGGGCAGGGCTCAAGGGTCAGCCGAAGCGTTCCACGCGGAGCTGGGCGGGTGGGAACGGCGAGAAGGAGGTCGTGCCCACCGACCAGTGGCCGCCGTCCGTGCCGGGGATGGGGGCGATGGCCTGGGGCAGATAGGTGGACGGCGTCTCCGGTCCGCGTTCGCTGAGCCAGGCCGCTCCGTCCCAGCGCAGGTAGTGGGCGCGCTTCTGGTCCCAGAAGTCCCAGCCGCAGATCCGGTCCGGCTGCCCTGTGGCGTCCCCCGCGATGCCGCTCAACAGGCCGACGGTGAAGGGCGCCTGGACGTTGGTCCACTGGGCGCCGTCCCAGTGCTGCAGCGTGACACCGGGCGGTTTGCCGGGCGGCCCGCCCACGCCGTACGCGAAGCCGGTGAGCCAGATGTCGTCGTGCGCGACCGGGAGCAGTCCCGTCACCGAGGCACGGATGCCGAGCGTGCGGGGCACCACCGTCCAGGCGCCGTCCCAGCGGGCGATGATGTCGCCGTGGACCCACACCTCACCGCCGGGCGTTACATGGACGCCGGTCGGCGTGGGCGCGGCCTCGTCCGGCAGCGGCCGGCACCAGCGCCACGTCGTGCCGTCACCTCGCAGCAGGCCGGCGCGGTCACCGTGCCGCCCCGACACCCAGAACCGGCCGCCGGAGGCAGCGGTGACATCGGTCAGCCGTGTCCCCGGTTCGCCCCGCCCGGGAAAGTCCTTCTCGCGCCAGGTGGTGCCGTCCCACGCCAGGAGCTGGTCGTGCCCGGCGGTGTCGGTGCCGATGGCCCAGGCGGTGCGGTCCGTCGACGTGCCGTCCGGTGAGGCGGCGACCGCGCGCAGTCCGCCTCTGTACGTCAGGTGGGAGAGGTCGGTCCGTGACCAGTCGGAGCCGTTCCAGCTGAGGGCGAGCGGGGTGCCGAGCGTGCCTCCGTTGCGACCCTGCTCGCCCACGGCCCAGGCGAGTCCGGGGCCCGCGGCGGCGACCGCGAGCAGGTGGGCGGCCTCCTGTGCGGCCGGTGCGGCGACCTGCTGCCAGGCTGCTGCCACAGCTCCGGGTCGTGCGGTGGCAGCACCGGATAACGGGACGGGGAGGGTCAACCCCGCGCCGGTGATGGCCAGACCGCGGGCAAAGACTCGTCTTCGCATGAAGGGAACCCTTCTTGAGGCCTTGTGGGAGGCAACACCCTGAACCGGGCGTGGTGAGCCGACAATGCACGGGAGTGCGTAATTCCCGTTGGGATCAGAGGGGTTGGCGGGACGGGACGCGCAGGTTCGGTGGCATCATCCTCGTGGGCGGGGCGGTGGTGCTGTCAGTGGTCGGGCTCGTGGTCTGGGTGACCCACATGCTGCGCAAGCGGCGCCGACTCGGCCCGGGCACATCCAAGAGGGGGAGACACGACACATGACATCGAGCACCTTCCGTATCGGCGGTGAGATCCCTGTCCGCCGCATCGGATTCGGGGCGATGCGCCTGGCGACCGAGGCCGGAGCGGCCAGGGAGGCTTCCATCGCGGTGGCCCGGCGGGCCGTGGAGCTGGGCATCACGCTGATCGACACGGCGTTCATGTACGGGTGGGGCGCCAACGAGGAACTCCTGGTCGAAGCGCTGCATCCGTACCCGGACGACCTGCTCATCGCGACCAAGGTCGCGATCGAGCGCCCGGGCCCCGGCGAGGAGGCGCGGACCAACGGACGGCCGGAGTTCCTCCGTGAGCAGGTCGAGCAGGCCCTACGCCGACTGCGCGTGGAGCGGATCGGGCTCCTGCAGATGCACCGCCTCGACCCGAAGGTGCCGCTCGCCGATCAGCTCGGCACGCTGCGGGAGTTCCAACTCGACGGCAGGATCGGTCACATCGGCCTGTCGGAGGTCACCGCCGACGAGCTGCACGAGGCACGGCAGATCGTGGACGTGGCGAGCGTGCAGAACCGCTACAGCGTGCTGGACCGGGAGCACGAAGCCGTGCTGGACGCCTGTGACGCGGCGGGGATCGCTTTCCTGCCCTGGCGGCCGGTCCACCCGGCGGCCTCGACCGGGGCGGCCGAGATCGCGGCGGTCGCGGCCGAACTCGACGCCACCGCGGCGCAGGTGGCGCTGGCCTGGCTGCTCGACCGCTCGCCGGTCGTGCTGCCGATTCCCGGCACCGCCTCGCTCGACCATCTGGCGGAGAACGTCGCCGCGGCCGGTCTCCGGTTGAGCGCGGAGCAGCGGGAGCGCCTCGACCGGATCACGCCTCCGGCACAGGGCTGAGCCGGGCCGGCCGCGTCACGGGGCGGGCCGGTCGATCCGGTAGAGGTGGTGGGCGCGGTCGTCGAGGGGGTTGTCGGGTTCCAGCGACACCTCGGCGATCCGCCGCAGGCCCGCCTTCTCCAGGGCACGCCAGGACGCGTGATTGCCCACGTGCACGGGGACGAGCACCGCGGTGGCCTCGGGGTGATCGCTCCAGGTGGCCTCGACGATCGCCCGGATCATGAGCGTACCGAGACCCCTGCCGACGTACGAGGGCTCCCCGATCAGGTAGTCGATGGACATCGCGCCCTCGGGGACCTCCGCCTGCCCGGCCAACTCGTCCCCGTACTCGGGATAGTCGGCGAAGCGGCAGCGCTGGACGAGACCGAAAGGCTCGCCGTCCAGCAGCATGAGCAGGTCCTCCGACGGCTCCTCGCCACGCGCCGCCGGGCCGAAGCCGCGCGCCACCGCCTCGGGCGACGTCTCGTGGTTCCACCAGCGTGCGACGAACGGCTGCGCCAGCCACCGCCGCAGCAGGGGGAAGTCCGGTTCGTCGAGCCGACGCCAGCTGATCATCCGCTTGCCCCCACCGTCCGCCTAGTGCGTTGCGCCTTGTGCTCGATTGTCCACCGCGCCGGCCTCAACCTCCGTACGTGGCCTCGGAGTCGTCGAGCACCGCGGCGAAGTCCGCGGCGAACCGGGCCGCTTCCGGAACCTCAAGGGCGGCTGTGGTGATCCGTACGGCGGTGGGCGCGGCGATGCGGAAGCGTGAGCCCGCGGCCACCCACCACCCGTGTGAGCGCAGGCCGTTGACCACTGCGGACTCGTCCCGCACGGGCACCCACACGTTCATCCCGCTCGCACCGCGCGCCGCGATCCCGTGCCGCGCGAGCTCCGCGATCAGCGCCTCGCGCCGCTCGGTATAGGTCTGTTCGGCCCGCCCGACAAGGCTGCGCGCGGCGGGATCGGGCATCGTGCGCTCGACCGTCTCCTGCAGCAGATGGCTGACCCACCCCGAAGTGAGCAGCATCTGACCCTCGTGCCGGGCCAGCGTCGTCGCGTCGCACGCGAGTGCCGCCCACCGCAGGTCGACGCTCAGATGCTTGGACACGGTCCGCACCTGGGCCCAACGCGCGAGACCGCCGGAAGCCAGCGCGTACGACGGGGCGCCCGCGACCTCCGCGTTGTGGTCGTCCTCGATGACCAGGACGTCCGGGAAGCCGCCGAGTGCTTCGAGCAGGGCGTCGCGTCGCGCCTCCGAGAAGCAGCCGCCCACCGGGTTCTGCCCCCGCGGGCTGCACACCACCGCCCGGGCCCCGGCCCGCAGCGCGAGGGTCAACGCGTCCGGCCGGATCCCCTCGTCGTCCACCGCGACCGGCACCATGCGCAGCCCCAACGCCGGTACCAGATCGAGGAGATGGTGGAAGCCCGGGTCCTCGACGGCCACCGCGTCACCCGGCATCAGCTCCGTGGAGAGCAGCCGTGCCATGCAGTCCAGTGCCCCGTGCGCGAAGGTCACCCGGTCGTCGGGGATCCCGTCGCGGGCGAACCACTCGCGGGACAGCTCCTCGAGTCGCGTACGGCGCGGCGAGCCGCGGTGCGAACCGAGGACGGGGGCCACACGCTCGGGCGGCAGCAGCACCGGCATCAGTGCCGGGTCCGGATGGCCGCCCGCCAGATCGCGCACCCCGTGCGGCACTCTCGGGGGCCGGCGCGTGCCGACCGCGGGCGCCGCCGCGACCGCCGTTCCGCCACGTCCGCGCGTCACCACGATTCCGCGCCGCCGGAGCTCCTTGTACGCCGTCGCCACCGTGCCCGCGCTGACCCCGAGGTCATCGGCCAGTTTCCGTACCGGAGGCAGGGCGTCGCCGGGGCCCAAACCGCCTTCGGCCACGGCCTGTTCGACCGACGAGGTAATGCCCTTGGCGGTCGTGCCCTTGATCGCATATTGTGCTGCCACGTAAGTAAGTATGTATCAGTACAAAAGTCGGAGTCAAGTGGGAAGCCAAGGGGGAGTGGTGAGGATCAGCCGTGGCCGGGCCGCGCTGTACGCACGCATACCAGGGGGTCTCGACGGCCGCCGCATGCTCTGGATCGCCCTGATCAACAAGGCGGGAACCGGGCTGTGGATGGGGGCGGCCGCCCTCTACTTCACCCTGGTCACCGGGCTCTCCGTCGCCGAGGTCGGTGTGCTCATGGGGGTCTCGGGCGCCGTCGGTATCGCGGGCGCGCCGCTCGCGGGTCACCTCGCCGACCGGTTCCCCGTCACCCGCGTCCTCATCGGCGCCCAACTTCAGCAGGCGATCGCCCTGTTAGCGTTGCTGACGACGGACAACTTCTCCCTGCTCCTGCTGTACTCGTCCGTGAACAGCCTGGCCGACCGCGGGGCCAACGTCCTCACCAAGCTGTACGCCGCCCGCATCGCGGGCCCCGATCGCACCAAGTACCAAGCCGTGCAGCGCACCGTGTCCAACGCGGGCTGGGCCATCGGTGGCCTTGCCGGTGCGCTCGCCCTCGCCGTCGGCACGGACCACGCCTACCAGGCACTGCTCGTCGGCAACGTGCTCAGCTTCCTCGTCGCCGCCTTGCTCACCCTGCGCTGCGCGGAACCGCCCTCGCCCTCCCGGGTGGTCACCGACTCCACGGCGTCCGCGCTTCCCGCCCCGCCGTCGAACCCATGGCGCGACCGCCCCTATCTGCTGTTCACCGCCACCGAGGCGGCACTCTTCCTCGACGACGCGGTGCTCCAGGTCGGCATGCCCCTGTGGATCGTGCACGCCACGGATGCCCCGCACGGCCTCGCGCCGCTGCTCATGGTCCTCAACTGCGTGCTCGTCGTCTGCTGTCAGGTCCCGCTGTCCCGCTTCGGGAGCACGCCGGACGCGGCCCGCGCGCTCCTCGTGCCTCTGGCCGCCTGCTTCGTCGTCGGCTGTGCCGCAATGACCGCGTCGGTGGCGGGCGGCACGTGGCTGGCCGTCACCGCCCTGGTGGCAGCAGCGATCGCCTTCACCTTCGCGGAGATACTGCACGCCATCGCGTCCTGGGAGCTCTCCATCGCGCTCGCCCCCGATGACGCCCAAGGTGCCTACCTCGGTGTGCACGGGCTTTCGTCGTCGGCCCAGCGCAGCGGCGGACCCCTCCTTGTCACAGCCGTGATCGCCGCGGGCCCTCTTGCCTGGCCGCTGCTCGGCGCCGGTGTGATCGCGACGGTCGCGGCGCAGAGTCGCCTCGTACGCAGGAGACTGGGCTGTGCGAGCGTTTCGGTGGATGCGCCCGGCGCGGTCGGTGACCGCGGTCAGCGGCTCACGTCGTGACCCGTCGCCGCGTACGCAGACGCCCCGCCCGCCACGGTCGCGTGGCGGG
>NZ_JBSGYY010000061.1:0-38089 GCF_053610705.1 Streptomyces sp. NPDC054872 | reverse complement strand
GCGGTGGATGAGCTGCCGGCGGGGCGTGTGCGGGTGGTGTCTCTCGATGATCCGATGACGGCGATGTTGGTGGACGCGTGTGCTGATGTGCCGCCTGAGGTGGCGATCGATCCGGCGGGGCTGGCGTATGTGATCTATACGTCCGGTTCGACGGGCACTCCGAAGGGTGTGGCCGTTGCTCATGCGGGTGTGGTCAATCTGGTGGCTGCGCAGGGTGAGCGGTTCGCGGTGGAGCGCGGCTCGCGGGTGTTGCAGTTCGCCTCGGTCGGGTTCGATGCGGCGGTGTCGGAAGTGTTCGTGACGCTGTGTGCGGGTGCGACGCTGGTCGTGGCTGCCGTCGGGGAGCCGGTGGCGGGCAGCGGTGTCCTCGATCCGGAGGTGTATCGCGGCGTGACGCATGCGACGCTGCCGCCGGCGGTGTTGAGGACGCTCGACGACGTCGATCTTGCGTCGGTGACCACGCTGGTGTCTGCGGGTGAGGCGTTGGATGCGGGGTTGGTGGCGCGGTGGGGCGCGGGCCGGCGTTTGATCAATGCGTATGGTCCGACGGAGATCACGGTGTGTGCGTCGATGTCGGAGCCTTTGGCGGCCGGTGACGAGCTGACGATCGGTGGTCCGATCGCCAATAGCCGTTTGTTTGTGCTGGACGCTGGGCTTCAGCCGGTGCCGGTCGGGGTGGCGGGTGAGTTGTATGTCGCCGGCGTGGGGGTGGCCCGTGGCTATGTGGGCCGCCCGTCGCTGACGGGTGAGCGGTTCGTGGCCTGCCCCTTCGGGACGGGCTCCGGTGAGCGGATGTATCGGACCGGGGATCTGGCGAAGTGGACTCCGGACGGGCAGTTGGTGTTCGCCGGGCGCGCGGATGAGCAGGTGAAGATCCGCGGTTTCCGTATCGAGCCGGGTGAGATCGAGGCTGTCCTGCAGTCCCATTCGGACGTCGATCAGGCGGTGGTGGTCGCCCGTGAGGACTCTCCGGGGGACAAGCGTCTGGTCGGCTATGTGGTGGCCGGTGATGGTGTGGAGCCCGAGGGGCTGCGGGAGTTGGTGGCTTTACGGCTGCCGGAGTACATGGTTCCGGCCGCGTTCGTGACGCTGGCGGAGTTGCCGCTGACGGCCAACGGCAAGCTGGACCGCAAGGCCCTCCCGGCCCCGGAGTTCGCCACCGGTGCGGGCAGGGCGCCGGCCACTGTGCAGGAGGAGATTTTGTGTGCGGCGTTCGCCGAGGTCCTGGGCCTGGAATCGGTCGGCGTCGATGACAGCTTCTTTGCTCTGGGCGGGCATTCGCTGCTGGCGGTGCGGTTGGTGTCGCGGATCCGTGTTGTGTTGGGTGTGGAGGTAGAGGTCCGCACGCTGTTCGAGGCGCCGACGGTGGCAGGGTTGGCGGGCCGGCTGGCGCAGGGTGCCGGACAGGCGCGTATGCCGCTGAGGGCCGCGGTGCGGCCGGAGCGGGTGCCGTTGTCGTTCGCGCAGCAGCGGCTGTGGTTCCTGGCCCAACTCGAAGGTCCCAGCGCCACCTACAACATTCCCACCCCGATCCGTATACAGGGCGTGGACGCCGCGGTGCTGGAACAGGCGTTGCGGGATGTGATCGGGCGGCATGAGTCGCTGCGGACGGTCTTCCCGGCCGTGGACGGCGAGCCCTACCAGCACATCCTCGACCCGCAGGATGTGGACTGGGTTCTTCAGGTCTGCCAGGTGGAGCCGGAGGAGTTGGCCGGGGCGGTGTCCCAGGCGTCGCGGTATGCCTTCGACCTGTCGAGTGAGCTGCCGATCAAGGCGTGGCTGTTCCAGGTCGGCCAGGACGGCCAAGTCGGCCAAGTCGAGCAGGTGGGTCAGGACGAGCAGGTGCTGTTGGTGGTCATGCACCACATCGCCTCCGACGGCTGGTCTCGCGGTCCTCTCGCGCGGGATGTCTCGACCGCTTATGAGGCGCGGCTGCGGGGTGGGGCTCCGGTGTGGGAGCCATTGCCGGTGCAGTATGCCGATTACGCGGTGTGGCAGCGGGAGCTGCTGGGTGAGGAGTCCGACCCGGAGAGTCTGCTGTCGCAGCAGGTGGAGTACTGGCGGCAGACGCTTGCCGGTGCCCCGGAGGAGTTGGAGCTGCCGGTGGACCGGCCGCGTCCGGCATCGGCGAGCCATCAGGGTCATCGGGTGCCGGTGCGGATACCGGCCGGGGTGCATCAGCGGATGGTGGAGCTGACGCGCGCCGAGGGCGTGACGACGTTCATGGTGGCGCAGGCCGCGCTGGCCGTGACCCTGTCGCGGCTGGGTGCCGGTACCGACATCCCGATCGGATCGCCGATCGCGGGTCGTACCGACGAGGCGTTGGACGACCTCGTCGGACTGTTCATCAACACCCTGGTCATCCGCACCGACCTGTCCGGCGACCCGGACTTCCGCCAGATCCTGGCGCGGGTACGGGAAGCGAGCCTGGCCGCGTTCGCGCACCAGGACATGCCCTTCGAACGGCTCGTGGAGGAGCTGACACCCACCCGCTCCCTCGCCCGACACCCCCTCTTCCAGGTGTTCCTCACCCTCGAGAACACCGCCGAGGCCCGGCTCGAACTGCCCGGCGCCCACGCTCGGCCCGCGGAGCCGGCGATCGGTGACATGGCCACGGTGGCGGCGAAATTCGATCTCGAGGTGTCGCTGTACGAGGTGCTCGACGACGAGGGGCATCCGGCAGGGCTGCGAGGCACCTTCGTCGCGTCGGTAGACCTGTTCGAGGCAGAGACGGCCGCGCGCATGGCGGGCTGGCTCGGTCACGTGTTGGAGTCGGTGACCGCAACCCCGCACAAGGCCATGCGTGCGGTGCACGTCATCGAAGCGGACGAGCGCGACGTGGTGGTGCGGCAGTGGAATGACACGGCCGCCCATGTGGTGGATGCGTCGGTCTCGGAGTTGTTTGCGGAGCGGGCGTCCGAGGCTCCCGGTTCGGTTGCGGTGGTGTTTGAGGGTGTGGAGCTGACGTACGGCGATGTGGATGTGGCGGCGAATCGGCTGGCGAGTTGGCTTCGTGGTCGGGGGGTGGGCGCCGAGTCGGTGGTGGGGCTGCGGTTGCCGCGTGGTCCGGAAATGGTTGTGGGAATTTTGGGGGTGTGGAAGGCGGGGGCGGCGTATCTGCCGATTGATGCGGCGCTGGCGGTGGAGCGGGTGGAGTTCATGCTCGCTGATGCCGGGGTGGGAGTCGTCGTTGGTGTGGAGGATCTGGAGCGGTCGGCCGGCTCTTCCGGCGCGGCTCTGGAGGTGGTGCTGGACCCGGCCTCGCTGGCGTATGTGATCTTTACGTCGGGGTCGACGGGGATGCCGAAGGGTGTGGGGGTTTCGCACGGTTCGGTGGCGAATTTGGTGTCGGTGTTTGCTCCGGTGATGGGTGCGGGCCCGGGGGTTGGGGTGTTGCAGTTCGCGTCGTTCAGCTTCGACGCGTCGGTGCTGGATGTGGCGGTGGCGCTCGCTTCGGGTGCCACGTTGTGGATCGCGAGCGACGAGCAGCGGCGGGAGCCGGAGCGCCTGCGGGAGTTGGAGGGGGTTAGGGCGGCAAGTGTGGTGCCGTCATTGCTGGAGGTGCTGGACCCGCAGGATCTGGCGCAGGTCGGCACGGTGTTGGTGGGTGCGGAAGCGGTCAGTGAGAGTGTGGCGCGGCGGTGGTCGGTTGGGCGTCGGCTGGTCAACACCTATGGGCCGACTGAGGCGACGGTGATGGTGGCTGCCGAGACGGTGGATGCCGGCCGTTCGGGTGTGGTGCCGTTCGGCCGTCCGATTGCCAACACCCGTCTGTTTGTGGTGGATGACGCCCTTCAGCCGGTGCCGGTCGGGGTCGCCGGTGAGCTGTACGTCGCCGGAGCGGGCTTGGCGCGCGGTTACGTCGGTCAACCGCGGCTGACGGGTGAGCGGTTCGTGGCCTGTCCGTTCGGTCCCGGGGCCGGGGAGCGGATGTATCGGACCGGGGACCTGGCGAAGTGGACTTCGGACGGGCAGTTGGTGTTCGCCGGGCGCGCGGATGAGCAGGTGAAGATTCGCGGTTTCCGTATCGAGCCGGGCGAGATCGAAGCCGCCCTGCTGACCGACCCGAACGTCACGCAGGCCGCGGTGATCGCCCGCGAGGACAGCTCCGGTGAACGGCAGTTGGTGGCCTACGTGGTGACCAACGGCCACGAGCCGGAAGGACTACGGGAGCTGGTCGCCTCGCGGCTGCCGGACTACATGATTCCGACCGCCTTCGTGACGCTTCCGGAGCTGCCGTTGACGACCAACGGCAAACTCGACCGCAAGGCCCTCCCTGCACCGGAGTTCCTCACCGGCGGTGGCCGTGCGCCGGCCACGGTGCGGGAGGAGGTCCTGTGCGCGGTCTTCGCCGAGGTCCTGGGCGTGGATGTGGTCGGGGTCGACGACAACTTCTTCGAACGCGGTGGCCACTCCCTGCGGGCAGTCCAGCTGGTCGAGCGGCTGCGCGCTCGCGGCGTATCGGTCTCCGTGCGGGCGCTGTTCGAGGCGCCCACGCCGGCTCAGCTGGCGGCGTCCACCGGTGCCGGTTCCGTGGAGGTGCCGGAGAACCTGATTCCGGACGGGTCGGATCTGATCACCTCGGACATGTTGCCGCTGGTGGGGCTGGACCAGGAGGACATCGACCGGGTGTTGGCGGTGGTCGACGGTGGGGCGGCGAACGTCGCGGACATCTATCCGTTGGCTCCGCTGCAGGAGGGGCTTCTGTTCCACCATCTTCTGGCCGGTGCCGGCGAAGACGTCTATGTCGCGACTTTCGGCGTGGAGTTCGACTCGCGTAGTGCACTGGATGAGTTCGCGAGCGCTCTGCAGCAGGTGGTGGACCGGCACGACATCTATCGCACCGGCATCGTGTGGGAGGGCCTGCGTGAGCCTGTGCAGGTGGTGTGGCGGCACGTGGACCTGCCCGTCGTCGAGCACGAGATCGACCGCGACTCCGTGGAGCGGGCAGGCAGCTGGGTGGAGTCTCTTGTCGGCCTGGCGGGTTCGGCGATGGACCTGGGGCGCGCCCCGTTGATGGACCTGCACGTGGCCGAGGCACCCGAGGGCCGCTGGTTGGCCGTCGTGCGGATGCATCACATGGTGCAGGACCACGTCGGCATGGACGTGCTGTTGGACGAGCTGCGGGCGGTGTTGTCCGGCGCCTCCGACCAGCTGGCCCCCGCACTGCCGTTCCGTAACTTCGTCGCCCAGACGCGTGCGGTCCCGCGGGAGCAGCACGAGCGGTTCTTCGCCGACCTCCTGGGCGACGTCACCGAACCCACCGCCCCCTACGGCCTGTTGGACGTACGCGGAGACGGCAGCGGGATCATCGAGGCGGGCGTGCCGCTGCCCGAGGGGCTCACCGACAATCTGCGGCGGGTGGCGCGCGAGCTGGGTGTCAGCACCGCGACAGTCCTGCACGTGGCCTGGGCACGGGTGCTTGCCACCGTGTCCGGCCGGGACGACGTGGTGTTCGGCACGGTGCTGTTCGGCCGGATGAACGCGGGCGCCGGTGCCGACCGGGTGCTCGGCCCGTTCATCAACATGCTGCCGGTGCGTCTGCGGACCGACGAGGTCGGGGTGCGCGCGGCGGTCGAGGCGATGCGGGACCAACTGGCGGCCCTGCTGGAGCACGAGCACGCCTCGCTGGCGACCGCGCAGCAGGCCAGCGGCGTAGGCGGCGCTGTGCCACTGTTCACGTCGCTGTTCAATTACCGGCACATCACGGGGTCGTCTCAGACCGCAACCGGCGAACAGCGGGACGAACAGCGGCCGGTGGAGGGCATCCGCACCGTCTTCGGCGAGGACCGGACGAACTATCCGGTCGGGGTGTCGGTCAACGACCGGGGCACGGGTGGGCTGAGCCTCAGCGTGGAGATGCTCGACACCCACGACCCGCAGGCGCTGGGTCGCCTGTTGCGCACCGCGACGGAAAACCTGGTCGACGCGCTCGCCGAGGTCGTGAACGGCGGCCCGGACGTCGCGCTGGGCGCGGTGGATGTGCTCGGCGTGGACGAGCGTGAGCTGTTGGTGTCGGGGTGGAATGACACGGCCGTCGATGTACCGGGCACGTCGCTGGTGGAGTTGTTCGAGGAGCGGGTGGCCGCAGATCCGGGTGCGGTAGCTGTGGTCTTCGAGGGTGTGGAGTTGTCGTACGGGGAGTTGGACGCGGCGGCGAATCGACTCGCGCACCACCTGCGGAGCCGGGGAGTGGCCCAGGAGTCGGTAGTGGGGCTGTGCCTGCCGCGGAGCGTGGAGATGGTGACCGCGATCCTCGGAGTGTTGAAGGCCGGTGGGGCGTACCTGCCGGTGGATCCGGAGTACCCGGCCGAGCGGATCGCGCTGCTGTTGCAGGATGCCGCGCCGGTCGTGGTGCTGGACGACCCCGAGGCCGTGGCCCGGTGGTCAGCCGCTGGCGGCCCCGGCACGGCGCCTTCGGCGGCCGGTGTCGTACCGCATCCGCAGAGCGCGGCCTACGTGATCTACACGTCGGGGTCGACAGGTCGGCCGAAGGGTGTGCTGGTGTCGCACCAGGCCATCGTCAACCAGCTGGTGCGGATGCGCGACCGGTTCGGTTTCGGTGCCGGGGACCGGGTGTTGCACAAGGCCCCGATCGTCTTCGACGTGTCGGTGATGGAGCTGCTCGGCACCTTGATCTCCGGGGCGACGCTGGTGGTCGCCCGTCCCGGCGGGCACCAGGACCCGGGCTACCTGGCGGACGTCATCCGGGACCAGCGCATCACCGTGGTGGGCTTCGTGCCCTCGATGCTGGATGCGTTCCTGCTGTCGGACCCGGGCGAGCTGCCGAGCCTGCGGTACGTGAGCAGCGGCGGTGAGGCGTTGTCGCTGTCCACACAGCAGCGGGTGTTCGAGGCGATGGACGGGGTGGAGCTGTTCCACCTGTACGGGCCGACCGAGACGACGATCGACGTCACCTTCTGGGCGTGCGATCCGGCCCAGGAGGAAGGCACGGTGCCCATGGGGGCGCCGGCGGCCAACACCCGGGCCTACGTCCTGGACGACGCGTTGCGGCCGGTGCCGCCGGGCGTCAGCGGGGAGTTGTACCTCTCGGGAGTCCAGCTGGCCCGCGGCTACGTCGGCCGCCCGTCGCTCACCGGGGAACGCTTCGTGGCCTGCCCGTTCGGGTCCGGCGGGGAGCGCATGTACCGGACCGGCGACCTGGCGAAGTGGACGTCGGACGGGCAGTTGGTGTTCGCAGGCCGCGCGGATGAGCAGGTGAAGGTACGCGGGTTCCGTATCGAGCCGGGTGAGATCGAAGCCACGCTGCTCGCCCACCCGGACGTCACACAGACCGCGGTGATCGCCCGCGAGGACACCTCCGGGGACAAGCGTCTGGTCGCCTACGTGGTCTCCGACCGCGACGAGCCCGACCTCGAAGCCCTGCGGTCGCTCGTGGCTTCACGGCTGCCGGAGTACATGGTGCCCGCCGCCTTCGTGACGCTGCCGGAGCTGCCGCTGACGGTGAACGGCAAGCTCGACCACAAGGCACTGCCCGCACCGGAGCACTCCACAGGGGCGGGGCGCGGGCCGGCCACCGCCCAGGAGGAGATTCTGTGTGCGGCCTTCGCCGACGTCCTCGGTCTGGAGTCCGTGGGCGTCGACGACAACTTCTTCCGGCTCGGCGGCCACTCGCTGCTCGCCGTCCGGCTGGTCTCGCGGGTCCGCGCCGTGCTCGACGTCGAACTGCCCCTGCGCTCGCTGTTCGACGCGCCGACGGTGGCCGGCCTGGCAGCGCACCTTGCCGGTACCACCGGGCAGGCGCGTACGCCGCTGCGGGCCGGGGTGCGGCCGGAGCGGGTGCCGTTGTCGTTCGCGCAGCGGCGTCTGTGGTTCCTCGCCCAGTTGGAAGGACCGAGCCCCACTTACAACATCCCCGTGATGATCTCGTTGAACGGCGTGGACGCCGGGGTGCTTGAACTGGCCTTCCGGGACGTGCTCACCCGCCACGAGTCGCTGCGGACGACCTTCCCCGCGGCGGACGGCGAGCCGTACCAGCAGATCCTCGCCCCGTCGGACATGGACTGGGATCTCCAGGTCCTTCAGGCAGAGGCCGGCGAGCTCGCCGGCCTGGTCGACGAGGCGGCGCAGCACGCATTCGACCTGTCGGCTGAACTGCCCATCAAGGCATGGCTGTTCCAGACCGGGGCGGACGAGCAGGTCCTCATGATCGTCATGCACCACACCGCCGGCGACGGCTGGTCGACGGTGCCGCTCGCCCGGGACCTGTCGACGGCCTACGCCGCTCGGCTGGAGGGAAGCCCTCCCGACTGGGAGCCGTTGCCGGTGCAGTACGCCGACTACGCCCTCTGGCAGCAGGAGCTGCTGGGCGACGAGTCGGACCCGGAGAGCCTCCTGTCGCAGCAGGTGGAGTACTGGCGGCGGACGCTCGCCGGGGCGCCCGAGGAGGTGTCGCTGCCGGCCGACCGGCCGCGTCCGGCCGTCGCCGGCCACCAGGGGTACCGGGCGCCGGTGCGGATACCGGCCGAGGTGCACCGGCGCATGGCGGACCTCGCCCGGGCCGAGGGCGTGACGACGTTCATGATCCTGCAGGCCGCGCTGGCGGTGACGCTCTCACGGCTCGGCGCCGGCACCGATGTCACGATCGGCTCCGGTGTGGCCGGTCGCACCGACGTGGCGTTGGACGACCTGGTCGGGTCGTTCGTCGACACGCTGGTGATCCGCACCGACCTCTCCGGAGATCCGGACTTCCGGCAGGTGCTGGGCCGGGTGCGGGAAGCGAGCCTGGGTGCCCTCGCGCACCAGGACGTGCCGTTCGAACGCCTCGTGGAGGAACTGGCGCCGGTCCGCTCCCTGGCGCGGTACCCCCTGTTCCAGGTGGCCCTGACACTGCAGAACCTCGAGCGGCCGCGGCTGCGGATGCCCGGCGTACGGGCGGGAGCTGCCGCGGGCATCGAGGCCGCGGTGACCGCGTCCGTCAAGTGCGACGTGGACGTGATGATCGGGGAGACCTACGACGAGCACGGCCGTCCGGCCGGGTTGGTCGGGTCGGTGACCGGGGCGAAGGACCTGTTCGACGCCGCTTCGGTGGAAGCCGTCGCCGAACGGTGGAGCCGGGTGCTGACGCTGGTGACGGCGGCCCCCGACACCCGGCTGCTCGCCGTGGACGTGCTCGGCGCCGACGAGCGTGCCCTTCTGCTCGGCGGCTGGAACGACACCGCGGCCCCGGCCCCCGCCTCGACGATCGTGGACCTGTTCGCCCGACGAGTCGCTGCGGCTCCGGAGGATGTGGCGGTCGTCGGCGACGGTGTCGAGCTGTCGTACGGGCAGCTCGACGCGGCGGCCAATCGCCTGGCGCGCCATCTGCGCGATCTGGGAATCGGCCGCGAGTCGGTCGTGGCCCTGGGGCTACCGCGCGGTGCCGAGCTGGTGACGGCGATCCTGGCGGTGTGGAAGGCCGGGGCGGCGTATCTGCCGCTCGACGTGGGGCTGCCCGTCGAGCGTCTTGCCTACCTGCTGGACGACAGCCGCGCCCAGCTGATCGTCGGCACCCAGGACACGCTCGGCGACCTCCCGGTCGGACGCGTGCGCATGGTCGCGATCGACGACCCGATGACCACCGTGCTCGTGGAGGGCTGCGCGGACACGCCGCCCGAGGTGGAGCAGGACGCGGCGGGTCTGGCGTACGTCATCTACACGTCCGGGTCGACCGGGATGCCCAAGGGTGTCGCGCTCACCCACCACGGGGCCGTGAACCTGGCGACGGCACAGATCCAGCGGTTCGCGGTGGAACCCGGGGCGCGAGTTCTGCAGTTCGCCTCGATCGGCTTCGACGCGGCGACCTCCGAGGTGCTGATGGCGCTGTGCTCGGGCGCCGCACTGGTCGTGGCCCCGGCCGAGGAGCTGGTTCCCGGCGCGGGCCTGGTCGAGGTGGTGGCCCGGCACGGAGTGACGCACGCGACGCTGCCGCCCGCCGTTCTCGCCGTGCTGGGAGTCGACGACCTCGGATCGGTGACCACGCTGGTGTCGGCCGGCGACGCCCTGGACGTGCCGTTGGTGGAGCGCTGGGCTCCGGACCGGCGGATGATCAACGCGTACGGGCCGACGGAGATCACGGTGTGTGCGTCGATGTCCCGGCCGCTCTCGGCCGGCGACAAGCCCGTGATCGGGGCGCCGATGGCCAATACGCGCCTGTATGTGCTGGACGCGGCGCTGCAGCCGGTACCGGCGGGCGTGCCGGGAGAGCTCTATGTGGCCGGCGCCGGGGTGGCACGCGGCTACGTCCGCCGGGCGTCCATGACCGGTGAGCGGTTCGTGGCCTGCCCGTTCGGTTCTCCCGGGGAGCGGATGTACCGGACCGGCGACCTGGTCAAGTGGACGACCGACGGGCAGCTGCTGTTCGCCGGCCGCGTGGACGAGCAGGTCAAGATACGCGGGTTCCGCATCGAGCCCGGCGAGATCGAGGCCCTGCTGTCGTCCCATCCGAACGTCGCTCAGGCGGCGGTGCTGGCACGTGAGGACGTTCCGGGCGACAAGCGTCTGGTCGCCTACGTGGTGGCGGCGGATCCGGACGTGACGGAGCTGCGGGAGCTGGTCGAGGGCCGGCTGCCGGACTACATGGTCCCGGCCGCGTTCGTACCCCTGGACGAGTTGCCGCTGACGACCAACGGCAAGCTCGACCGCAAGGCGCTGCCCGCCCCCGAGTACGCCACCGGCGCCGGGCGGGCCCCGGCCACCATCCAGGAAGAGATCCTGTGCGCGGCCTTCGCCGACATCCTCGGCCTGGGGTCGGTCGGGGTCGACGACAACTTCTTCCAGCTCGGCGGGCACTCACTGCTCGCGGTCCAGCTGGTCGAGCGGCTGCGCGCTCGCGGCGTGACGGTGTCGGTGCGGGCGCTGTTCGAGGCGCCCACGCCGGGTCAGCTAGCGGCGTCCACCGGTGCCGGTTCCGTGGAGGTGCCGGAGAACCTGATTCCGGACGGGGCGGGTCGGATCACCCCGGACATGCTGCCGCTGGTGGGGCTGGACCAGGAGGACATCGACCGGGTGTTGGCGGTGGTCGACGGTGGGGCGGCGAACGTCGCGGACATCTATCCGTTGGCTCCGCTGCAGGAAGGGCTTTTGTTCCACCATCTTCTGGCAGGCGCTGGCGAAGACGTCTATGTCGCGACTTTCGGCGTGGAGTTCGACTCGCGTAGTGCACTGGATGAGTTCGCGAGCGCTCTGCAGCAGGTGGTGGACCGGCACGACATCTATCGCACCGGCATCGTGTGGGAGGGCCTGCGTGAGCCTGTGCAGGTGGTGTGGCGGCACGTGGACCTGCCGGTCGTCGAGCACGTCCTCGAGTTCGATTCCGCGGAACCGAGGCGAC
Source organism: Streptomyces sp. NPDC054872 (assembly GCF_053610705.1). Taxonomy (NCBI): domain Bacteria; kingdom Bacillati; phylum Actinomycetota; class Actinomycetes; order Kitasatosporales; family Streptomycetaceae; genus Streptomyces; species Streptomyces sp. NPDC054872. Next base: position 26,757 of record NZ_JBSGYY010000061.1, on the reverse strand, counting down.
GGATGGATCCCCTGGTCGCCGTAGCGGGCTCGGTGATGGATCTGCGTCACGCGCCGTTGATGGACCTGCACGTGGCCGAGGCGACGGAGGGCCGCTGGCTCGGTCTGGTGCGGATGCACCACATGCTGCAGGACCACATGGGCATGGACGTCGTCATGCAGGAACTCCGCGCGGTGCTGTCCGGCCAGACCCGGGACCTCGCACCGGCGCTGCCGTTCCGCAACTTCGTCGCCCAGACGCGGGCGGTTCCCCGCGAGGAGCACGAGCGGTTCTTCGCCGACCTCCTGGGCGACGTCACCGAACCCACCGCCCCCTACGGGGTGGTGGACGTACGCGACGTCGGCGGCCGCTTCGTCGACGCGGGCACCCTCGTTCCCGACGAAGTCGTGGACGGCCTGCGGCGAGTGGCACGGGAGCTCGGGGTCAGCGCGGCCACCGTGCTGCACGTGGCCTGGGCCAGGGTGTTGGCGGTGTTGTCGGGCCGGGGCGACGTGGTGTTCGGAACAGTACTGCTGGGACGCATGAACGCCGGTGCCGGCGCCGACCGGGTGGTGGGTCCGTTCATCAACACCCTCCCGGTGCGCGTACCGACCGGGAAGGTGGGGGTGCGGGCCGCGGTCGAGGCGATGCGGGACCAGCTGGCGGCCCTGCTGGAGCACGAGCACGCCCCGCTCGCGATCGCGCAGCGCGCCAGCGGCATAGAGCCCAACACGCCGCTGTTCACCTCCCTGCTCAACTACCGGCAGATCACCGACCCCAAGGAGAGCGCTGCCGGACAGCAGCAGGTGGAAGGCATCCGGACCGTCTTCGGAGAAGAGCGGTCCCACTATCCGCTGTCGGTGTCGGTCAACGATCGCGGGCAGAGCGGTCTGAGCGTGCTCGCGCAGACCTCCGACGTGTTCGATCCGAACGCGGTCAGCCAGCTGCTGTGCACCACGCTGGAGAAGGTGGTCGACGCGCTCACCGCAGCCCTGAACGGTGGCCCGGACGCAGCCCTGTGCGCCGTGGACGTGCTGGGTGCCGCTGATCGCGAGCGGATGGTGGTGGACTGGAACGACACCGCCTCGGATGTGGCGGACGCATCGGTGCCGCAGATGTTCGAGCGACGGGTCCAGGCCGCTCCGGACGCCACGGCCATCCAGCAGGAAGGCGCCACGCTCACCTACGCGGAGCTGGACGCGCGCGTGGAGCGGTTGGCAGGTGTGCTGGCCGGGCTGGGCGTGGGCCCTGGTGCGGTCGTGGGGTTGTGTCTGCCGCGGAGCGTGGACGCCGTGGCCGGCGTCCTGGCGGTGTGGCGGGTGGGGGCCGCGTACCTGCCGATCGATCCGGCCACGCCGGCCGAGCGGGTCGGGTTCGTACTGACCGACAGCCGGGCGGTGACGTTGCTCAGTACCGCGGACATTCTCGACTCTCTGCCCGTGGCGAGGATGCCCGTGATCGCGGTCGACGACCTTGACACGGCACTCGTGGCCTTGAGGGACCTCGTGCCGGTGTCGCCCCGTGCCGCCGAGCTGGCGTACGTGATGTACACCTCCGGCTCGACGGGGAGGCCGAAGGGTGTGGCGGTCACGCACGAGGCCCTGGCCAACTACGTGGCCTGGGCGGCCGAGACGTACGACGTGGGGCGCGGCGGAGCGGTGCTGTACTCGTCTCTGGCGTTCGACCTGACGGTGACCAGCCTGCTGGTGCCGCTCGTCACCGGCGCGGCGATCTCGGTGAGCGAGGACGGCGGTGTCGAAGGGCTGGCCGAGATACTGCGCTCCGGCGAAGGATTCGACCTGGTGAAGGTGGTACCGGCCCACCTTCCGATGCTGGCCGAGCTGCTGCCGGCCGACCGGCTGCGGAACGCCGCACGCCGCTGGGTGATCGGCGGTGAGGCGCTCGCCGGTGACGACGTGACCCGCTGGCTGTCGGCGGCGCCGGAGACCGTGGTGATCAACGAGTACGGCCCCACGGAGACGGTGGTCGGCTGCTCGATCCACGAGGTCCGCTACGGCCAGCCGGTCGGCGACACGGTGCCGATCGGGAAGCCGATCGCCAACACGCGCCTGTACGTGCTGGATGAAGGGCTGGCGCCGGTGCCCGTCGGGTCTCCAGGGGAGCTCTACGTCGCCGGAGCGGGCCTGGCGCGCGGCTACGTGGGCCGCCCGTCGATGACCGGCGAGCGGTACGTCGCGTGCCCGTTCGGCTCGGGAGAGCGGATGTACCGCACCGGGGACCTGGCCAAGTGGAGCGCCGAGGGCGAGCTGGTGTTCCTGGGACGCTCCGACGAGCAGGTGAAGGTCCGCGGGTACCGCATCGAACCGGGTGAGATCGAGGCGGTCCTGCACTCGCATCCCCGCGTGGCCAGGGTGGCGGTAGTCGCGCGCGAGTATGCCGCGGGCGACAACCGGTTGGTGGCCTACGTCGTCCCCTCCGACGGTGACGCCACGTCCGTCGACGGCGACGACCTGAGGGAGTTCGTCGGACGGCAGGTGCCGGACTACATGGTGCCGACGGCCGTGATGGCGCTGCCGGAGTTGCCGCTGACGGCGAACGGCAAGCTCGACCGCAAGGCGCTCCCCGCCCCCGACTACGTGACCGACGCCGGTGCCGGGCGCCAGGCGGCGACCGTCGAGGAGGAGATTCTCTGCGGGGCCTTCGCCGAGGTGCTGGGGATCGAGACCGTGGGGGTGGACGAGAGCTTCTTCGAGCTCGGTGGGCACTCCCTGCTCGGCGTCCGGCTGATCTCGCGTATCCGCGCTCTGCTGGGCCGGGAACTGGCGCTGTCCGTCCTCTTCGAAAGCCCGACGGTCGCCGGGATCGCGGCCTCGTTCGCCGAGTACGGCGCGGACGAGGCGCGGTTGGCGCTGACCGTGCGCGCACGTCCGGACCGGGTGCCGCTGTCGTTCGCCCAGCGGCGGCTGTGGTTCCTCGGCCAGCTGGAGGGCCCCAACCCCACCTACAACATGCCGACACCGATCCGCCTGAGCGGCGTGGACGCCGAGGCGCTGGGAGCGGCGCTGCGGGACGTCGTCGCCCGTCACGAATCGCTGCGGACGATGTTCCCGGTCGCGGACGACGAGCCGTACCAGCACGTCCTGGACACCCAGGACCTGGACTGGAGGTTGCAGGTCCGTCAGGTCGAGCACGGCGAACTCGCGGACGCCGTGGACCGGGCGTCGCGGTACCCGTTCGACCTGTCGGCCGAACTCCCCATCCGGGCATGGCTGTTCCAGGCCGGGCGGGACGAACAGGTGCTCCTGATCGTCGTGCACCACATCGCGTCCGACGGCTGGTCCGAAGGACCGTTGGCACGGGACCTGTCGACCGCGTACGCGGCGCGGCTGCGCGGTGAGGAGCCCGACTGGGAGCCGTTGCCGGTGCAGTACGCCGACTACGCCCTCTGGCAGCGAGAGTTGCTGGGCGAGGAGTCGGACCCCGACAGCATGCTCTCGGCGCAGGTCGACTACTGGCGGCAGACGTTGGCCGGCGTTCCCGAGGAGCTGACGCTGCCCACGGACCGGCCCCGCCCGGCGGTGTCCGGCCACAGCGGGCATCAGGTACCGCTGCGCATACCGGCCGAGGTGCATCAGGAACTGGTCGAGCTCGCCCGTGCCGAGGGCGTGACGACCTTCATGGTCCTGCAGGCGGCACTGGCCGTGACCCTGTCGCGGCTCGGCGCCGGCAGCGACATCCCCGTCGGGTCGGCCGTCGCGGGCCGCACCGACGAGGCGTTGGACGAGTTGGTCGGGTTCTTCGTCAACAGCTTGGTGATCCGCACGGACCTGTCCGGGGACCCGGAGTTCCGACGGGTGTTGGGCCGGGTGCGAGAGGCCGGACTCGGTGGGCTGGCCCATCAGGATGTGCCGTTCGAGCGGCTGGTGGAGGAGCTGGCGCCGTCGCGCTCGATGGCACGGCATCCGCTGTTCCAGGTCATGCTGACCGTGCAGAACGTCGAGCGTGCCGCGCTGGAGCTGCCCGGGGCCCGCGCCGGGGCGAGTGAGCCGGTGGCCGGCGGCGCGTCCACGGTGTCGGCGAAGTTCGATCTCGAGCTGTCGCTGGCGGAGGCCTTCGACGACGAAGGGCGGCCCTGCGGTCTCCGCGGCGGACTGACCGCGTCCGCAGACCTTTTCGACGCCCCGACGGCCGGACGCATGGCCGAGTGGTTCGGCCAGGTGTTGGAGCAGGTGGTGGTGCTTCCGGAGGTGCGGCTTTCTGCGGTTGGTGTGCTTGGTGCCGGGGAGCGGGATCGGGTGGTGGTGGAGTTCAACGACACCGCTTCGGGTGTGGCCGGTTCTTCGGTGGTGGAGTTGTTCGAGCGGCGGGTGGTGGTGGATCCGGGTGCGGTGGCGGTGGTTGGCGGTGGTGAGTCGTTGACCTTTGGGGAGTTGGGTTCGGCGGCGAATCGGTTGGCGAATTGGCTTCGTGGTCGGGGTGTGGGCGCCGAGTCGGTGGTGGGGCTTCGGTTGTCTCGCGGTGTGGAGATGATCGTCGGGATTTTGGGGGTGTGGAAGGCGGGGGCGGCGTATTTGCCGATTGATGCGGCGCTGCCGGTGGAGCGGGTGGAGTTCATGCTCGCCGACGCTGGGGTGGATGTGGTGGTCGGTGCGCAGGAGTTGGCTCGGTCGGACGGTGCGGCGGATGCATGGCCTGAGGTGGCGGTGGGGTCGGCGGGGTTGGCGTATGTGATTTATACGTCGGGTTCGACGGGGGTGCCGAAGGGTGTGGCGGTGACGCATGGGTCGCTGGCGAACTATGTGTCGTCGGCGTCCGGGCGGTTGGGCTGGGATGTTGCGGGGGCGAGGTATGCGCTGTTGCAGGCGCAGGTGACGGACCTGGGTAACACGGTGGTGTTCTCCAGCCTGGCCACCGGCGGTCAACTCCACGTTCTGGACGAGGAGTCGGTGACCGATCCGGATGCGGTTGCTGGCTATTTGACCGAGCAGGATATTGATGCGTTCAAGGTGGTGCCGTCGCATCTGCAGGCGTTGACGTCGGTGGCGGGTGTCGAGCCGCTGCTGCCCGGGCGGTCGGTGGTGCTGGGTGGCGAGGCGGCCAGCCCTAACTGGGTGCGCGAGTTTGTGGCTGCTGCCGAGGGCAGGCGGGTGTTCAACCACTACGGTCCGACCGAGACGACGATCGGTGTCGCTACCGCCGAGCTGACCGGGGAGGTGGTGGCCGGTGGTGTGGTGCCGATTGGCACCCCGATCGCCAACACCCGCCTGTTCGTGCTGGACGACACCCTTCAGCCGGCGCCGGTCGGTGTGACTGGCGAGTTGTATGTCGCCGGCCAGGCGCTGGCGCGCGGCTATGTGGGTCGGCCGGGGTTGACGGGTGAGCGGTTCGTGGCCTGCCCCTTCGGGTCGGGTTCCGGTGAGCGGATGTATCGGACCGGGGACCTGGCCAGGTGGACGTCGGATGGGCAGGTGGTGTTCGCGGGTCGTGTGGATGAGCAGGTGAAGGTTCGCGGGTTCCGTATCGAGCCCGGTGAGATCGAGGCTGTCCTGCGGTCCCATGCGGACGTCCTCCAGGCGGCGGTCGTCGCCCGTGAGGACAGCCCCGGTGACAAGCGCCTGGTCGCCTACGTCGTGGCAGCGGACAGCGAAGAGCGCGACGGCCTGCGGGAGTTCGTGGCGGCGCGGCTGCCCGATCACATGGTCCCGGCCGCGGTTGTCTCGCTGCCGGAGTTGCCGCTGACCGCCAGCGGCAAGCTCGATCGCAAGGCGCTGCCCGCCCCCGAATACGCCGCCGGCACGGGGCGCGCCCCGGCCACACCAGAGGAAGAGGCGCTGTGTGCGGCGTTCGCCGAGGTCCTGGGCCTGGAATCGGTCCGGGTCGACGACAACTTCTTCGAACTCGGGGGGCATTCACTGCTGGCGGTCCGGCTGGCGTCCCGCATCCGCGTCGCCCTCGGAGTGGAGCTGTCGCTGCGTTCGCTGTTCGAGGCACCGACCGTGGCCGGGTTGGTCTCCCGCATCGCGGGCGCCGGGTCAGACCCGGCGCGGCGGCCCCTGCGGGCCGGGATACGTCCGGAGCGGGTTCCGTTGTCGTTCGCGCAGCGGCGGCTGTGGTTCCTGGCCCAACTGGAGGGCCCCAGCCCGACGTACAACCTGCCGACGATGATGCGGTTGAACGGCGACGTGGATGCCGACGCGGTGGGAGCGGCGCTGCGGGACGTGATCGTCCGGCACGAGTCCCTGCGGACGATGTTCCCGCAGGCGGACGGCGATCCGTACCAGCACATCGTGGATCCGCACGAGCTGGACTGGGAGCTGTCGCTGGCACAGGTGACGCCCGAAGGGTTGGCGGCGGCGGTGGCTCAGGCGTCGGAGCACGCCTTCGACCTCTCGGCCGAACTGCCGATCCGTGCCTGCCTGTACCAGGCCGGGCCGGACCAGCAGGTGCTGTTGATCGTGGTGCATCACATCGCCAGTGATGGCTGGTCGCGTGGTCCGTTGGGCCGAGACCTGTCGACCGCGTATGCGGCGCGGCGGCGCGGCGAAGCCCCGGTGTTCGATCCGCTGCCGGTGCAGTACGCCGACTACGCCTTGTGGCAGCGGGAGTTGCTGGGTGAGGAGTCGGATCCGCAGAGCCTGCTGTCGCAGCAGGTGGGGTACTGGCGGCGAACGCTCGCCGGCGCTCCGGAGGAGCTGACGCTGCCGACCGACCGTCCGCGACCGGCCGTGGCGAGCCATGTCGGGCACGAGGCGCCGATGCGCATACCCGGCGAAGTGCACGAGCGGCTGGCCGAGCTGGCGCGGGCCGAGGGTGTGACGACGTTCATGGTGGTGCAGGCCGCGCTGGCGGTGACGCTGTCGCGGCTCGGGGCCGGTACGGACATCCCGATCGGCTCGGCTGTGGCCGGCCGTACGGATGAGGCGCTGGACGACCTCGTGGGGTTCTTCGTCAACACGCTGGTCATCCGTACCGACCTCTCCGGGGATCCGGAGTTCCGGCAGGTGCTGGCGCGGGTGCGGGAAGCCGGCCTCGATGCCCTCGCGCACCAGGACGTGCCGTTCGAGCGGCTGGTGGAGGAGCTGGCACCGTCCCGCTCGATGGCGCGGCACCCGCTCTTCCAGGTGATGCTGACCGTGCAGAACACCGACAGCAAGTCGCTGCGACTGGCCGGCGCCGAACAGGGCCTCGCCACGCTGGACGAGTCGGGCGTGGCCTCGGTGGCGCGGTTCGACCTCGACGTCACCCTGTGGGAGGCCTACGACGAACGGGGGCTTCCCGCAGGACTTCACGGCTCGGTGAACGCGTCGTCGGACGTGTTCGACGCGGGCACGGCCGAGGTGATCGGGCAGCGGCTGGTGCGGGTGCTCGAGCGCGTCACCGAGGCAGCGGACGTCCGGCTGCACGAGGTGGATGTGCTGGACGTCGGCGAGCGGGCGCGGATGCTGATCGAGTGGAACGACACGGCTGTGCCGGTGGAGTCCGCGACGCTGCCGGGGTTGTTCGCGGAGAGCGTGCGGCGGTCGCCTGACGCGGTGGCGGTGGTGTTCGAGGGCGCGGAGCTGTCGTACGCGGAGTTGGACGCGCGGGCGGCGGGTGTGGCCCGGCACCTGATCGCCCAGGGCGTGGTTGCGGGATCGACGGTAGCGGTGGTGTTGGAGCGCGGTGTCGAGCTGGTGGTGGCGTTGTGGGGGGTGTTGAAGGCGGGGGCGGCGTACCTGCCGGTCGATCCGGGGTATCCGGCCGAGCGGATCGCGCTGCTGCTCGAAGACGCGGAGCCGGTGGTGGTGCTGGACGACCCGCTGGTCGTGGCGGAGTTGTCGATTGCTGACGACGAGATTCCCTGGTCGGTGCCTCCGGTGCCGGACCCGCGGGAAGCCGCGTACGTGATCTACACGTCCGGCTCGACGGGGCGGCCCAAGGGCGTGGCGGTCTCCCACGAAAGCATCGTGAACCGGCTGGTGTGGATGGGGGATCGCTACGGATTGGGCGTCGGGGACCGGGTGCTGCACAAGACACCGACCGTGTTCGACGTGTCGGTGTGGGAACTGCTCGGCACCCTGATCTGGGGAGCCACGCTGGTGGTGGCCCGTCCCGGCGGCCACCGCGACCCGCACTACGTGGCGGAGGCGATCCGCGAGTACCGCGTGAGCATGGTGCACTTCGTGCCCTCGATGCTGGACGCCTTCCTGCAGACGGATGCGGGTGATCCGCGGGAGCTGCGGCACGTGGTGTGCAGTGGTGAGGCGCTCCCGTTGTCGACGCAGACGCGGTTCCATGCCGCCTTCGCCGGGGTGGAGTTGCACAACCTCTACGGTCCGACCGAGGCGGCGGTGGATGTCACCGCCTGGGCCTGTGACCCGACGCAGAGCGCCGGTTCGGTGCCGATCGGGGCGCCGGTGGCCAACACGCAGGTGTTCGTCCTTGATCACTCTCTGGCGCCGGTGCCGCCGGGTGTGGTCGGGGAGTTGTATCTGGCCGGGGTGCAGTTGGCCCGCGGCTACGTCCGGCGCGCGGGACTGACCGCGGAACGCTTCGTAGCCTCTCCCTTCGGGCCGGTGGGGGAGCGGATGTACCGCACCGGCGACCTGGTGAAGTGGGCGTCGGGCGGGCAGTTGGTCTTCCTCGGCCGGGCCGACGAGCAGGTCAAAATCCGTGGCTTCCGCATCGAGCCGGGCGAGATCGAAGCCGCCCTGCTTGAGCACCCGGACATCGCGCAGGCCGCGGTGATCGCCCGTGAGGACACTCCGGGCGACAAGCAGCTCGTCGCCTACGTCGTGTCAGCCGAGCCCGGGGGCGACGGCGCTTCCGAGGCCCTACGGCTGTTCGTCGCCGAGCGGTTGCCCGAGTACATGGTCCCGGCAGCCTTCGTGTCGCTGACCGAACTGCCACTCACAGTCAACGGCAAGCTCGACCGCAAGGCGCTGCCGGCGCCGGAGTACAGCAGCGGCGGGGGCAGGGCGCCGGCCACCGCCCAGGAAGAGATCCTGTGCGGGGCCTTCGCCGAGGTCCTCAGGAGGGAGTCGGTCGGGGTCGACGACAACTTCTTCGCCCTCGGCGGCCACTCCCTCCTTGCGGTGCGGCTCATCTCGCGGATCCGCGCCGTGCTCGACGTCGAACTGCCCCTGCGGGCTCTCTTCGAGGCCCCGACCGTCGCCGGGGTGGCCGCGCGCATGGCCGGGCCCGGAACGGACCGGACCCGTACCGCGCTGCGGGTGGCGGTGACGCGGCCGGAACGGGTGCCGTTGTCGTTCGCGCAGCGGCGGCTGTGGTTCGTGGCCCAGTTGGAGGGCCCCAGCCCCACCTACAACATCCCGGTGTCGGTCCGGCTGACCGGCGACGTGGACGTGGCCGCCCTGGGCGCGGCGCTGCGGGACGTGATCGTGCGGCACGAGTCGCTGCGGACGATCTTCCCGGAGGTGGACGGCGAACCCCGTCAGCAGGTCATCGACCCGCAGGACCTGGACTGGGACCTGGAAATCGCCCCGGTCGCACCCGAGGCGCTCGCCGGTGCCGTGGGCCAGGCGTCGCGCCATGCCTTCGACCTGTCGGCCGAGCTGCCGATCCGGGCGTGGCTGTTCCAGGCCGGCCCCGACGAGCAGGTGCTGCTCGTCGTCATGCATCACATCGCCTCCGACGGGTGGTCGGAAGGACCGCTGGCGCGGGACCTGTCGACCGCGTACGCGGCGCGGCTGCGCGGCGAGGAGCCCGACTGGGAGCCACTGCCGGTGCAGTACGCCGACTACACCCTCTGGCAGCGTGACGTGCTGGGCGACGAGTCGGACCCCGACAGCCTGCTGTCGGCGCAGGTCGACTACTGGCGGCGGACCCTCGCCGGCGCTCCGGAGGAGCTGACGCTGCCGGCCGACCGGCCGCGCCCCGCGGTGGCCACCCAGCGCGCCCACCGGGTGCCCCTCGACGTGCCTGCCGCCGTCCACCGGCAGCTGGTCGACCTCGCCCGCGCCGAGGGCGTGACGACGTTCATGGTCCTGCAGGCCGCCCTGGCGGTGGCCTTGTCGCGCATGGGAGCCGGCAGTGACATCCCCATCGGGTCGCCGATTGCGGGACGCACCGACGAGGCGCTGGACGACCTGGTCGGGTTCTTCCTCAACACGCTGGTGATCAGGACCGACCTGTCCGGAGATCCCGAGTTCCGTCAGGTGCTCGGCCGGGTGAGGGAGGCCGGCCTCGGCGCCCTCGCGCACCAGGACGTGCCGTTCGAGCGGCTGGTGGAGGAACTGGCACCGTCCAGGGCGCTGGGACGCCACCCGCTGTTCCAGGTCATGCTGACCCTGCAGAACAACCAGCGCGAGACCCTCGACTTGCCCGGTCTGCGCACCGGCGGCGCAGGATCCGTACTCGACGAGGCCGCGTCGGCGCCGGGCAGGTACGACTTCTTCGTGTCGATCGCGGAAGTGCTCGACGAGCACGGCCGCCCCGCCGGGCTGCGCGGCGGGGTGACCGTCACGGCCGACCTGTTCGACGAACCGGCCGCGGGGCGGATGGCCGCACGGTTCCTGCGGGTGCTGGAGGCCGTCAGCGCGGCACCGGACCTGCCGCTGCACGCGGTGGACATCCTGGACGGGCACGAGCGCGATCTGGTGTTGAACGCCTGGAACGGCACCGAGGGGACCGCTCCCGAGTCGACGGTCGTCGACCTGTTCCAGCGGCGGGCGGCGACCGACCCCGACGCCATCGCCGTGGTGGCGGACGGCGCCGAGGTGTCGTACGGCCGGCTCGACGCCGCCGCGAACCGGCTCGCCCACCACCTGCGCACCCTCGGGGCCGGTCCCGAGACCGTGGTCGGTCTGTGCCTGCCGCGCGGTCTCCAGACGATCACGGCGATCCTGGCGGCCTGGAAGGCCGGCGCAGCGTATCTGCCCATCGACGCCCAACTCCCGCCCGACCGCGTCTCCTTCATGCTCGCCGACAGCGGCGCGCGGGTGCTGCTCACCGCCGCCGAGGCCGCGGCGCCGGTCGAGGCACCGCCCGGCGTGGCGACCGTGCCACTGGACGACCCGGATCTGCTGGCCGCATACCCCGAGGACGCGCCGCCGGTGACGTCCCATCACGCGCAGCTCGCGTACGTGATCTACACGTCGGGTTCGACGGGCGTACCCAAGGGCGTGGCGGTCACCCACGGCGGTCTTGCCGGGTATGTGGCTTCGGCGTCGGACCGCCTCGACTGGTCGGAACCGGGGGCGCGGTACGCCCTGCTGCAGCCGCAGGTGACGGACCTCGGCAACACGGTCGTGTTCACCAGTCTGGTCACCGGCGGTCAACTCCACGTTCTGGACGAGGCCACGGTCATGGATGCCGAAGCGGTCGCGGACTACCTGGTCGAGCAGCGCATCGGCTTCGTCAAGGCGGTGCCCTCGCACCTGGCGGCACTGAGCTCCGCCGCCGGGCCCGAGGCGGTACTGCCCGGCAGGTCGCTGGTGCTCGGCGGGGAGGCAGCTTCAGCCGCATGGGTGGGCGAACTGCTGCGAGCGGCAGGGAACCGGCAGGTCCACAATCACTACGGGCCGACCGAGACCACGATCGGAATCGCCACCGCGCAACTGACCGCGGACCAGGTCGACGGCGGTGTGGTGCCGATCGGCACACCGCTCGACGGCACCCGCGTGTTCGTCCTGGATGACGAGCTGGCGCCGGTGCCGGTCGGCGTGGTCGGCGAACTGTACGCCGCCGGCGTCCAGGTCGCCCGCGGCTACGTGGGCCGCCCCGGGTTGACCGGCGAGAGGTTCGTGGCCTGCCCGTACGGTCCCGCGGGGACGCGGATGTACCGGACCGGCGACCTGGTGAAGTGGACGTCCGACGGGCGGCTGGTGTTCGTCGGCCGGGTGGACGAGCAGGTCAAGGTCCGTGGCTTCCGCGTCGAACCCGGCGAGGTCGAAGCCGCACTCCGCAGCCACCCCGGCGTGGACCGGGCCGCGGTGATCGCCCGAGAGGAGACCCCGGGAGACGCCCGCCTGGTCGCCTACGTCGTCCCCGCCGACGGCATCGAAACCCTCGGCGACGGCGCCGACACCTCCGGCGGCCCGGGCGAAGAAGGCGGCGAGGGCGAACTCCACCAGCACCTGGCCCGGTTGCTGCCGGAATACATGGTGCCCGCCGCGATCGTCACCCTCCCCGAACTACCGCTCACCGCCGCCGGAAAACTCGACCGCAAGGCCCTGCCCGCCCCCGACCACCCGGCGGACCGCGTGCCCCAGCGCGAGCCCGCCGACGAGAACGAAGCGTTCCTCTGCGAGGTGTTCGCCGACGTACTCCAGCACGAGTCGGTCGGGCTCGACGACAGCTTCTTCGACCTCGGAGGCCACTCCCTGCTCGCCATCAGTCTGCTTTCGCGCATCCGAGCGAGGCTCGGTGTGGAAGTCAAGATCAGAACCCTCTTCGAGGCACCTACACCGGCGGCGCTCGCCGCGAAGTTGAGCTCCCAGAAGTCGACGACCCGACCCGCTCTTCGTCCGATGCGTAAGGAGAACCCGTGATGATTCCGTTGTCCTTCGCGCAGCGGCGGCTGTGGTTCCTGGCCCAGCTCGAGGGCCCGAGCCCGACCTACAACGTGCCGCTGACTGTTTCGCTCAGTGGCAATCTGGACATCGAGGCGCTGGGCGCCGCGCTGCGGGACGTCGTCATCCGGCACGAGTCGCTGCGTACGCTCTGCAAGGTCTCCGACGGAGAGCCCTACCAGCACATCGTGGCCCCCGCGAACCTCGACTGGGACATGCAGGTGCGGCACGTCGCGCCCGCCGAGCTGTCGGCCGCCGTGGACGAGGCCGCCTGGAGCATTTTCGACCTGGCCGCCGACCTGCCGATCCGCGCCTGGCTGTTCCAGACGGAGGACCGGCCGGACGACGGCCTCCTGGTTGTCCTGGTCCACCACATAGCCGGCGACGGCTGGTCGATGGCGCCCCTTGCCCGCGACGTGTCTCGGGCGTATGCGGCGCGGCGGGGTGGTGAGGCTCCGGTGTTCGAGCCGTTGCCGGTGCAGTACGCGGATTACACGTTGTGGCAGCGGGAGTTGCTGGGTGAGGCGTCGGATCCGGGGAGTCTGCTGTCGCAGCAGGTGGAGTATTGGAAGGGGGCGTTGGCTGGTGCGCCGGAGGAGTTGGCGCTGCCGGTGGATCGGCCGCGTCCTGCGGTGATCGGTCATCGTGGGCATCGGGTGCCGGTGCGGGTGTCGGCGGAGGTGCATCAGCGGCTGGCGGAGCTGGCGCGTGCGGAGGGTGCGACGCCGTACATGGTGTTGCAGGCGGCGCTTGTGGTGTTGCTGTCGCGACTGGGGTCCGGCACCGACATTCCTATCGGGTCGCCGATCGCGGGTCGTACCGATGAGGCGTTGAATGATCTGGTCGGGTTCTTCGTCAATACGCTGGTGATCCGTACGGATCTGTCGGGAGACCCGGAGTTCCGGCAGGTCCTTGACCGGGTGCGGGAAGCCAGCCTGGACGCCCTGGCCCATCAGGACGTGCCGTTCGAGCGGCTTGTCGAGGAGACGGCGCCGACGCGGGTGCAGAGCCGTAACCCGTTGTTCCAGGTGATGCTCACGATGCAGAACACCCGGCGCTCTGCGCTGGATCTGGGTGAGGTGAGGGCGACTTCGGCCGGCGAGGTGCTGGCGGCGCAGTCACCGGTGGATGAGGCGACGACTGTCCCGGTCAGGTTGGACCTCCACCTGGCAGTGGGGGAGATGTTCGATGGGGACGGCCGGCCCGCGGGGTTGCGGGGGGCGGTCATGGCGTCGACGGACCTGTTCGACCTGCGCACGGTGAAGGCGATTGCTGAGCGCCTGGTGCGGGTGTTGGAGCAGGTGGTGGCGGTTCCGGAGGTGCGGCTTTCTGCGGTGGAGGTGCTTGGGGCCGGGGAGCGGGACCGGGTGGTGGTGGAGTTCAACGACACCGCGGTGGAGCCGGTGGGGTCGTCGTCGGTGGTGGAGTTGTTCGAGCGGCGGGTGGTGGTGGATCCGGGTGCGGTGGCGGTGGTTGGCGGTGGTGAGTCGTTGACCTTTGGGGAGTTGGGTTCGGCGGCGAATCGGTTGGCGAATTGGCTTCGTGGTCGGGGGGTGGGCGCCGAGTCGGTGGTGGGGCTGCGGTTGTCTCGGGGTGTGGAGATGATCGTTGGGATTTTGGGGGTGTGGAAGGCGGGGGCTGCGTATCTGCCGGTTGATGGCACGTTGCCGTCGGAGCGGGTGGCGTTCATGCTCTCCGATGCCGGGGTGAGTGTGGTGGTGGATTCGGGCGATCTGGATCGGCTGTCGGAGGTCCCGGAGACACCGGTGGGGCTGGACATTGATCCGGCGGGGTTGGCGTATGTGATGTATACGTCGGGGTCGACGGGGGTGCCGAAGGGTGTGGCGGTGACGCATGGGTCGCTGGCGAACTATGTGTCGTCGGTGTCCGGGCGGTTGGGTTGGGATGTTCCGGGGGAGAGGTATGCGCTGTTGCAGGCGCAGGTGACGGACCTGGGTAACACGGTGGTGTTCTCCAGCCTGGCCACCGGCGGTCAACTCCACGTGCTGGACGAGGAGTCGGTGACCGATCCGGGGGCGGTGGCCGGCTATCTGACCGAGCAGGGTATTGATGCGTTCAAGGTGGTGCCGTCGCATCTGCAGGCGTTGACGTCGGTGGCGGGTATGGAGCCGCTGCTGCCCGTTCGTTCCCTCGTGCTGGGTGGCGAGGCTTCTTCGGCCGACTGGGTGCAGGAGCTGGTGGCTGCTGCCGGGGGCCGACGGGTGTTCAACCACTACGGCCCGACCGAGACGACGATCGGTGTCGCTACCGTCGAGCTGACCGGGGAGTTGGTGGCCGGTGGGGTGGTGCCGATAGGTTCTCCGATCGCCAACACCCGTCTGTTTGTCCTGGACGACGCCCTTCAGCCGGTGCCGGTCGGGGTGTCTGGCGAGTTGTATGTCGCCGGCGAGGCGCTGGCGCGGGGTTATGTGGGTCGTCCGTCGCTGACCGGTGAGCGGTTCGTGGCCTGCCCCTTCGGCGCCGGTGAGCGGATGTATCGCACCGGGGACTTGGTGAAGTGGAGCCCGGACGGGCAGCTCGTCTTCGTCGGGCGGGCGGATGAGCAGGTGAAGGTTCGCGGGTTCCGTATCGAGCCGGGTGAGATCGAGGCTGTCCTGCGGTCCCATCCGGACCTCACGCAGGCCGTCGTGATCGCCCGTGAGGACAGTCCCGGTGACAAGCGCCTGGTCGCCTACGTCGTGGCAGCGGGCGGTGAAGAGCCCGAGGGCCTGAGGGAGTTCGTGGCGGCGCGGCTGCCCGATCACATGGTCCCGGCTGCGGTTGTCTCGCTGCCGGAGTTGCCGCTGACCGCCAGCGGCAAGCTCGACCGTAAGGGGCTGCCTGCTCCTGAGGAGTCGGGTGGCGGGGTCGGTCGGGCGCCGGCGAACGAGACCGAGGCCGTGCTCTGTGAGATCTTCGCGGAGGTGCTGAGTCTGGAGTCGGTCGGGGTCGATGACAGTTTCTTCGAGCTCGGCGGGCACTCGCTGCTGGCGATCCGGCTGTTGTCGAGGATCCGTGGCCGGCTGGCCGCTGAGGTCAAGATCAGGACGCTGTTCGAGGACCCGACACCGGCCGGCCTTGCTGCCGGGTTGGGGCGTGCGGCGGGTGCCGTCCTGGTGGAGGTGCCCGACAACCTGATCCCCGACGGTGCCCAGCACATCACGCCCGAGATGTTGCCGCTGGTGGAGCTGGAGCAGACCGATATCGACCGGGTGGTCGCGACGGTCGAGGGTGGGGCGGCGAATGTGGCGGATGTCTATCCGCTGGCGCCGTTGCAGGAAGGCATGTTCTTCCATCACCTCATGGCCGGTGACGGCGAGGACGTGTATCTGACCGCGCGCGTCGTGGAGTTCGATTCACGCTCCCGGCTGGACGCGTTCGCGGACGCTCTGCAGCAGGTCGTGAACCGGCATGACATCTATCGCACCGGCATCGCTTGGGAGGGTCTGCGGGAGCCGCTGCAGGTGGTGCGGCGGCACGTCGAGGTGCCGGTCGTCGAGCATTGCGTGGAGTTCGACTCCACGGATTCGAAGCAGCGGGGGCGGGCCCTGGTCGCCAGGGCCGGGCTCGCGATGGACCTCGTCCGCGCGCCGTTGATGGACCTGCACGTGGCCGAGCTGCCCGAGGGCCATTGGCTTGCCGTCGTACGGATGCATCACCTGCTGCAGGACCACGTCGGCATGGACGTGCTGTTGGAGGAGCTGCGGGCGGTGCTGTCCGGCGCGGCCGACCAGCTGACCCCGGCGCTGCCGTTCCGCAACTTCGTGGCGCAGACGCGGGCGGTGCCGCGGGAGGAGCACGAGCGGTTCTTCGCCGACCTCCTGGGCGACGTCACCGAACCCACCGCCCCCTACGGGCTGCTCGAAGCGCGCGGCGACGGTAGCGGGGTCGTCGGTGTGGCTATGCCCGTCGCGGACGAGATCACCGAGGGTCTGCGGCGGGTGGCGCGGGAGCTGGGTGTCAGCACCGCGGCTGTCATGCATGTGGTGTGGGCCCGGGTGCTGGCGACGTTGTCGGGTCGGGATGACGTGGTGTTCGGGACGGTGCTCTTCGGCCGGATGAACGCGGGCGAAGGCGCTGACCGTGTCGTGGGGCCGTTCATGAACACCCTTCCCATGCGGGTGCGGACCGGCCAGGTCGGCGTGCGCGCCGCGGTCGAGCAGATGCGGGACCAGCTGACCGCCCTGATGGAGCACGAGCATGCCCCGCTGGCGGTGGCGCAGCAGGCCAGCGGCATCGCCGACCACACCCCCCTGTTCACCTCGCTGTTCAACTACCGGCATGTCACCGGCGCCACCGCGACCCAGGCCGACCCGGAACAGGACGAGCGGCGGCCCGTCTCGGGCATCCAGCGAGTCATGGTCCAGGACAGGACGAACTATCCGGTCGCGGTGTCGGCCAACGACCGAGGCGAAGGAGGCCTGAGCCTGGGCGTGCAAACGGTCAGCGCGCTCGACCCCCAGGCGGTCGCCAGGCTGTTCTACACCGCGCTGGAGAACGTGGTCGGCGCGCTCACCCGCGAGCTCGACGGCGGCTCGGGCACCGCTCTGGAGGCCGTGGACGTACTCGCGGTGGACGAGCGGGACGTGCTGCTGCGGGAGTGGAACGACTCGGCGCTCGCGGTTGCGGGTTCTTCGATCGTGGAGCTGTTCGGGCAGTGGGTGACGACTGCTCCGGATGCGGTGGCGGTGGTGGGCGAGGGCGCGGAGCTGTCGTACGCCGAGTTGGACGTGGCGGCCAACCGGCTGGCGAACCACCTGCGCAGCCGGGGCGTGGGACAGGAGTCGGTGGTGGGCTTGTGCCTGCCGCGCGGCGTCCAACTCGTGACCGCGATCCTCGCGGTGTGGAAGGCCGGCGCGGCCTACCTGCCGATCGACGGGCGCCTGCCGGTCGATCGCGTGGCGTACATGCTGAACGGAACCAGCGCGGAACTGGTGCTCGGAACCGAGGACACCCTCGAGGACCTGCCGGTCGGCCGCGTCCCGCTGATCGCCCTCGACGACCCGATGACGACCGCGCTCCTGGACGTGCACCCCACGACCGCGCCCGAGGTGACGATCCACCCGGGAGGGGCGGCGTATGTGATCTACACGTCCGGCTCGACGGGCACACCGAAGGGCGTGGCCGTCTCCCACGCAGGCGCCGCGAACCTCGTGGCCGCTCAGGGAGACCGGCTCGCGGTGGGACAAGGCTCGCGGGTCCTGCAGTTCGCCTCGATCAGCTTCGACGCCGCCGTGTGGGAAGTGCTGATGGCGCTGGGCACCGGAGCTGCGCTGGTGACGGCACCGGCGGACGAACTGCTGCCCGACGGCGGGCTCGCGGAGGTCGTGGCGCGCCACGGGGTGACGCACGCGACGTTGCCGCCTGTCGTGCTCGGCGCACTGGACGCGGGCGACCTGGCGTCCGTGACGACGCTGGTGTCGGCCGGTGAGGCACTGGACGCGGGCCTGGCCGGGCGGTGGGCGTCGGACCGCCGGATGATCAACGCGTACGGGCCGACGGAGACCACGGTGTGTGCGTCGATGTCGGCCCCCCTCACGCCCGGCGACGAACCGTCGATCGGCGGACCGATCGCCAACGCCCGCCTGTACGTGCTCGACGAGGGGATGCGACCGGTACCCGCGGGTGTGGCCGGTGAGTTGTACGTGGCCGGTGCGGGCGTGGCGCGCGGCTACATAGGTCGTCCGTCGTTGACGGGTGAGCGGTTCGTGGCCTGCCCGTTCGGATCGGCCGGCGAGCGGATGTACCGGACCGGCGACATGGTGAAGTGGAGCCCGGACGGGCAACTGCTGTTCGCCGGGCGTGCCGACGAGCAGGTCAAGATCCGCGGCTTCCGTATCGAGCCGGGCGAGATCGAGGCGGTGCTGCTGGCCTGCCCGGGCGTGCGGCAGGCAGCGGTGGTGGCTCGTGAGGACTCGCCGGGCGACCAGCGGTTGGTGGCGTACGTGGTGCCGGTCGAGGGGGAGGGCGACGGCGGCGGTGCCGGGGTTGACACGGAAAGCGTGCGGGAGTTCGTTGCCGGCCGCTTGCCCGAGTACATGGTGCCTGCCGCGGTGGTGGAGCTGGCCGATTTCCCGCTGACGGTGAACGGAAAGCTGGATCGGCGGGCGCTGCCGGCGCCGGAGTACACGGCGGGCGCAGGTCGGGGTCCGGCGACGCCGGAGGAAGAGATTCTCTGCGCGGTGTTCGCCGAGGTCTTGGGCGTGGCGTCGGTCGGGGTCGACGACAGCTTCTTCGCTCTGGGCGGGCACTCGCTGCTCGCGGTCCGGCTGACCGCGCGGATCCGCGCCGTGCTCGGAGTGGAGGTCGAGGTCCGGGCGCTCTTCGAGGCCCCGACGGTGGCCGCCCTCGCAGCCCGGTTCGCGACAGAGGGCAGGGGCACTGGCCGTTTGGCGTTGCGGGCGGGGGTGCGGCCGGAGCAGCTGCCGTTGTCGTTCGCGCAGCGGCGGCTGTGGTTCCTGGCCCAACTCGAGGGTCCCAGCTCCACCTACAACGTCTCGGCGCGCATGGGGCTGAGCGGCGTCGACGCAGCGGTACTCGAGGAGGCGTTCCGCGACGTGATCGCGCGCCACGAGTCGCTGCGGACGACCTTCCTGGCCGTGGACGGCGAGCCGTACCAGCAGATCCATGACCCGCGAGACTTCGAGTGGCGGCTGGACGTGTCCGAGGTGGCGCCCGAGGACGTGGTCTCCGCCGTGGACCAGGCGAAGGGGCACGCGTTCGACCTGTCGGCGGAGCTGCCGATCCGGGTGTGGCTGTTCCAGAACGGCCAGAACGGCCAGAACGATCCGGACGGTCCGGACGAGCAGGTGTTGCTGGTGCTGCTGCACCACATTGCCGGCGACGGGTGGTCGATGGGGCCGCTGAGCCGGGATCTGTCGGCCGCGTACGCGGCGCGGCTGCGCGGTGAGGCCCCCGTGTTCGATCCGCTGCCGGCGCAGTATGCCGACTACGCGCTGTGGCAGCGGGAGTTGCTGGGTGAGGAGTCGGATCCGGAGAGTCTGCTGTCGCGGCAGGTGGAGTACTGGCGGCGAACGCTCGCCGGTGCGCCGGAGGAACTGACGCTGCCGACCGACCACCCACGACCCGCGGCGGGCAGCCATCGGGGACATGCCGCGCCGGTGCGGATACCGGCGGCGATGCACCGGCAGTTGGCCGAGTTGGCCCGTGCCGAGGGCGTGACGACGTTCATGGTGCTGCAGGCGGCGTTGGCGGTGACGGTGTCGCGGCTGGGCGCTGGTACCGACATTCCGATCGGGTCGCCGATCGCCGGTCGTACGGACGAGGCGCTGGATGATCTGGTCGGGTTCTTCCTCAACACGCTGGTGATCCGTACGGATCTGTCGGGTGATCCGGAGTTCCGGCAGGTGTTGGCCCGGGTGCGGGAGGCGAGTCTGGGTGCGTTCGCGCACCAGGACGTGCCGTTCGAGCGGTTGGTGGAGGAGCTGGCGCCGTCCCGTTCGATGGCCCGTCATCCGCTGGCGCAGGTTGTGTTGACCATGCAGACGAGCGGGGACGCGTCGCTGGACATGCCCGGCGTCAGTCGGCATGTGGACAGTGGCACACGCGAAAACCGCGCCGAGGACGGAGGGGCCTCGGCGCTGGACGCGAGCTCGCTGACCTCGGTGAAGTTCGACCTGTGGTTGTCCCTCAACGAGGTGCACGACGCCGACGGCGAACCGGCCGGCCTGCGCGGGGCGGTGACGGTTGCGGCGGACCTGTTCGACGAGCCCGCGGCGGGCCGCTTCGCGCGGTGGCTGGAGCGGGTGGTCGAGGCCGTGGTGGCGGCTCCGGAGGTGCGGCTGTCTGCGGTGGATGTGCTCGGTGCCGGGGAGCGGGATCGGGTGTTGGTGGGGTGGAACGACACCACGTCGGATGTGGCCGGCTCTTCGGTGGTGGAGTTGTTCGAGCGGCGGGTGGTGGTGGATCCGGGTGGGGTGGCGGTGGTCGCCGATGGGGAGCAGCTGACGTACGGCGAGTTGGGTGCGGCGGCTGATCGGCTGGCGTGCTATTTGCGTGATGTGGGTGTGGGTTGTGAGTCGGTGGTGGGGTTGTGTCTGCCGCGGGGTGTGGAGATGGTGACGGCGATCCTGGCGGTGTGGAAGGCGGGCGCCGGGTACCTGCCGATCGATGGCGGGTTGCCGACGGAGCGGGTGGCGTATCTGCTGGGTGACAGTCGTGCTCAGGTGGTGCTGGGTACGCGGGATGCGCTGGATGATCTGCCGGCGGGTCGGGTGCGGATGATCGCTGTGGACGACCCGACGACGACCGCCTTGCTGGAGGGCTACGCGGGTACGGCTGTGGGGCTGGACATTGATCCGGCGGGGTTGGCGTATGTGATCTACACGTCGGGGTCGACGGGGGTGCCTAAGGGTGTGGCGGTGACGCATGGGTCGCTGGCGAACTATGTGTCGTCGGTGTCGTCGCGGTTGGGTTGGACGGTTTCGGGGGAGAGGTATGCGCTGTTGCAGGCGCAGGTGACGGACCTGGGTAACACGGTCGTGTTCACCAGCCTGGCCACGGGCGGTCAACTTCACGTGTTGGGCGAGCAGTCGGTGACCGATCCGGATGCGGTTGCCGGCTATTTGACCGAGCAGGGTATTGATGCGTTCAAGGTGGTGCCGTCGCATCTGCAGGCGTTGACATCGGTGGCGGGTGTCGAGCCGCTGTTGCCTGGGCGGTCGGTGGTGCTGGGCGGCGAGGCTGCCAGCCCTGGCTGGGTGCAGGAGCTGGTGGCTGCTGCCGGGGGTCGGCGGGTGTTCAACCACTACGGTCCGACCGAGACGACGATCGGTGTCGCTACCGCCGAGCTGACCGGGGAGGTGGTGGCCGGTGGGGTGGTGCCGATCGGCACCCCGATCGCCAACACCCGCCTGTTCGTGCTGGACGACACCCTCCAGCCGGCGCCGGTCGGTGTGACTGGCGAGTTGTATGTCGCCGGCCAGGCGCTGGCGCGCGGCTATGTGGGTCGGCCGGGGTTGACGGGTGAGCGGTTCGTGGCCTGCCCCTTCGGCCCGGGTTCCGGCGAGCGGATGTATCGCACCGGGGACCTGGTGAAATGGAGCCCGGACGGGCAGCTCGTCTTCGCCGGGCGGGCGGATGAGCAGGTGAAGATCCGCGGTTTCCGTATCGAGCCCGGTGAGATCGAAGCCGCTCTGCTGTCCCACCCGAGCGTTGTTCAGGCTGTGGTGATCGCCCGTGAGGACGGCCCCGGTGACAAGCGCCTGGTCGCCTACGTGGTGCCCGCGGACGAGGACGAGCCCGACGGTCTGCGGGAGTTCGTGGCGGGGAGGCTGCCGGAGTACATGGTCCCGGCGGCCGTCGTCTCGCTGCCGGAGCTGCCGCTGACCGCCAACGGCAAGCTCGACCGCAAGGCACTGCAGGTGCCGGAGTACGTCAGTGGTGGCGGTCGTGCCCCGGCCACACCGGTGGAAGAGGCACTGTGTGCGGCGTTCGCCGAGGTTTTGGGGCTGGAATCGGTCGGCGTCGATGACGACTTCTTTGATCTGGGCGGGCATTCGCTGCTGGCGGTGCGGTTGGTGTCGCGGATCCGGGTTGTGTTGGGGGTGGAGGTCGAGGTCCGGTCGTTGTTCGAGGCCCCGACGGTTGCCGCGTTGGCGGGCGAGCTGGCCGACCGCGCAGGGCAGGCGCGGATACCGTTGCGGGCCGCGGTGCGGCCGGAGCGGGTGCCGTTGTCGTTCGCGCAGCGCCGGCTGTGGTTCCTGGCCCAGTTGGAGGGTCCGAGCCCCACCTACAACATCCCCACTCCGATCCGCATGCGTGATGTGGACGTCGACGCGCTGGGTGCGGCGTTGCGGGATGTGATCGGGCGGCACGAATCGCTGCGGACGATGTTTCCGGCCGTGGACGGCGAGCCGTATCAGAAGATTGCCGATCCGGACGAACTCGACTGGCACCTGGAGGTCTCCCAGGTGGAGCCCGGGACGGTGGATGAGGCCGTCGCCCGTGCGTCGCAGTACGCGTTCGACCTGTCGGCGGAGTTGCCGATCCGGGCGTGGCTGTTCCAGGGCGGGCCCGACGAGCAGGCGTTGCTGGTCGTGATGCACCACATTGCCTCCGACGGCTGGTCCCGCGGCCCGCTGACCAAGGACGTGTCTCGGGCGTATGCGGCGCGGCGGGGTGGTGAGGCTCCGGTGTTCGAGCCGTTGCCGGTGCAGTACGCGGATTACACGCTGTGGCAGCGGGAGTTGCTGGGTGAGGCGTCGGATCCGGGGAGTCTGCTGTCGCAGCAGGTGGAGTATTGGAAGGGGGCGTTGGCTGGTGCGCCGGAGGAGTTGGCGCTGCCGGTGGATCGGCCGCGTCCTGCGGTGATCGGTCATCGTGGGCATCGGGTGCCGGTGCGGGTGTCGGCGGAGGTGCATCAGCGGCTGGCGGAGCTGGCGCGTGCGGAGGGTGCGACGCCGTACATGGTGCTGCAGGCGGCGCTTGTGGTGTTGCTGTCGCGACTGGGGTCCGGCACCGACATTCCTATCGGGTCACCGATCGCGGGTCGTACGGACGAGGCGTTGGACGATCTGGTCGGGTTCTTCGTCAATACGCTGGTGATCCGTACGGATCTGTCGGGAGACCCGGAGTTCCGGCAGGTCCTCGGCCGGGTGCGGGAGGCGAGTCTGGGTGCGTTCGCGCATCAGGATGTGCCGTTCGAGCGGCTTGTCGAGGAGACGGCGCCGACGCGGGTGCAGAGCCGTAACCCGTTGTTCCAGGTGATGCTCACGATGCAGAACACCCGGCGCTCCGCGCTGGACCTGGGTGAGGTGAGGGCGACTTCGGCCGGTCAGGTGCTGGGTGATCAGCTGCCGGTGGATGAGGCGACGACTGTCCCGGTCAGGTTGGATCTGCACCTGGCGGTGGGGGAGTTGTTCGATGGGGACGGCCGGCCTGCGGGGTTGCGGGGGGCGGTCATGGCGTCGACGGACCTGTTCGACCTGCGCACGGTGAAGGCCATTGCTGAGCGCCTGGTGCGGGTGCTGGAGCAGGTGGTGGCGGTTCCGGAGCTCCGGTTGTCCGCGGTTGGTGTGCTTGGTGCCGGGGAGCGGGACCGGGTGGTGGTGGAGTTCAACGACACCGCTTCGGGTGTGGCCGGTTCTTCGGTGGTGGAGTTGTTTGAGCGGCGGGTGGTGGTGGATCCGGGTGCGGTGGCGGTGGTCGCCGATGGGCGGCAGCTGACCTATGGGGAGCTAGAGGCGGCGGCGAATCGGCTGGCGAACTGGCTTCGTGGTCGTGGTGTGGGTCGTGAGTCGGTGGTGGGGCTTCGGTTGTCTCGTGGTGTGGAGATGATCGTCGGGATTTTGGGGGTGTGGAAGGCGGGGGCGGCGTATTTGCCGATTGATGCGGCGCTGCCGGTGGAGCGGGTGGAGTTCATGCTCGCCGACGCCGGGGTGGATGTGGTGGTTGGTGCGCGGGAGTTGGCTTGGGCGGACGGCGCGGCGGATGTATGGCCTGAGGTGGCGGTGGAGCTGGCGGGGTTGGCGTATGTGATCTACACGTCGGGGTCCACGGGCGTACCCAAGGGTGTGGCGGTGACGCATGGGTCGCTGGTCAATTACGTGTCCTCGGTGTCGTCACGGTTGGGTTGGACGGTTCCGGGGGCGAGGTATGCGCTGTTGCAGGCGCAGGTGACGGACCTGGGTAACACGGTGGTGTTCTCCAGTCTGGCCACGGGCGGTCAACTCCACGTATTGGGCGAGGAGTCGGTGACCGATCCGGATGCGGTTGCTGGCTATTTGACCGAGCAGGATATTGATGCGTTCAAGGTGGTGCCGTCGCATTTGCAGGCGTTGACGTCCGCGGCGGGTATCGAGCCGCTGCTGCCCGGGCGGTCGGTGGTCCTCGGGGGTGAGCCAGCATCTGCGGGTTGGGTGCGGGAGTTGGTGGAGGCAGC
Organism: Streptomyces sp. NPDC054872; assembly: GCF_053610705.1. Classification (NCBI taxonomy): domain Bacteria; kingdom Bacillati; phylum Actinomycetota; class Actinomycetes; order Kitasatosporales; family Streptomycetaceae; genus Streptomyces; species Streptomyces sp. NPDC054872. The sequence goes on along the minus strand of NZ_JBSGYY010000061.1, from coordinate 2,403 downwards.
CGCTGCCGGGGGCCGACGGGTGTTCAACCACTACGGCCCGACCGAGACGACGGTCGGTGTCGCCACTGCCGAGCTGACCGGGGAGTTGGTGGCCGGTGGGGTGGTGCCGATAGGTTCTCCGATCGCCAACACCCGCCTGTACGTCCTGGACGATGCGCTCGCCCCCGTCCCCACGGGTGTTGTCGGTGAGCTGTACGTCGCTGGTGCGGGGCTGGCGCGGGGTTATGTGGGTCGTCCGTCGTTGACGGGTGAGCGGTTCGTGGCCTGCCCCTTCGGTCCGGGTTCCGGCGAGCGGATGTATCGGACCGGGGACCTGGTGAAATGGAGCCCGGAGGGACAACTCATCTTCCTTAGCCGGGCGGATGAGCAGGTGAAGATCCGCGGGTTCCGTATCGAGCCCGGTGAGATCGAAGCCGCCCTGCTCACCCATCCGGACCTCACACAGGCCATCGTGATCGCCCGCGAGGACAGCCCCGGTGACAAGCGCCTGGTCGCCTACGTCGTGGCAGCGGGCGGTGAAGAGCCCGAGGGCCTGAGGGAGTTCGTGGCGGCGCGGCTGCCCGATCACATGGTCCCGGTGGCCGTTGTCTCGCTGCCGGAGTTGCCGCTGACCGCCAGCGGCAAGCTCGACCGTAAGGGGCTGCCTGCTCCTGAGGAGTCGGGTGGCGGGGTCGGTCGGGCGCCGGCGAACGAGACCGAGGCTGCGCTCTGCGAGATCTTCGCGGAGGTGCTGAGTCTGGAGTCGGTCGGCGTCGATGACAGTTTCTTCGAGCTCGGCGGGCACTCGCTGCTGGCGATCCGGCTGTTGTCGAGGATCCGTGGCCGGCTGGCCGCTGAGGTCAAGATCAGGACGCTGTTCGAGGACCCGACACCGGCCGGCCTTGCTGCCGGGTTGGGGCGTGCGGCGGGTGCCGTCCCGGTGGAGGTGCCCGACAACCTGATCCCGAATGGGGCCGAGCAGATCACGCCGGCGATGTTGCCGCTGGTGGAGTTGGAGCAGGTTGAGATCGACCGGGTGGTCGCGACGGTCGAGGGCGGGGTGGCGAATGTGGCGGACATCTATCCGCTGGCGCCGCTGCAGGAAGGCATGTTCTTCCACCACCTCATGGCCGGCGACGGCGAGGACGTCTACCTCACCGTGCGGGTTGTTGAGTTCGATTCGCGGTCGCGGCTGGATGACTTCGCGAGCGCTCTGCAGCAGGTTGTGAACCGGCATGACATCTATCGCACCGGCATCGCTTGGGAGGGTCTGCGGGAGCCGCTGCAGGTGGTGCGGCGGCACGTCGAGGTGCCGGTCATCGAGCACTCCCTGGAGTTCGACTCCACGGAGTCGGCAGGGTTGGTGGAGTCTCTTGTCGCCCAGGCGGGTTCGGCGATGGACCTGAGTCATGCCCCGCTGATGGACCTGCACCCGGCGGAGGTGGCCGAGGGCCGTTGGCTGGTCGTCGTGCGGATGCATCACTTGCTGCAGGACCACCTGGGTATGGACGTCTTGCTGGAAGAACTCCGGGCGGTGTTGTCCGGCGCGGCCGACCAGCTGGCCCCGGCGTTGCCGTTCCGGAATTTCGTGGCGCAGACGCGGGCGGTGCCGCGGGAGGAGCATGAGCGGTTCTTCGCCGAGTTGTTGGGTGACGTGACCGAGCCGACCGCCCCCTACGGGCTGCTCGAAGCGCGCGGCGACGGCAGCGGGATCGTCGAGGCGGGCATGCCGCTGCCCGAGGGTCTCACTGACGAGCTGCGGCGGGTGGCGCGCGAACTGGGTGTCAGCACCGCCACTGTCATGCATGTGGTGTGGGCCCGGGTGCTGGCGACGTTGTCGGGTCGGGATGACGTGGTGTTCGGGACGGTGCTCTTCGGCCGGATGAACGCGGGCGAAGGCGCCGACCGTGTCGTGGGGCCGTTCATGAACACCCTTCCCATGCGGGTACGGACCGGCCAGGTCGGCGTGCGCGCCGCGGTCGAGCAGATGCGGGACCAGCTGACCGCCCTGATGGAGCACGAGCACGCCCCGCTGGCGGTGGCGCAGCAGGCCAGCGGCATCGCCGACCACACCCCCCTCTTCACCTCGCTGTTCAACTACCGGCACATCACACGGTCGGCTCCGCCCGCGACCGAGGAACAGCTGGGCGAGCAGCGGCCGGTGAAGGGAATCCGCACCGTGTTCGGCGAGCAGCGGAGCAACTATCCGCTGGGAGTGTCGGTCAACGACCTTGGATCGGACGGCCTCGGTCTGAGCATGCAGACGGTCGACGGTCTGGATCCGCGGGCGTTGGGTCGGATGGTGTGTATTGCGGCGGAGGGTGTGGTCGCTGCGCTCAGCGAGGTCCTGGATGGCGGTCGGGACGTGGCGTTGGGTGCGGTGGATGTGCTGGGTGTGGATGTGCGTGAGTTGTTGGTGTCGGG
>NZ_JBSGYY010000060.1:0-41931 GCF_053610705.1 Streptomyces sp. NPDC054872 | reverse complement strand
ACTTTGTGCGTCAGCACACAACGCCGAAGGCCCGGCCCCGCCAAGATCTCTGGCGGGGCCGGGCCTTCGTGGTTGCCCGGTTCGGTTACGCCTTGCGCAGACGGAACGTGAGCGACAGCGACTCGTCCGTGAACGTCTCGCCGTACGCCTCGTCGGCCTCGCCCTGCTCGAAGTCCGTGGCGAGGACCTCGTCCGCGATGAGCTCGGCATGGTCGGACAGGGCCGTGAGCACGGCCGGGTCCGTGGAGGTCCAGCGCAGGGCGATCCGGTCCGCGACGTCCAGGCCGCTGTTCTTGCGGGCCTCCTGGATCAGGCGGATCGCGTCACGGGCCAGGCCCGCCCGGCGCAGCTCCTCGGTGATCTCCAGGTCGAGGGCGACCGTGGCGCCGGAGTCGGACGCCACCGACCAGTCCTCGCGCGGGGTCTCCGTGATGATGACCTCGTCCGGGGCCAGCGTCACCGTCTCGCCGTCCACCTCGACCGACGCCGTGCCCTCGCGCAGGGCCAGGGACAGCGCGGCCGCGTCGGCGTCGGCGACGGCCTTGGCGACCGCCTGGACGCCCTTGCCGAACCGCTTGCCCAGGGCGCGGAAGTTCGCCTTCGCGGTCGTGTCGACCAGTGAGCCGCCGACCTCGGAGAGCGACGCGAGCGAGGAGACGTTGAGCTCCTCGGTGATCTGGGCGTGCAGCTCCGGGTTGAGCGACTCGAAGCCGGTGGCCGCGACCAGGGCGCGGGACAGCGGCTGACGGGTCTTGACGCCCGACTCCGCGCGCGTGGCGCGGCCCAGCTCCACCAGGCGACGTACGAGGACCATCTGCTTCGAGAGCTCCGGGTCGATCGCCGACAGGTCGGCCTCGGGCCAGGACGTCAGGTGGACCGACTCCGGGGCGTCCGGGTCGACCGGCACCACCAGGTCCTGCCAGACGCGCTCCGTGATGAACGGCGTCAGCGGGGCCATGAGGCGGGTGACCGTCTCCAGGACCTCGTGCAGGGTGCGCAGGGCCGCCTTGTCGCCCTGCCAGAAGCGGCGGCGGGAACGGCGTACGTACCAGTTCGAGAGGTTGTCGACGAACGTGGACAGGAGCTTGCCCGCACGCTGGGTGTCGTAGCCCTCCAGGGCCTGCGTGACCTGGTCGGTCAGCGCGTGCAGCTCGCTGAGCAGCCAGCGGTCCAGGAGCGGACGGTCGGCGGGCGCCGGGTCGGCGTCGCCGGGGGCCCACTTCGACGTACGGGCGTACAGGGCCTGGAACGCGACCGTGTTCCAGTACGTGAGGAGCGTCTTGCGGACGACTTCCTGGATGGTGCCGTGGCCCACGCGACGTGCGGCCCACGGGGAGCCGCCGGCCGCCATGAACCAGCGCACCGCGTCGGCGCCGTGCTGGTCCATGAGCGGGATCGGCTGGAGGATGTTGCCCAGGTGCTTGGACATCTTGCGGCCGTCCTCGGCGAGGATGTGGCCGAGACAGACCACGTTCTCGTACGACGACTTGTCGAAGACGAGCGTGCCCACCGCCATCAGCGTGTAGAACCAGCCGCGCGTCTGGTCGATGGCCTCCGAGATGAACTGCGCCGGGTACCGGCTCTCGAAGAGCTCCTTGTTCTTGTACGGGTATCCCCACTGCGCGAAGGGCATCGAACCGGAGTCGTACCAGGCGTCGATGACCTCGGGGACGCGGGTCGCGGTCTCCTGGCAGGTCGGGCAGGGGAAGGTGACCGCGTCGATGTACGGGCGGTGCGGGTCGAGCTCCGACTGGTCGGTGCCCGTCAGGTCGGAGAGCTCGGCGCGCGAGCCCACGCACGTCAAGTGGCCTTCCTCGCAGCGCCAGATGGGCAGCGGGGTGCCCCAGTAGCGGTTGCGGGACAGCGCCCAGTCGACGTTGTTGTTCAGCCAGTCGCCGAAGCGGCCGTGCTTGACCGAGTCGGGGAACCAGTTGGTCTTCTCGTTCTCCTGGAGGAGACGGTCCTTGATGGCCGTGGTGCGGATGTACCAGGACGGCTGCGCGTAGTAGAGCAGCGCGGTGTGGCAGCGCCAGCAGTGCGGATAGCTGTGCTCGTACGGGATGTGCTGGAAGAGCAGACCGCGGTCCTGGAGGTCCTCGGTGAGCTTTTCGTCGGCCTTCTTGAAGAAGACGCCGCCCACGAGCGGGACGTCCTCCTCGAAGGTGCCGTCGGGGCGGACCGGGTTCACGACCGGGAGGCCGTACGAGCGGCAGACCTTGAGGTCGTCCTCACCGAAGGCGGGGGACTGGTGGACCAGACCCGTGCCGTCCTCGGTGGTCACGTAGTCGGCGTTGACCACGTAGTGCGCGGGAGCCGGGAACTCGACCAGCTCGAAGGGGCGTTGGTAGGTCCAGCGCTCCATCTCGGCGCCGGTGAAGGTCTGGCCCGTGGTCTCCCAGCCCTCGCCGAGCGCCTTCTCGACGAGCGGCTCGGCGACGACGAGCTTCTCGGAACCTTCCGAGCCGTTCGTCGCGACGACGTACGTGACGTCCGGGTGCGCGGCGACCGCCGTGTTGGAGACGAGGGTCCACGGAGTGGTCGTCCACACCAGGAGGGACGCCTCGCCCGCCAGCGGGCCGCCGGTGAGCGGGAAGCGGACGAAGACGGACGGGTCGACGACCGTCTCGTACCCCTGCGCCAGCTCGTGGTCGGAGAGGCCGGTGCCGCAGCGCGGGCACCAGGGGGCGACGCGGTGGTCCTGGACCAGGAGGTCCTTGTTGAAGATCTCCTTCAGGGACCACCAGACCGAGTCGACGTACTCGGGGTTCATGGTGCGGTACGCGTCGTCCAGGTCGACCCAGTAGCCCATGCGGGTCGTGAGGTCGGCGAAGGCGTCGGTGTGCCGGGTCACGGACTCGCGGCACTTGGCGTTGAACTCGGCGATGCCGTACGCCTCGATGTCCTTCTTGCCGTTGAACCCGAGCTCCTTCTCGACCGCGAGCTCGACCGGGAGGCCGTGGCAGTCCCAGCCGGCCTTGCGGGCGACGTGGTAGCCCCGCATGGTGCGGAAGCGCGGGAAGACGTCCTTGAAGACGCGGGCCTCGATGTGGTGGGCGCCCGGCATGCCGTTGGCGGTGGGCGGGCCCTCGTAGAACACCCACTCGGGGCGGCCCTCGGACTGCTCCAGGCTCTTGGCGAAGATCTTCTGCTCGCGCCAGAAGTCGAGCACGGCGTGCTCAAGGGCGGGCAGGTCGACCTGGGCGGGCACCTGGCGGTACTGCGGCTGCGTATTCAACGGCTGCGTGTTCAACGCGCTTCCTCCGGCGGACGATTCCGTTCCGTCGGAGGGACGAGAGCCCTTGTCGCGCTCCCGCGGTACCACCCTCCTTGGCCTTCCCTGCGCGGGTGGCGCACGGTGAGGCCCCCTCATTGGGGTCGCGATGCCGGGTCTACTGGCCTGCGGCGGACCTGGGGTCCACTGCCGGCGGTTCTTCCGGCGGCTCCGGGGTGATCTTCACGTCGCGCCTGCCCCCGGGCTCACACCGTCCCCGGGTCGCTCATGGCCGCTTACGCCGCTACTCGTCCCCATCCACGCTTCTCGCTCCGCCCAGTGTAAGGGCCCCGGGCGGACACGGCCGACCGGTTTTCGCGTGGGCGGGGAAGAGGCGGCGGGGGCGTCCGGGCGGGCCGGCGGGGGCCTCAGGCGTGCTGGGGGACTTCGTCCCTGAGGGATTCGCGGACCATCTTGCGCAGCTCCGCGCTGTCGGTGTGGCCGTGGACCGACACGGCGTGCTCACTGGCGGCACGGACTACTTCCTCCTCCTCGCCGGAGATGGCGAGGGTGCAGTTGGTCTCGCTCGGGAACTCTCTGCAGTCGGCTGTTTTGCGCATGGCGCACCTTCTTCGGTTGTGCACCAGTTTATGCCTGTTTTCGGGCTCGAAACGGGCTCGGGGCCGATGGCGTCGGGGCTGCCGGGACTGACCCGAATGGCGACATGCGGGAAGCCCGGATCCTGGCCCGTCCCGCCGGGCGGATTACCGGGCTGGGAGCTGGGCACAACGCATGCATGCTCGCCGCGCGGCACCCGTGGGGCGGGCGTATCAGGCGGCGTGCCCCGTTGCCGCGGGCTCTGAGTCGATTTATCGTCCCAGCACGAATCGCGAGCAAGATCACAATATGTGAAGGGGCCGCGGCCATGGTGGCGAAGAAGACCGCCGTACAGCATCCGGCGTCGGGCAGATCCACGGGCGCGGCCACGAAGAAGACCGCCGCCAAGAAGACCGCCGCCAAGAAAACAGCCGGCAAGAAGACAGCCGCCAAGGAAGCCGTGGCGAAGAAGGCGGCCGTCAAGAAGGCCGTCGCCAAGAAGGCGGTCGCCAAGGTCGCCGACATCGGCAAGAAGACAGCCGCCGATGAGGGCACGGCCAAGGCGCCCGCCCCGAAGAAGGCCGCCACGGCCAAGAAGGCCCCCGCGGCCAAGAAGACAGCCGCCAAGAAGAGCACGGCCAAGAAGACGGCCGCGACCGCGGCCGAGGGTGCGGCTCAGGCCGCGGAGACGACGGGAGCCACGACAGTGGTCACGAAGAAGACTCCGGGCACGGCGACGGCAGCCAAGAAGCCGACGGCGGTGCCCAAGGCGCGCGTCGCCGCCGCGGAGCCCGGTGAGCTCGCGGTCCGCCCCGGCGAGGACCCCTGGACGCCGGACGAGGTCGAGGAGGCCCGTGCGGAGCTCCAGAGCGAGGCACTGCGGCTCGGCAGCGAGATCTCCTCCTCCGAGGACGCCCTGGCGGGTCTGATGCGCGACTCCGGTGACGGCGCGGGCGACGACGAAGCGGACACCGGCACGAAGAACATCACGCGGGAACATGAGATGTCGCTGGCCGCCAATGCGCGCGAGATGCTCGAACAGACGGAGCGCGCCCTGGAGCGTCTCGACGCGGGGACGTACGGCATCTGCGAGAACTGCGGTAACCCCATCGGCAAGGCGCGGATGCAGGCCTTCCCCCGCGCGACCCTGTGCATGGACTGCAAGCAGAAGCAGGAACGGCGCTACTGAACACGGCCTGACCACCTGGTGCCGTACGTGTGTGCCGTACCCTCGTCCCCAGTCAGGTACCTAGGTTGAGGGACTCACGTGGCAGAGGCGGAGCGCATCATCGGTACGCCGGATATCCCTGAGGCCGACGGGGCCGAGCCGGAGCAGTCCGCCTCGGGCTCCGGCGCGGCGGCGGGGCAGGACGAGCCGGCTTCGCCGGACGAGCAGGGCCCCGAGGGCAAGGGAAAGCGCAAGCTCCTGGCCCTGTTCGCGGTGGCCGTGTTCGCGTACGCCCTGGATCTCATCAGCAAGATGATCGTCGTCGCGAAGCTCGAGCACCACGAGCCGATCGAGATCATCGGGGACTGGCTCCAGTTCAACGCCATCCGGAACGCGGGCGCGGCCTTCGGGATGGGCGAGGCGTTCACCGTGATCTTCACCTTCATCGCCGCGGCGGTGATCGTGGTCATCGCCCGCCTGGCCCGCAAGCTCTACAGCCTGCCGTGGGCGATCGCGCTCGGCATGCTGCTCGGCGGCGCCCTGGGCAACCTCACCGACCGCATCTTCCGTTCCCCCGGTGTGTTCGAGGGAGCCGTGGTCGACTTCATCGCGCCCAAGGGCTTCGCGGTGTTCAACCTCGCGGACTCGGCGATCGTGTGCGGCGGCTTCCTGATCGTCATCCTGTCCTTCCGCGGCCTGGACCCGGACGGCACCGTCCACAAGGACTGAGGCCGGGCGGGGAGCGAGCCCCCGGCGGGGGCTCGCGGTGCGGGAGTGTCGGCGGCCTCCTGCATACTCAATGGGTGAGCACGATTCCCGAGATCCGTACCCTGCCCGTGCCGGACGGTCTGGAGGGCGAGCGCGTCGACGCCGCCATCTCCCGCATGTTCGGTTTTTCCCGCACGAAGGCCGCCGAGCTGGCGGCGGCAGGCAAGGTGATGGTCGACGGCAGCGTGGTCGGCAAGTCCGAGCGTGTGCACGGTGGCGCCTGGCTGGAGGTGGAGATGCCGCAGGCGCCCGCTCCGGTGCAGATCGTCGCGGAACCCGTCGAGGGCATGGAGATCATCCATGACGACGACGACATCCTCGTGATCGTCAAGCCGGTGGGCGTGGCCGCGCACCCGAGCCCCGGCTGGACCGGCACCACGGTGATCGGCGGCCTCGCGGCAGCCGGGTACCGCATCTCGACCTCCGGCGCCGCCGAGCGCCAGGGCATCGTGCACCGCCTCGACGTGGGCACCTCCGGCCTGATGGTGGTCGCCAAGTCGGAGCGCGCGTACACCTCCCTGAAGCGTCAGTTCAAGGAGCGCACGGTCGACAAGCGTTACAACGCGCTCGTGCAGGGCCACCCCGACCCGATGAGCGGCACGATCGACGCCCCCATCGGCCGCCACCCGAACCACGACTACAAGTGGGCGGTCACCGCCGAGGGCAAGCCCTCCGTCACGCACTACGACCTCATCGAGGCGTTCCGCGCGGCCTCGCTGCTCGACATCAAGCTGGAGACGGGCCGCACGCACCAGATCCGCGTGCACATGGCGGCCCACCGCCACCCGTGCGTGGGCGACCTGACGTACGGCGCCGACCCCACGCTCGGCAAGCGGCTCGGTCTCACCCGCCAGTGGCTGCACGCCGTGCGCCTCGGCTTCGAGCACCCCGGGGACGGGCAGTGGGTGGAGTTCGAGAGCACCTACCCGGACGACCTCCAGCTGGCGCTGGACCGCGTCCGGGCGGAGAGCTCGTGAGGGTCCGGGTCACCTGCCGGGTCGCGGCCGGAACCGACGACCTGGAGGCCTGCTTCGCGGTCCGCAAGGAAGTCTTCGTGGTGGAGCAGGGCGTCCCCCAGGACCTTGAGTACGACGCGTACGACGCCGACGCGGTGCACGTCGTCGCCGTCCGCGACGACGGTCTTCCGCTGGGCACGGGCCGCCTGCTCACCGGTGCGGCGGCCGCCGCGAAGAACGGCGGTGACGCCGAGGTGGGCGCGCTCGGCCGGCTCGCGGTGACCAAGGCGGCGCGCGGCCTCGGGGTGGGCGCGGCCCTGGTCCGGGCGATAGAGGACGCGGCACGCGCGCGTGGCCTCACCGCCGTCGACCTGCACGCGCAGACGCACGCCCTCGGGTTCTACGAGCGCCTGGGGTACGAGGTCTACGGCCCCGAGTTCCCGGACGCGGGCATCCCGCACCGGGCGATGCGCAAGGCGCTGGACTAGCGAGCCGCGCGGACGCCCGGAGGGGCATCGGCCGGTTCTCGGGGAACGCGTGGCAGGGTTGAGGTCTTGATCGTCTGAGTCCCGGCACGTCCCGGGCCGTCGAGCTGCCTCGAACCGTCTCGAACCGCCGGAGGGCGCACCGTGGACCAACTGGCGCTGCTGCTCATTCTGTTGCTCGGTGCTGTCGTGACGGTGCCGTTGGGGGAGCGGCTCGGACTGCCCGCGCCCGTCCTCATGACGCTGGCCGGGATCGTGCTCGCCTTCGTCAGCTGGGTCCCGAACGTCGAGATCCCGCCCGACTACATCCTGCCGCTGGTCCTTCCGCCCCTGCTGTACGCGGCCGTCCAGCGCACCTCCTGGCGGCAGTTCGCGGCCAACAGACGCCCCATCTTCCTGCTCGCCGTGGCCCTCGTCTTCGTGACGACCGCCGCGGTCGCCGCCATCGCCAACTCGGTGGTCCCCGGACTTCCGATCGCCGCGGCCGTGGCCCTCGGCGCGCTCGTGGCGCCGCCCGACCCGGTCGCCGCGACCGCCGTCGCCGGGTCGCTAGGGCTGCCGCGGCGGCTCGTGTCGATCCTGGAGGGGGAGGGCCTCTTCAACGACGTCACGGCGATCGTGCTCTACCACGTGGCGATCGCGGCGGCGATCAGCGGGACGTTCTCCTGGCCGTCGGCGGTGGGGCAGCTGGTGCTGTCCGGGGTGGTCGCCATCGCCGTGGGCGTCGCCCTCGGCTGGCTGACCAACAAGCTCATGGGGGTGCTCGGCGAGGCCACCCTGCAGACCGGCCTGACGCTGCTCGTGCCCTTCGTGAGCTACGTGCTCGCCGAGGAGCTCCTCGGATCCGGCGTGCTCGCCGTGCTGACCACCGCGCTCTATCTGGCGGAGCACGGCGCCGACGCGGACGACGTCCTCGGCCGGATCACCGGGCAGACGTTCTGGCAGATCGTCGACACCTTGGTCACCGGCGTCGCCTTCGGGCTCATCGGGCTCGAACTGCACAACGTCTTCGGCACCGCGAACGGCCGTGAACTGCAGATGATCGGCTGGGGCGCGGCGGTCGTGGCCGTCGTCATCGGCGTACGGCTGCTGTGGCTGCTGCCCGCGACCTGGCTGGCCAAGCGGCTGCACAAGCTGCGGGACTACGACGAGGACATCCCCACGACCTGGCGCGAGACCGTCGTCATGTGGTGGTCCGGGATGCGCGGTGTGGCGTCCGTCGCCCTCGCCCTGGCCATTCCGCTCAAGACGGAGAACGGCGACCCCTTCCCGGCCCGCGACGAGATCATCTTCATCGCCTTCTGCGTGATCATGGCCACGCTCGTCGTCCAGGGGCTCACCCTGCCCTGGCTGGTGAAGAAGCTCGGGGTGCGCGCGGACACGGACGCCGAGCGGGCCGTCGAGCGTGATCTCGCCGTCCGGGCGGCCAAGGCGGCCAAGCGCCGCCTGAAGGAGATCGAGGAGGTCGAGGAGCTGCCGGAGGACCTCTCGGAGCGGCTGCTGCGCGGCGCCTTCGACATCGGGGCCAGGATCAGCCCCGACATCGTCGACGACGAGCGGCGCGAGCGGTACTCCAAGCGCGCCGACCGGCTCAAGGCGGTCCAGCGCATCCAGCGCGACATGATGTCGGCCGCGCGCCACGAGATCCTCGCCGCGCGCAGTGAACCCGGCGCCGATCCGGAGATCGTCGACCGGGTCCTGCACCAGCTCGACGTACGCAGCCTGCGGTCCTGAGCCAGGCCCGAGGACTCAGCCCCGGCCCGTGCGGGGCACTATCGGCGGGGGCGGATGCGGGCCGTCGTCGTCCGGCGGCAGTTCGGCCCAGGCCGTGCTGACCTTCGGCAGGGCGTACGCGTGGTGTTCGGTCAGCCAGCGGACCAGGTGCTCGCGCACGGTGACCCGCACCGTCCAGATGTCGTCCGCGTCCTTGGCGGTGACCAGGGCGCGGACCTGGATCGTGTTCGGCGTCGTGTCCGTGACCGCCAGGCCCCAGTCCCTGCCGTCCCAGGCGGCGCACTCGCGCAGGATGTCCTGGAGCTTCTCGCGCATCTCGTTGATGGGCGCGCTGTGATCCAGCTGGAAGAAGACCGTGCCGGTCATCTGGGAGCCGCCGCGCGACCAGTTCTCGAAGGGCTTCGACACGAAGTAGGACACCGGCATCGTGATCCGCCGCTCGTCCCAGGTCCGTACGGCCAGGAACGTCAGGGTGATCTCGTCGATGGTGCCCCACTCGCCGTCCACGACGACCGTGTCGCCGATCCGCACCATGTCGCCGAAGGCGATCTGCAGTCCCGCGAAGAGATTCGACAGCGTGGACTGGGCGGCGACGCCCGCGACGATGCCGAGTACACCGGCCGACGCGAGCAGCGATGTCCCGGCCGCCTGCATGGCGGGGAACGTGAGCAGCATCGCTCCGACGGCCACGACACCGACGATCGCGGTGACCACCCGCTGGATGAGTGTGACCTGCGTACGCACCCGCCGGACGCGGGCCGGATCGCGGTGCGCGTTGGCGTACTGGGCGTAGGTGGCCTCCACGATGGCGGTCGCGATACGGACGAGGAGCCAGGCCACCGACCCGATGAGCACCAGGGTCAGGGTCTGCGCGATACCCGCCGAATGATCCTTTCCGATCTCCGCGTGTTCGAACAAGCCGCGCAACAAGGCAGCACACAGGGACAGTTGGGAGGGCAGTCGGCAGCGGCGCAGCAGACCCCACAGGGGCGTGTCGGGGTGACGGTCGTCGGCCCGGCGCAGCAGCACATCGGCCAGCCAAACCACGGCCAGCGTGAGCACGACCGAGCCGCCGACCACGATCAACGGACGCAGTACGTTCTCCATGCCCCCGAGGGTAAGTGGCACGATGGCCTCATGAACATCATGCTTTTCCACTCGACGTACGGGCTGCGGCCCGCGGTGCATGCGGCGGCCGACCGGCTGCGCGCGGAAGGCCACGAGGTGTGGACGCCCGATCTGTTCGACGGGCGCACCTTCGACACCGTCGAGGAAGGCATGGCCTTCAAGGACGAGCTCGGCAAGGACGAGCTCCTGAAGCGGGCGATCCTGGCCGCCGCGCCCTACTCCGAGCGGGGTCTCGTCTACGCCGGGTTCTCGTTCGGCGCCGCCACCGCGCAGACCCTCGCCCTCGGCGACGACAAGGCGCGCGGACTGCTGCTCCTGCACGGCACGTCCGACATCGCCGAGAACACCACGGTGGACGAGCTGCCGGTGCAGCTGCACGTGGCCGAGCCCGACCCGTTCGAGACGGACGACTGGCTGAGCGCGTGGTACCTCCAGATGGGCCGCACGGGCGCCGACGTCGAGGTCTACCGCTACGCGGGGGCCGGCCACATCTTCACCGACCCCGACCTGGACGACTACGACGCCGAGGCGGCGGAGGCGACGTGGCGGACGGCGATCGGCTTCCTGGAGACGCTGTAGCCCGTCGCGGCCCGTGGGGCCGTCACGCGGCCGCCCTTCACGCGCGCGTGCAGCGTCCCACCGGGGCGCCGGCGGGCGGCTTGCACATGATGCCGAAGTCGGCGTCGCTGGAGCTCAGATAGCGCCCCGCGCAGTCCTTGTCGGTGGTCCTGCCGCGCTCGGCGCAGAACCGCAGCGCGGCCCGGCCGTCCGTGAAGGGCCCAGGGGCGTAGATCACCCAGAAGCCCGGCCGCAGCGACGCGTAGTCGTCGCTGCGCAGATACCGCGCCTCCGGCACGTCCTCGCGCACGGCCGCGAGCCGGCGGTCGCGCTCGTCCGTGCCGGAGCCGACGGGCTCGGAGAAGAGCTGGGCGATCCAGCTGCCCGATGCGGGCGGGACGGCGGGGGAGGACTCCGGTCCAGGCGTCTTGCCGGGCTTCGGCGACCCTTCGGGCGAAGCCTCCGCGGAGGGGTGCGCGCCGCCCTTGCCCTGCGCCCTGTCCGTCTTCGTCCCGTCCTGCAGCGCCAGCACCAGTGCGGCACCGGCGACCAGGGCGAGCGCCACCGTGACCGCCGCGACGAGCACAGGCGTACGCCCGCGGGGCTCGGCGGCCGGCGGCTCCACCAGGGCCGCCGGGCGCTTTGAGACCAGCGTCGGCTGCCGGGTGACGGTGACGCCGTTCGCCACGTCGGCGAGCATCGCGTCGAGGTGCTCCGCGTCCGGGCGCAGCGCCGGGTCCCGCACCAGAAGGGCGGTCAGGACCGGGGTGAGCGTCCCCGAGCGCACCGGCGGCGGCACCGGGGCGTCGAGCACGGCGGCGAGCGTGGCCAGGGTCGTGGCGCGGCGCAGCGGGCTGACGCCCTCCGCGGCGACGTAGAGGACGACGCCCAGTGACCAGAGGTCGCCGGCCGGGCCCCGGTCCGTGCCGCGGATGCGCTCGGGCGCGATGTACTCCGGCGAGCCGATCAGGTCGCCGGTCGCGGTGAGCTGCGTGGAGCCCTGGAGCGAGGCGATGCCGAAGTCGGTGAGGACCACGGAGACGCCGGTGCCGGGGGTCTCCTCCCGCAGCAGGATGTTCGCGGGCTTCACGTCCCGGTGCAGGATGCCCGCCGCGTGGGCGACGCGCAGCGCCGAGAGCAGCTGGCGGCCGATGCGCGCCGCCTCCTGGGGCGGCAAGGGGCCCTGCTCCAGGAGGTCCTGGAGGGTGCGCCCCGGCAGCAGCTCCATCACCAGCCAGGGGTGCGGGCCCGTGTCCACGATGTGGTGGATGGTCACCACATGGGGGTGGTTGAGGCGGGCCAGCGCCCTGGCCTCGCGCAGCACCCGCTCCCGCAGGACGCGCGACTGCTCGTCCGTCAGCTCGTGCAGCGCGGGGCGCACCTCCTTGACGGCCACCTCTCGGTGCAGCACGGTGTCGCGCGCCCGCCACACCGTGCCCATGCCTCCGCTGCCGAGCCGCTCGATGAGCTCGAAACGACCGTCCACCACATCCCCCGGGTCACTCATGCCGTCAGAGTAAAGGGCGGCTTCGGCAGCGGTGCGCGTGACCCGGTCAGCGCACCGGCGCGTACGCCCGCTCGACCCGCTGGGTGCCGCTGAGGGTGCGGTACGAACGGGCCCACTTGGACGTCGCGGCGGGGTCCTTGCGGTCGGACAGGACGTAGTAGTCCATCTGCGAGCGCTCGGCGGTGACGTCGAGGACGCCGTAGCCGTGCGAGTCCATGTCCAGCCACTTCACATGGCGGTTGGCCGCCTTCACCGCGCCGACCGCGACCAGCGAGAGGGTGTGCGGGGCGACGTGCAGCATGTCGTCCACGTTGTCGGAGGTCACGGAGGTGACCACGAACTCCGTGGCCGCGGACGGCGATCCGGGGTACGTGGCGGCCCTGACCGGTACGTCGTTCGCCCACGCCATGTGGATGTCCCCGGTGAGGAAGACCGTGTTCCGGATCGCCTTGTCGACCAGGTGGGAGATGAGCTCCTTGCGGTCGTCGGTGTAGCCGTCCCACTGGTCGCCGTTGATCGCGAGGCCCTCCTTGGGCAGCCCGAGCAACTCCGCGATGGGCTCCAGGAGATGGGCGGGCACGGAGCCGAAGGCCACCGGCGAGATCATCACCGAGGTGCCGACCAGCTTCCAGGAGGCGTCGGAGGAGGCCAGGCCCGCCTTCAGCCAGTCGAGCTGGGCGCGGCCCGTGATCGTACGGTCCGGGTCGTCCACGTCTCCGCTGCCGAATCCCGCCTGCTCGGAGCGGAAGGAGCGCAGATCGAGCAGGTGCAGATCGGCCAGCTTGCCGAAGCGCAGGCGACGGTAGACGGTGCCTTCGGTGGAAGGGCGTACGGGCATCCACTCGAAGTACGCCTGCTTGGCTGCCGCCATGCGCTGTGCCCAGCCGCCCTCGGACTCCGGGGAGTGGTTCACCGCGCCGCCCGACCAGGTGTTGTCGGCGAACTCGTGGTCGTCCCAGATCGCGATCAGGGGGTGCGTGGCGTGCATGGCCCGCGCGTCCGGGTCGGTCTTGTGGGCGCCGTGCCGGACGCGGTAGTCGGCGAGGGTGACGATCTCGTGCCGCGGCTCGTGCTGCCGCACGCCGTACTCGGCGGCCGGGTACTCGCCGCTCTGGTACTCGTAGATGTAGTCGCCGATGTGGAGCACCGCGTCGAGCTCGGTGCGGGCCGCGAGATGGCGGTACGCGGAGAAGTAACCGGCCTCCCAGTTGGCGCAGGACACCACCCCGAACCGGACACCGGGGGCCGAGGCGTCGTGCGCGGGAGTGGTGCGGGTGCGGCCCACGGGGGAGTGCACCGGGGTGCCGTCGCCGCCGGATTCACCCGCGGAGAAGCGGAAGTAATAGGTGGTGGCAGGGCTCAAGCCCCTTACGTCGGCCTTGACCGTGTGGTCGGCCGCGGCCCGCGCGGTCGTGCTGCCGTGGCCGACGACCTGAGTGAAGCCCTTGTCCTTGGCTATCTCCCAGCGCACCTCGGTGTCGGGGCCCTTGCCCGAGCCCGGCGTGGCCTCGGGTGTCGGGGTCACGCGGGTCCACAGCAGGACGCCGTCGGGCAGCGGGTCCCCCGACGCGACGCCGTGGTGGAACGCGGGCCCCGCGGCGGCGTGCGCGAGGGGAGCCGCGGCGAGCGGCGCGAGGGCCGCGGTGGCCGCCGCGGCCTTGACGACCGTACGGCGGCTGGGGGCCGCGGAGTTGAGCGAATCGGCCGGAGAAGGGAGCGATCTGGCCGGGGCGTTGAGCGATCTCTGATCGCTGTTTCGACTGGTCACGGGCGATCACCTTACTGATCGGTAATCGCCAAGAGCGGGCGAACCACGAAACGTTCGCCCGCTCTTTTGCCATGCGCCGCTCAGCGAGCGACGCGGTGTCCGCTCAGGCCTTGAGTGCCGCGTCGATGGCCGTCTTGTACTCCTCGACCGTCGAGGGCGCGTTCTTCTTGTCGGAGCCGGTCAGCTTCTTGCCGTCCATGACGAAGGAGGGCGTGCCGTCGACGCCGTCCTTGTTGTCGTCGAACTTCTTCGACATCTCCAGGGCCCAGCGGTCGTACGTGCCGTCCTTCAGGTCCTTCGCGAAGGTCTTGCTCTTCTTCAGCTCCGGGACCTGGTTCGCGATCTTGGTCAGGTACGCGTCGTCCTTGAACTTGTCCTCGGTCTCGGAGGGGTGGTTCTCCTTGGAGAACAGCGCCTTCTTGTAGTCGAGGAAGGCCTGGTCGCTCACGTTCAGGGCGGCGCCCAGCGCGCTGAGCGCGTTCTTGGAGCCCTCACCCGTGAGGTTGCGGTCGAGGAACGAGGCGCCGATGAACTGGATCTTGTACTTGCCGTCCTTCAGGTCCTTCTCGACCGTCGGGCCCACGGTCTGCTCGAAGCCGGCGCAGACCGGGCAGCGCGGGTCCTCGTAGACCTTGAGGGTCTTCTTGGCGCTGTCCTTGCCGATGACGACGGTCGTGCCGTCCGTGCCCGCGGAGTTGGCCGGCTTGACCAGCTTCTCGTCCTTGGCGGCGTCCCAGTGGCCGGGCTTGTTGGCCTGCATGACGGCGTAGCCGACGCCGCCCGCGATCGCCAGGACCGCGACGACGGAGACGCCGACGACCATCGACCGCTTCCGCTTCTGACGCTTGCGCTCCGCTTCCTGCTGGGCGCGGATCCGCTCGCGGGCCGCCGACTTGGCCGCCTGGCTGTTGCGCTTGCTCATGATGTCGTTCTCCGTAGGGGTGACGTGCGTGGGGACGGTGATGCTCAGGCGAAGACGGCCGAGCAGGGCGGTCCACGCCGTCCCACGAAGTGCACGAGAAGCCGCGAACGCGCGGTACGCACCCGGCGCGCGGGACGCCGGGCCCGCAGGACCGGCCGCGGGCGGATGCCCACCGCGGCGACCGCGACGAGCAGCGGCCGGAAGGTGCAGGCGGCCACCGCGCGCAGCACCTGGGCCAGGGCGCGTTCCCCGCGCCGCAGCCAGGCCGCCGCGAGCAGGCCGACCGCGACGTGCGCGCCGAGCAGCAGCCAGGCCGCGCTCGGCTCGGCGTCGGCGAGCAGTACGGCGGCACGGTGTCCGTCGCCGCCGGTCATCCGGGCCAGCGGGGCGCCCACGCCGGCGCCGCCGCACAGCACGTCGAAGCCGACGGAGCGCAGCGGACCCGCGACGGGCCCGCCCGCCTGGCCGTAACAGACGTGCTGCCCCGCGGTGAACACCGTGTCGGCGGCCAGTTCCAGGGGGATCAGCAGGGCGGCGATGCGGCCGTAGCCACGCTCGCGCCCCGCCAGGGCGTACGCGATGACGAAGACCGCGACGGAGATCACGGCGACGGTGGCCGGCGGCAGCGGGGCGCGGGAGAGCAGCACGTGCGACGCGGCGGAGAGCGTCACGACGAGCGCCGTGAAGAGCGCCGCGCGCACGGCTCTGAGCTGGGTCCCGGATATGTCCATCGCGCAGCCGAGTGTGCCATGTGCTCCTATAAGGCAGCCCTAAAGGGTGCCTGTGAGTTACACGATGGACTACAGACCCGGAATCCGACCGTTACGGAACAGGTCGACGAAGATCTGGTGGTCCCTGCGGGCCCGCGCGCCGTACTCGTGCGCGAAGTCCACGAGCAGGTCTCCGAAGCCCTCTTCGTCCGCCGCGATGGCGGCGTCGATCGCGCGCTCCGTCGAGAACGGCACCAGGTCCGAGTGCCCGCTCTCGTCGTCCGCCGCGGAGTGCATCGTGGCGGTGGCGCGGCCCAGGTCGGCGATGACCGCGGCGATCTCCTCCCAGTCGTCGATGTCCGACCAGTCCAGGTCCACGGCGTACGGAGAGACCTCGGCGACGAGCTGTCCGGCGCCGTCCAGCTCGGTCCAGCCCAGCCACGGGTCGGCGTGCGCCTGCAGCGCGCGCTGCGAGATGACCGTGCGGTGGCCCTCGTGCTGGAAGTAGTCACGGGCCGCGCCGTCGGTGATGTGCCGCGAGACGGCCGGGGTCTGCGCCTGCTTGAGGTAGATCACGACGTCGTTCTCCAGGGCGTCGCTGTTGCCCTCCAGAAGGATGTTGTACGAGGGCAGGCCCGCGGAGCCGATGCCGATGCCGCGCCGGCCCACGACGTCCTTGACCCGATACGAGTCGGGGCGGGTCAGCGAGGACTCGGGCAGCGTCTCCAGATAGCCGTCGAAAGCGGCGAGCACCTTGTACCGCGTGGCCGCGTCGAGCTCGATGGAGCCGCCACCCGGGGCGAAGCGGCGCTCGAAGTCGCGGATCTCCGTCATGGAGTCCAGGAGACCGAAGCGCGTCAGCGAGCGCGCGTCGCGCAGCGCGTCCAGGAGCGGGCCCTGGGCGGTGTCCAGGGTGAAGGGCGGCACCTCGTCGCTCTTGGCGCCGGTCGCCAGGTCGTGGATCCGCTCGCGGTACGCCGCCGCGAAGATCCGGACCAGGTCGGTGATCTGCTCGTCGCTGAGCGCCTTCGTGTACCCGATGAGGGCCACGGAAGCGGCGAAGCGCTTCAGGTCCCAGGTGAAGGGGCCGACGTAGGCCTCGTCGAAGTCGTTCACGTTGAAGATCAGGCGGCCCTGGGCGTCCATGTACGTGCCGAAGTTCTCCGCGTGCAGGTCGCCGTGGATCCACACCCGCCCCGTGCGCTCGTCCAGGTAGGGACCGCCGTGCTGCTCGCGCTCCAGGTCCCCGTAGAAGAGGCAGGCCGTGCCGCGGTAGAACGCGAAGGCGGAACCGGCCATCTTGCGGAACTTCACCCGGAACGCGGCGGGGTCCGCGGCAAGGAGCTCGCCGAACGCCGTGTCGAAGACGGCGAGGATCTGCTCGCCGCGCTGCTCAGCGGTGGGCTGCGGGTCCGACATCGCGGGGTGCCTCCAGGTAACGGGTGGTGCTAGGCGGTGCATGACATTTTGGACAGGTGTCCCGACCTGTCCAACGCACGACGGTACCCCCGAGTGCCCGCCGCTTGTCAGTGCTCCGGATTAGACTTCCCCGCTGTCCCCCCAGACTGCCCGCAGCCTGTCGCCCATCGTTCTCCGGAGGCCTCCCGCCGTGACCAAGCCGCCCTTTACGCACC
The DNA here is from genome assembly GCF_053610705.1 of Streptomyces sp. NPDC054872. Lineage (NCBI taxonomy): Bacteria > Bacillati > Actinomycetota > Actinomycetes > Kitasatosporales > Streptomycetaceae > Streptomyces > Streptomyces sp. NPDC054872. Next base: position 24,785 of record NZ_JBSGYY010000060.1, on the reverse strand, counting down.
TCCACGTCCACACCCAGTACTCGCTGCTGGACGGTGCCGCGCGGCTCAAGGACATGTTCAACGCCTGTAACGAGATGGGCATGACGCACGTCGCCATGTCCGACCACGGCAACCTCCACGGGGCGTACGACTTCTTCCACTCGGCGCAGAAGGCGGGCGTGACGCCGATCATCGGCATCGAGGCGTATGTGGCGCCCGAGTCCCGCCGCAACAAGCGGAAGATCAAGTGGGGCCAGCCGCACCAGAAGCGTGACGACGTCTCCGGTTCGGGTGGTTACACCCACAAGACGATCTGGGCGGCGAACAGCACCGGCCTGCACAACCTCTTCCGGCTGTCGTCGGACGCGTACGCCGAGGGCTGGCTGCAGAAGTGGCCGCGCATGGACAAGGAGACGATCTCCCAGTGGTCGGAGGGGCTGATCGCCTCCACCGGCTGCCCCTCCGGAGAGCTCCAGACCCGGCTGCGCCTCGGCCAGTTCGACGAGGCCGTGAAGGCTGCCGCCGAGTACCAGGACATCTTCGGCAAGGACCGGTACTTCCTGGAGCTGATGGACCACGGCATCGACATCGAGCGCCGGGTCCGCGACGACCTGCTCCGGGTCGGCAAGAAGCTCGGCATCCCGCCCCTGGTGACGAACGACTCGCACTACACGTACGCGCACGAGTCCGTCGCGCACGACGCCCTGCTCTGTATCCAGACCGGCAAGAACCTCTCGGACCCGGACCGCTTCCGCTTCGACGGCACCGGTTACTACCTGAAGTCCACGGACGAGATGTACGCCATCGACTCCTCGGACGCCTGGCAGGAGGGCTGCCGCAACACGCTCCTGGTGGCCGAGCAGATCGACACCACCGGCATGTTCGAGAAGCGCGACCTCATGCCGAAGTTTGAGATCCCGGAGGGCTTCACCGAAGTCACCTGGTTCCAGGAGGAGGTCCGGGTCGGCATGAACCGCCGCTACCCGGGCGGTGTCCCCGAGGACCGGCAGCAGCAGGCCGAGTACGAGATGGACATCATCATCCAGATGGGGTTCCCGGGGTACTTCCTGGTGGTCGCCGACTTCATCATGTGGGCCAAGAACAACGGCATCGCGGTCGGCCCCGGCCGTGGTTCGGCGGCCGGCTCGATCGTCGCGTACGCCATGGGCATCACCGACCTCGACCCGATCACGCACGGCCTGATCTTCGAGCGGTTCCTCAACCCCGAGCGCGTGTCCATGCCCGATGTCGACATCGACTTCGACGAGCGCAGGCGCGTCGAGGTGATCCGGTACGTGACGGAGAAGTACGGCGCCGACAAGGTCGCCATGATCGGCACGTACGGAAAGATCAAGGCGAAGAACGCCATCAAGGACTCCGCGCGCGTGCTCGGATATCCGTACGCGATGGGCGACCGCCTCACCAAGGCGATGCCCGCCGACGTCCTCGGCAAGGGCATCGACCTCTCCGGCATCACCGACCCCAAGCACCCGCGCTACAGCGAGGCGGGCGAGATCCGGGGGATGTACGAGAACGAACCGGACGTGAAGAAGGTCATCGACACCGCCAAGGGCGTGGAGGGCCTCGTCCGGCAGATGGGCGTGCACGCGGCCGGCGTGATCATGTCCAGCGAGCCGATCGTGGACCACGCGCCGATCTGGGTGCGGCACACGGACGGCGTGACGATCACGCAGTGGGACTACCCCCAGTGCGAGTCGCTCGGCCTGCTCAAGATGGACTTCCTGGGTCTGCGAAACCTCACCATCATGGACGACGCCGTCAAGATGGTGCGGAACGACAAGGGCATCGACCTGGAGATGCTCTCGCTCCCGCTGGACGACCCGAAGACCTTCGAACTGCTCTGCCGCGGTGACACGCTCGGCGTCTTCCAGTTCGACGGCGGCCCGATGCGCTCGCTGCTCCGCCAGATGCAGCCCGACAACTTCGAGGACATTTCCGCCGTATCGGCCCTGTACCGCCCGGGCCCGATGGGCATGAACTCGCACATCAACTACGCGGAGCGCAAGAACGGCCGCCAGGAGATCACGCCGATCCACCCGGAGCTCGAAGAGCCCCTGAAGGAGACGCTCGGTCTGACCTACGGCCTCATCGTGTACCAGGAGCAGGTGCAGAAGGCCGCGCAGATCATCGCCGGCTACTCCCTCGGCGAAGCCGACATCCTGCGCCGCGTGATGGGCAAGAAGAAGCCCGACGAGCTGGCCAAGAACTTCGTCCTGTTCCAGGAGGGCGCGAAGAAGAACGGCTACTCGGACGCCGCGATCCAGGCCCTGTGGGACGTCCTGGTCCCCTTCGCCGGCTACGCGTTCAACAAGGCGCACTCCTCCGCGTACGGCCTCGTCACGTACTGGACCGCCTACCTCAAGGCGAACTACCCCGCCGAGTACATGGCCGCGCTGCTCACCTCGGTGAAGGACGACAAGGACAAGTCGGCCATCTACCTGAACGAGTGCCGGCGCATGGGCATCAAGGTCCTGCCGCCCAACGTGAACGAGTCCGTGCACAACTTCGCCGCCCAGGGCGACGACGTGATCCTCTTCGGCCTCGAGGCCGTCCGCAACGTCGGCACGAACGTGGTCGAGTCGATCGTCCGCTCGCGCAAGGCCAAGGGGAAGTTCGCCTCCTTCCCCGACTACCTCGACAAGGTCGAGGCCGCCGCCTGCAACAAGCGGACCACGGAGTCCCTGATCAAGGCGGGCGCCTTCGACACCATGGGGCACACCCGCAAGGGCCTGACCGCGCAGTACGAACCCATGATCGACAACGTGGTGCAGGTCAAGCGCAAGGAGGCGGAAGGGCAGTTCGACCTCTTCGGGGGGATGGGCGACGAGTCCGGCGGGGACGAGCCGGGCTTCGGGCTCGACGTGGAGTTCTCCACCGACGAGTGGGAGAAGACCTATCTGCTCGCCCAGGAACGGGAGATGCTCGGTCTGTACGTCTCCGACCACCCCCTGTTCGGCCTGGAGCACGTCCTCTCCGACAAGGCCGACGCGGGCATCGGGCAGCTCACCGGCGGTGACTACTCGGACGGCTCGATCGTCACCATCGGCGGCATCATCTCGGGCCTCCAGCGCAAGATGACCAAGCAGGGCAACGCCTGGGCGATCGCGACCGTCGAGGACCTGGCGGGCTCCATCGAGTGCATGTTCTTCCCGGCGACCTATCAGCTGGTGTCGACCCAACTCGTCGAGGACGCCGTGGTGTTCGTCAAGGGCCGCCTCGACAAGCGCGAGGACGTGCCGCGTCTGGTCGCGATGGAACTCCAGGTCCCCGACCTGTCGAACGCGGGCACCAACGCGCCCGTCCTGATCACCATCCCGACGGTGAAGGTGACCCCGCCGATGGTCAGCCGCCTCGGTGAGATCCTCAGCCACCACCGCGGCAACAGCGAGGTGCGGATCAAGCTCCAGGGAGCCCAGAAGACGACGGTGCTGCGGCTCGACCGCCACCGGGTACAGCCGGATCCCGCCCTTTTCGGTGACCTGAAGGTGCTGCTCGGCCCGTCCTGTCTGGCCGGGTAGGGGTCGGATTCGCAGAAAGGGGCGCACCCGGAACTCCGGGTGCGCCCCTTCACGCTTATCCGCCTGTGTAGGCGTCAGTTGTGGCCGAAGCGCCGCTGGTGCTTGCGCGCGACCTCGGCCGGGCTGCCCTGCGACTGCACGGCGTCCTTCATCCTCGACTCGGCCTGCTCCGCCGACGACTTCGCCTGCTCCTGCGCCTGCTCCGCGGCCGAAGCGCGGTTCTGGTCGCCACCCTGCTTGCGGTTCTTGTTCTTGGCCATGGTGATCTTCCTCCTGAGGGGGATCTGGGGGCCAGGATGCGACCAGATTCACATACGGCGACAAGCTGCGCATTTCAGAGAATTACCGTGCGTAATAAGCCCTGTCGGGGAGTGAAGTCGCGATACGCCACGCCGAAGATCGAGTTCCGGCCGTTAACCTCCGCCGGGTCGGGCAGACTCGAAGGAAACCCGAACCATTACTTCCAGGGAATCTCCAGGGAAAGAGGGTGGATCGCGTGGACCGCTGCATCGTCCTGGTGGACGCCGGGTATCTGCTGGGTGCCGCCGCGAGTCTCCTCGCGGGCGAGCCGTCCCGGTCCCGGATCACCGTCGATCACACCGCCCTGATCCAGGGCATCCGTGAGCGCGCGGAATCCGACACCGAGCGCCCCCTGCTCCGGATCTACTGGTTCGACGGAGCCCCCGACCGCGTGCCGCAGCCCGAGCACCGCAGGCTGCGCGTCATGCCGCGCGTGACGGTCAGGCTCGGCGCCCTGACCCGCAGCGACGGACGGTGGGCCCAGAAGGGCGTCGACGCCGCCATGCACGCCGAGCTGACGGAACTGGCCCGCAACCGCGCCTGCTCGGACATCGTGCTCGTCACCGGTGACGGCGACCTGCTGCCCGGCATGATGGCCGCCAAGGAGCACGGCGTCGCCGTCCACCTGTGGGCCGTCCAGGCCGCCGACGGGGACTACAACCAGTCCGAGGACCTCGTGGCCGAGGCCGACGAGCGGCGCGTCCTCGACCGGGCCTGGATCACCAAGGCCGTACGCCCCAAGGAGCTCACCGGCGTCTGCGCGCCCTCTCCCGTCCCGCGCCCCGAGATCGCCGCCATCCTCTCCGCGCCCCTGCCGGAGTCCGCGCTCGCGGCCAGCGCCCAGCGGGCCGCCGACGAGGCCGCCGGGGTCGGCCGGCACGGCCATGACGGGCAGCACGCCCAGGACGGCCGGCACGCCGAAGCCGGGGCCAACGGCGACAGCGGCGGCGCCCACCACATCCCGCCGGGCAAGGGCGTGCCCACCCCCAAGGATCTGGCCGCCCTGCGCGGCCCCGGCACCCAGGCCGCTCAGCACCCCACCAACGCCACGCTGCGCTGGTCCTCCGACAAGGGCTGGGTCGAGCGCCCCGGCGGCGCCGCGGAGAGCCCGGAGGCCGCCGCCCTGCCGACGCTCGCCCAGCTGACGACGGCCGAGCAGCGCTGGGCGGACCGCGAGGAGGACATCACCACCGTCGGCGGTGATCCCTTCGAGGTCGGGCAGGTGTTCGCGCGCCGCTGGATGGCCCGCCTGCCGGAACAGCACAACCTGCAGAAACTCTCGACGATGTACCCGCGCATCCCGCACCGCGTCGACGGCGAGCTCCTGCGGTACGCGGCGCGCTTCGGTCTGCTCGCCCACAAGGACGACCAGATCGACGAGCACGACCGGTACGCGATCAGGGCCGGCTTCTGGCGCGAGATCGACGTGCACACGGCGGTGGAGCACGCGCCGGTGGGTGACCGCTCCGGCGAGTGACGAACAGGCATGCGAACGAGTGAGGGAACGCGTCCGCAGATGACTGATACGGGGCGTACTGGGCGACCCGGGCGACGTACCGGGCGCGGGACCCCGTACCCTCGTCCTTCGTGAGTACGCGCTCGGCACAGGCAGTCCGACAGGGGCTCCGACAGGGTCACGGCAGTGATGTCGTCTGCGCGGTGCGCGACCTCGTCAAGACGTATCCCGCCGCCCGCGGCAGGCGCGGCACGCCCGCGACGCCCGAGGTGCGCGCCACCGACCGCATCAGCCTCGAGGTCAGGCGCGGCGAGATCTTCGGCCTCCTCGGTCCCAACGGCGCCGGCAAGTCCACCCTCGTACGGCAGCTGACCGGCCTGATGCGGCCCGACAGCGGCAGCGTCGAGATCCTCGGGCACGACATCCTGCGCCACCCCGAGCGGGCCGCGCGGATCCTCGCCTACCTGGGGCAGGAGTCCACCGCGCTGGACGAGCTGACCGTCTCGCTCGCCGTCGAGACGACCGCGCGGCTGCGCGGCCTCGACGTCCGCGCGGCGCGGGCCGAGCGGGACGGCGTACTCGACGAACTCGCGCTCAGCGGCCTCGCCTCGCGGCCGCTGAAGAAGCTTTCCGGCGGGCAGCGCAGGCTCGCCTGCTTCGCCACCGCCCTGGTGGGGCAGCGGCCGCTGCTCGTCCTCGACGAGCCGACGACCGGCATGGACCCCATCGCGCGGCGCGCCGTCTGGGGCGCGGTCGACCGGCGCAGGGCCGAGCACGGCACGACGGTGCTGCTCGTCACCCACAACGTCATCGAGGCCGAGACGGTCCTCGACCGCGTCGCCGTCCTCGACCACGGCAAGGTCATCGCCTGCGACAGCCCCGTGGGGCTGAAGGAGCAGGTCGCCGGCGAGGTGCGGGTCGAGCTCGTCTGGCGGGAGCGGGCGCCGCTCGACGTCCCCGAGGTCGCCGCGCTGCGCTCGTCCGCGGTGGAGTCCGGCCGCCGCTGGTCGCTGCGGCTGGCCCCCGACGAGGCGCGGGCGGCCGTCGCGGCGGTCACCGGCGGGGCCGCCTTCGCCGCGCTCGACGACTTCACCCTGGCCACACCGAGTCTGGAGGACGTATATCTCGCCCTGGGCGGGAACGGGGAAGGGCTGGTGAAGGCGTGACCTTCGCCGGACGGATGAACAGCGACAGCAGGAGGACCGTTCGGTGAGTGCCGTTCCCCTGGAAGCGGCCGTACGGGCCGACGACCGCGCGTGGCAGGCCGAGGCCGCCGAGCCCCTGGGGCCCCGTGCGCGGCTGTTCCCCGCGCTCGCGGCCGTCTACCGGGCGCAGCTGTCCCGGGCCCGCGTCGCACGCATCCCGCTGCTCTTCGTGGCCACCTTCCAGTCCGTCGGGATCATGATCCTGATGCGGGGCGTCGTGGACGGGGGCGATGAGGCGCGTGCCGTCGTCGCCGGATCCTCCGTGCTCGTCGTCGCGTTCGTCGCGCTCAACCTGCTCGCGCAGTACTTCGGGCAGCTGCGGGCCGACGGCGGCCTCGACCACTACGCCACGCTGCCCGTGCCGCCCGCCGCGGTGGTCCTCGGCGCCGCGGGCGCCTACGCCTCGTTCACCGTGCCGGGCACCCTCGTCACCGCGATCGTCGGGTGCGGTCTCTTCGGGCTCCCGATGGCGAACCTCTGGGTGCTCGCCGCGGTGATCCCCCTGGCCGGTGCCGCGCTCGCCGGGCTCGGCGCCGCCCTCGGGCTGCTCGCACCCCGCCCTGAACTGGCCACGCTGCTCGGCCAGTTGGGCATGTCGGCGGCACTGCTCCTCGGGGTGCTCCCGGCCGAGCGGATGCCCGGGTTCCTGCAGTACGCGCGTGACCTGCTGCCTTCGACCTACGGGGTCGAGGCATTCGCCCGTACCTTCGGGCCGCATCCGGACTGGGCGGCCGTCGTCCTCGATCTCGCCGTCTGCGCGGGGGTCGGCGTCGCCTCGCTCGCGATCGCCACCTGGGCGTACCGCCGTGCGGCCGTGCGATGACGCGGTCCTTGCCTCGCGGTGAAGCGGTCCTCAGGTAGTACTGGCACCATGTGTGGGTGACTGCACCGCTGACGCCCTCCCAACCGCCCCACGACCGGCCCCCGCACGACCCCTGGCAGCAAACCGCTCAGCCGTCCGGAGCCGTTCCCCTGCCGGCGAACGAGGAGGACGGTCCTGGCATGAAGACCGAAGTGCGGCAGGCCGCGGTGATCGCGGTCGTGGTGGCGGTCTGCGGCGTGGCGCTCGGCCTGCTGTGGCTGTGGCTCGCGCCTCGTGTGCCGTTGATCGCCGACAGCGAGACGGTGTACCTCAAGGACACCGAGGGCGAGCAGGCGATCGGCGTCGACGGAACGTTCACCCTGCTCGCGCTCGCGTTCGGCGCGGTGAGCGGCGCCGTGGTGTTCCTGCTGCGCAGGCGCGGCGGCATTCCGCTGGTCGTCGGGCTGACGGCCGGGAGCCTGCTCGGGGCCGTGCTCGCCTGGCGCCTGGGTATCTTCCTCGGGCCCGAGACGGATGTCGTCGCCCACGCGAAGTCCGTGGGCAAGGGCGTGGCGTTCGACGCCCCCATGGAGCTCAAGGCCAAGGGCGCGCTGCTCGCCTGGCCGGTGGCCGCGCTGCTCGTGCACCTGGGCCTCACCGGACTCTTCGGGCCCCGGGACCCCGAGCCGTACCCCCTGCCCTACGGGGACCCCGGGCGGGCAGCGGGCGGCCCGGACTCCACCGGGGCGTGAGACCGCCCCTCGGGCGGCCGTGGACGTCAGGCGGGGCGCCTTCCGTGGTTCGCCTTGCCTTTGCGCACCCGCCACTTCCTCTTGCGCGTCTTCTTCGACATGAGGGTGGTACTAGTCGAGTCCGCGGCCCCCGTCGAGGGCCTATTCACGCCCGATCGGGGCCAGTACCGCGCCGGTGAGACGCGCCAGGTCACCGGGGGCCAGTTCCACTTCCAGGCCCCGGCGGCCCGCCGACACGCAGATCGTGGCGTGCGAGGAGGCCGAGTCGTCGAGGACCGTGCGGAGCTTCTTGCGCTGGCCGAGGGGCGAGATGCCACCCCGTACGTATCCCGTGGTGCGTTCGGCGGCCGCGGGGTCCGCCATCACCGCGCGCTTGCCGGAGACCGCCGTGGCCAGGGCCTTGAGGTTCAGGGTGCCCGCCACCGGGACCACGGCCACCGTCAGTTCGCCGTCGACCTCCGCGACCAGGGTCTTGAAGACCCGCTCGGGGGAGACGCCCATGGCCTGGGCCGCCTCTTCGCCGTACGAGGGGTGCGCGGGGTCGTGTTCGTAGGCGTGCACCGTGTAGTCGGCGCCCGCCGCGGTGAGGGCCACCGTCGCCGGGGTGCCGCCCGTGCCGGACTGCTGTTTCTTCTGCTTCTTCGCCAAAGCGCTCGCGCCTTACGTCAGTTGAGGCTTGTGGTGCCGCGCGTGAGGTCCGTCGCGGGCAACGACGGCAGATTACGGATGATCGCGGTCTCGGCGCGAAGGACTTTCAGCTCGTCGTGCAGGCGTGACGCCGTGTCCGGCGCCTCCAGGAGCCGCTGCTTCGTGGGGGTGTCCAGGACGGCGGCGGCGGCGACCAGATACGACACCACGGACGGGTCGTCCGGCAGTTCGGCGCCCGTGGACAGGGACCGCTCGCGCGCCCCGGCGAGTCGCTTCTGATAGGCGCGGAACGCCCGCAGGACGCCCTCGGCGAGCGCACCGGCCTCCTCGCCGGGCTCCTCGGGCAGCTCCTCGACCTCCGCGGTCAGGAAGGCGCCCGAGGCGTCCACCGAGTGCAGGCGTACACGGGTGGTGCCGGTGGCGAGCACCTCGAAGCCGCCGTCGGCGCGCTCCCTGATCGTCGCCGCGTCCGCGATGCAGCCCACCGCGTGGAAGGCCTTGAGCGGGTCGTCGCCGAAGCCGGCGGTCGGGCCCTGCTCGGGCTGTGAGGTGGGGTCCGGGAGGCCCGGGGCGCTCGGCGCGACCTCGAGGCCGTCACGGATGGCGACGACCGCGAAGAGGCGCTGTTCCTCTTCGGGGGTCTTGAGCAGGTCGCGCATCATGGCGCGATAACGCTCCTCGAACACGTTCAGCGGGAGCACGAGCCCCGGGAACAGCACCGAGTTGAGCGGGAAGAGCGGAAGCCGGACGGTGGTCACGAGCCTGAAGCCTAATGGTCGTCGGAGTCCGGACGTCCGCCCCCGGTGCGCAGCGGGGTCGTCGAGGCCACTTCGATGCGTATGCCGTCGCGCAGTTCCAGGAACTGGCCGAGGGGATCGTCGGACACGCGGTCCCAGGGGAAGGACGTCGCATAGGGCCCGATGAGCCGCATCTGTTCCAGGGCGTCGCTCCACCGCTCAAGGCGTACGAGGACGAACGCGAGGACGTTGCGGACCTCCGCGGGCCAGGGGTCCCCGGCCTCGTACTCCCGGGACACGGCGATCCCCAGGTCGGCCGCGGCGTCCAGGCGCTCGCGCGGCACACTCCCCGAAGCGCTGGTGAGGTACGCGAAGGCGGCCCGCGCGGGCAGCGCCTGGATCAGCGAGCCGGGCAGCGCGTCGCGGGCGGCCCGCTCGGCGAAGTCGAAGCACTGGCGGTGCGAGCCGTACCAGGACGCGGAGAGGTACTGGAGCGCCGAGGCGTGGCAGCCGTAGTGGTGCGAGGAGCGGTGCACCGCCTCGGCGCGGATCTCGTCGAAGACCGACTGCGGGGCGTGGGTGCCGCGCGCGTGGTCCAGGGCGATCCGCCACGGCACGGGGTCGCGCGGGTCCGCCTCGGCGGCGGCGGTGATCAGGGGCGCGACGTCGCGCAGCAGCTCGGCGCGGGCGGGCGACTCCCAGCCGCGGACGACCGCGAGCTCGGCCTTGACGAGCAGCGCGTCCGGGTCGTGCGGCGAGGAGGCCTGCCAGTGGTCGAACCACTCGGGGCGGGAGCGGGCGAAGGCGGCCAGCCGCGTCGTGTAGCGGTCGCGGTTCTCCCATTCGTTGTCCTCGCGCGTCATGGCGAGGAGCTTGGCGGCGGGGCCGTGGTCGCCCCGGCCCGCGGCGACGAGCGCGGGGCCGAGCCGGTCGTCGGGCGCGTCGAGGAGCACCTCGTCGTCGGGGGTCAGACCGGAGGCGAGGAGTGGTGTGTTCCTGACCATGCGTGCGGTGCGGATCAGGGCGCGCAGAAGTGCCATTGTGTGGGTATTGAAATCCGCAGGTCGGGGCAGTGCCAGAGGGTGGCCGGTGAAGCTTTGGCATCGGTCGTGAGGTTGCCTGACACATGGTCAAGGGCTGGCAAAATCTCTGCTCCTGGGCGGCCCGGCAGGCTCCTCAGTTCCTCCGCAGCAGCCTGGTCGCACCCGCCGCGACCGTCGTCGCGAGCACCCAGCCGAGCAGGATCAGGATGGCCGCGAACCACTGCCAGCCGCCGCGCAGCTGCCAGTAGCTGTCCTGGCCGAGGTTGATGACCGGGAGCAGCAGGTCGAGGGAGAAGAGCGCGGGGTTCCAGTTCGGGTGCTCGCCCGGCTTGATCGCCGGGTGGTCGGCTCGGGTGAAGGCCACCGCGCTCACCGCCCAGAGCACCGCCATCCACAGGGCGGCACGGCCGGGCCGGTAGCCGTAGGCCACCGTCCAGTCCTGGGCGAAGCCCCAGAGCTTCGCCGCGAGCGGCAGGGTCTCGCGGCGTCTGCGCTGCTTGGCGAGCAGGACCTCGCGGGCGTCGGCGTCCTCGCCGCCGTTGCGCAGGACGGCGGCCAGCTTCTCGTACGGCTCGGGGTTGTACTCGGCGGTCGCGGCCGCCACCCAGGCCAGCCGCCGGGTGAGCGGGAAGCTGCCCTGCGGGACGAGGTTCTCGTAGCTGAAGCCGCCCATCTGGAGGCCGCCGGGGCCCGGCCAGCTGGTCGACTTGTCGATGAGGTTGACGACCTTGGCGCCGGACAGAATGATCTTGCCGCGCTGCGGGGCCTCGCCGAGGAAGCGCAGCTCGGGGGTCTGGACGCGGCGCAGCGACACCTCCTGGTCGTTCTCCAGGGTGAAGCGGGCCTGGGCCAGGTCGACGGCGTCCCCGAAGCGCCCGTCGTCGAGCCGTATGCCGCCCTGGCACTCGAAGCGCTGGACGCGGGTGCCGCGCGGGGGAGTGGTGCCGCTGGTCATGGGGGGATCGCCGAGGGCGGCCGGCGTCATGTAGAGGGTGCGTTCCACGGTCATCTGCGGGGCGTTGAGCGCCCGCTGGCCGTACGGATTGGCGAGCTTGCTGCCGCGCAGGCTGAAGGAGACGCCGACCTTCGCGCCGCGCAGGCTCAGCTGGCCGTGCGACTCCATCATCTCGGCCTGCAGGTCCTGCCCGACCGAGAGCCCGTCGCCCATGATCGAGTTGCCGCGCCGGTCGCGGTAGATCACGGCCTGGTTGATCAGCAGGTCGGTGCCGATCTGGGCGTCCGTGAGCCGCATGCCGTTGTGGATCCGGCAGCGCGGCAGATGCAGGTCGCCCTCCGTGTGCAGGCGGGCCGCCTCCACGCGCGGGATCGAGCAGTTGACGAGCCGCAGGGTGGTGAACTTGGCCTCGGGGACGAGCACTTCCTTCTCGAAGCGGCAGTGTTTCATCTCGGCATAGGGGAGGATCTCGCCGCCCGCCAGATCGAGTACGTCCGTGATCTGGAGCCCCGAGAGCTTCAGCGACGAGACCCGGCCCGACAGCGCGGGCGGCCCGTCGAGGAGCAGCCAGCACACGATGCGGGCGCGCACACTGCGTTCCGGGCCCCAGGGGTGGCCGCCGTGCGGGTCGTCCGCCATCGCGTCCCCCGACCGGAGGTCGTACACACTGCCGTTGCGAAAGGCCTGCCACATGCCGATCTCGGCGGCGGTCAGTCCGTCCGGCGGATCACCGATGCCGGTGTCGTCGACCACTGCTGTTGTCCTCCCCGTACTGCGATCCCCGTGCCGCGTTCTGGTCCTGCGATGCGCCCTGGTCTCGTACACCTGTTTCATGCCCGCTCAGTGACGGGCTGAACGCTAGTGGTGAACGAGGTCTTCCGAAAAGCAAGGGGCGGCACGAAGCGTTCCAGGCAGGGCGGTGTGCCGTGCGACGGGTGGGTTCATATCAGCCAGTGATACGGCGTCCGGGCGGGAATCAGGGTCTGAGAGAATTGGCCATGTGATCTCCCGAATCGATCTGCGCGGCGACGCCCTCCCCGAGGGCCCCGCCCTGCGCGCCCTGCTGCCCCGTGCCGACTTCGACGTCGCGGCCGCCCTGGAGAAGGTGCGGCCCATCTGCGAGGACGTGCATCATCGTGGCGACGCGGCGCTGATCGAATACGCGGAGAAGTTCGACGGAGTAGCACTGACGCAGGTCCGTGTCCCCGCGACCGCCATCGCCGACGCCCTGGCCGGACTCGACCCGGTCGTGCGCGAGGCGCTCGAGGAGTCGATCCGCCGCGCCCGCATCGTCCACCGCGAGCAGCGCCGCGCCCCGCACACCACCCAGGTCGTGCCCGGCGGCTCGGTCACCGAGAAGTGGGTGCCGGTCGAGCGCGTCGGTCTCTACGCGCCCGGCGGCCGCTCGGTCTACCCGTCCTCCGTGATCATGAACGCGGTCCCGGCGCAGGAGGCCGGCGTCGAGTCGATGGCGCTCGCGTCCCCGCCGCAGAGCGACTTCGACGGCCTTCCGCACCCGACGATCCTCGCCGCCTGCGCCCTCCTCGGCATCGACGAGGTGTACGCGGTCGGCGGCGCCCAGGCCGTCGCGATGTTCGCGTACGGCACCGAGACGTGCGCCCCGGCCAACATGGTCACCGGGCCCGGCAACATCTGGGTCGCGGCCGCCAAGCGCTACTTCACCGGCCGCATCGGCATCGACACCGAGGCAGGCCCGACCGAGATCGCGGTCCTCGCCGACGACACGGCGGACGCCGTGCACGTCGCGTCCGACCTGATCAGCCAGGCCGAGCACGACCCGCTCGCGGCAGCCGTCCTCGTCACCGACTCCGTGGCCCTGGCCGACGCGGTCGCCAAGGAGCTCGAACCGCAGGTCGCGGCGACCAAGCACGTCGAGGACCGGATCGTCCCCGCCCTGGCGGGCAGGCAGTCCGCGATCGTCCTGGTCGACGGCCTCGACGAGGGCCTGCGCGTCGTCGACGCGTACGGCGCCGAGCACCTGGAGATCCAGACCGCGGACGCCGCGGCCGTCGCCGGACGCGTGAAGAACGCCGGCGCGATCTTCGTGGGCCCCTGGGCCCCCGTCTCGCTCGGCGACTACTGCGCGGGCTCCAACCACGTCCTGCCGACGGGCGGCTGCGCCTGCCACTCCTCGGGGCTCAGCGTCCAGTCGTTCCTGCGCGGCATCCACATCGTCGACTACACGCGCGACGCCCTCGCCGATGTCGCCCGGCACGTGGTGACGCTCGCCGAGGCCGAGGACCTGCCCGCGCACGGTGCGGCGATCAAGGCCCGCTTCGGATGGAAGGTGCCGAACCAGTGACCGTCCGGATCGACGATCTCCCCGTACGCGACGAACTGCGCGGCAAGTCCCCCTACGGCGCGCCCCAGCTCGACGTACCCGTACGCCTGAACACGAACGAGAACCCGTACCCGCTGCCCGAACCGCTCGTCGAGCGCATCGCCGAGCGGGTGCGCGAGGCGGCGCGCGACCTCAACCGCTACCCCGACCGTGACGCGGTCGAGCTGCGCACCGAGCTCGCCCGCTACCTCACGAAGACCGGCGGTCACGAGGTCACCCTCGCCAACGTCTGGGCGGCCAACGGCTCGAACGAAGTCATCCAGCAGCTCCTGCAGACCTTCGGCGGGCCCGGCCGCACCGCCATCGGCTTCGAGCCCTCGTACTCGATGCACGGCCTCATCGCGCGCGGCACCGGCACGGGCTGGATCTCGGGCCCCCGCGGCGACGACTTCACCATCGACGTCGAGGCGGCGACGAAGGCCATCGCCGAGAACCAGCCCGACGTCGTCTTCATCACCACGCCCAACAACCCCACGGGCAACGCCGTCTCGGCCGACACGGTCCTCGCGCTCTACGAAGCCGCGCAGGCCGCGGGGCCCTCGATGGTGGTGATCGACGAGGCGTACGTGGAGTTCAGCCACGGCGGCTCGCTGCTCCCGCTGCTCGCGGGGCGCCCGAACCTGGTCGTGTCCCGCACGATGTCGAAGGCCTTCGGCGCCGCCGGGCTGCGCCTCGGCTACCTCGCCGCCGACCCGGCGGTCGTCGACGCCGTACAGCTCGTACGGCTGCCGTACCACCTGTCGGCCGTCACGCAGGCCACCGCGCTGGCCGCCCTGGAGCACACCGACACGCTCCTGAAGTACGTCGAGCAGCTGAAGCGGGAGCGCGACCGGCTGGTGAGCGAGCTGCGCGCGATCGGCTACGAAGTCACCGACTCCGACGCCAACTTCGTCCAGTTCGGGCGGTTCGAGGGCGAAGGGGCCGCCCACGCCGTCTGGCAGAAGATCCTCGACCGGGGCGTCCTGGTCCGGGACAACGGCGTACCGGGGTGGCTGCGGGTCTCCGCGGGAACCCCCGCCGAAAACGACGCGTTCCTCGATGCGGTACGCGAACTCAAGAAGGAGCAGAGGGCATGAGCCGCGTAGGACGGGTCGAAAGAACCACCAAGGAGACGTCGGTCCTCGTCGAGATCGATCTCGACGGCACCGGCAAGGTCGAGGTGTCGACGGGTGTCGGCTTCTACGACCACATGCTCGACCAGCTCGGCCGCCACGGCCTCTTCGACCTCACGGTCAAGACCGAGGGCGACCTGCACATCGACACCCACCACACGATCGAGGACACCGCCCTCGCCCTGGGCGCCGCCTTCAAGCAGGCGCTCGGCGACAAGGTGGGCATCTACCGCTTCGGCAACTGCACGGTCCCGCTCGACGAGTCGCTCGCCCAGGTGACCGTCGACCTGAGCGGCCGCCCGTACCTCGTGCACACCGAGCCCGAGACCATGGCGCCGATGATCGGCACGTACGACACGACGATGACCCGGCACATCCTGGAGTCCTTCGTCGCGCAGGCCCAGATCGCCCTGCACGTCCACGTGCCGTACGGCCGGAACGCGCACCACATCGTGGAGTGCCAGTTCAAGGCCCTGGCCCGCGCGCTGCGTTACGCGTCCGAGCGTGACCCGCGCGCCGCCGGGATCCTTCCCTCCACGAAGGGCGCGCTGTAAAGCCATGACCGGTCTGAACACCATCCTGATCGTCGTCGGTCTCTTCCTGATCGGCGGCATCATCTCCTTCGTCAAGCAGGGGATGCCCAAGGGCCTGATCGCGCTGCTCTCCATCGCCGCGGTCATGTGCCTGGCGGCGGGGATCATGCGGCTCGACTACTGGAACTGAGGGGCGTACGCGACATGAGCACTCCCCAGAATCCCCGCAAGAAGGTCGTCGTCTTCGACTACGGCTTCGGGAACGTCCGTTCCGCCGAGCGCGCCCTCGCGCGGGCCGGCGCGGACGTCGAGATCACCGGCGACTACGACAAGGCCATGGCCGCCGACGGCCTCCTCGTCCCCGGCGTCGGCGCCTTCGCCGCCTGCATGCAGGGGCTCAAGGAGGCGCGCGGCGACTGGATCGTGGGCCGCAGGCTCGCGGGCGGCCGCCCTGTGATGGGCATCTGCGTCGGCATGCAGATCCTCTTCGCGCGCGGCATCGAGCACGACGTGGAGGCCGAGGGCCTCGACGAGTGGCCCGGCACCGTCGAGCCGCTGAAGGCCGACATCGTCCCGCACATGGGCTGGAACACGGTCCAGGCGCCGGACGACTCCCAGCTGTTCGCGGGCCTCGACGCCGACGCCCACTACTACTTCGTGCACTCGTACGCCGTGCACCACTGGGACTTCGAGGCCGGCAACCCCGCCTTCCGCGCGCCCAAGGTCGCCTGGACCACGCACGGCGAGCCCTTCGTGGCCGCCGTCGAGAACGGCGCGCTGTGGGCCACGCAGTTCCACCCCGAGAAGTCCGGCGACGCCGGCGCCCAGCTCCTCACCAACTGGATCGGAACCCTCTAGGAATGTCAGGGACCTCTGTGAGCAAGCTCGAACTCCTTCCCGCCGTCGACGTCCGCGACGGCCAGGCCGTACGCCTCGTCCATGGCGAGTCCGGCTCTGAGACCTCCTACGGCTCCCCGCTGGAGGCCGCCCTCTCCTGGCAGCGGTCGGGCGCCGAGTGGCTGCACCTGGTCGACCTGGACGCCGCGTTCGGCACCGGCGACAACCGCGCGCTGATCGCCGAGGTCGCGGGCGCCATGGACATCAAGGTCGAACTGTCCGGCGGCATCCGCGACGACGACACGCTCGCCGCCGCCCTCGCCACCGGCTGCACCCGCGTGAACCTCGGCACCGCCGCCCTGGAGACCCCGGAGTGGGTCGCCAAGGTCATCGCCGAGCACGGCGACAAGATCGCGGTCGGTCTCGACGTGCGCGGCACGACCCTGCGCGGCCGCGGCTGGACCCGCGACGGCGGTGACCTCTACGAGACCCTGGAGCGCCTCAACTCCGAGGGCTGCGCCCGCTACGTCGTCACCGACATCGCCAAGGACGGCACGCTGCAGGGCCCGAACCTGGAGCTCCTGAAGAACGTCTGCGCGGCCACCGACCGCCCGGTCGTCGCCTCCGGCGGCGTCTCCTCGCTCGACGACCTGCGCGCGATCGCCGAGCTCGTCCCGCAGGGCGTCGAGGGCTCCATCGTCGGCAAGGCGCTGTACGCGAAGGCCTTCACCCTCGAAGAGGCCCTGGCCGCGGTGGCCTCGTCATGACGTACCTCGTGCGCAGGGTGAAGTCCGGCGGACCGTGGGAGGAGGCCTTCGGCTACTCCCGCGCCGTCGAGCTGCCCAACGGCCTCGTCATGGTGTCGGGCTGCACGTCGGTGGTGGATGGCGTCATCGACGCCGGGACCCCCTACGAGCAGGCCAAGAACGCCTTCCAGGTCGCCTTCGACGCCCTGAAGAAGCTGGGCCTCGGCCGGGAGCACGTCGTACGCACCCGCATGTACCTGACCCACGCACGCGACGTGGAGGAGGTCGGCCGGGCCCACAAGGAGCTGTTCGACGACGTCCGCCCCGCCGCGTCGCTGCTCATCGTCTCCGGCTTCATCGATCCGAGTCTGGTCGTCGAGGTCGAGGTGGAGGCCTACGGCCCGAGGGCGGGTGACAGGGAATGACGCTCTCCGTACGGGTGATCCCCTGCCTCGATGTGGACAACGGCCGGGTCGTCAAGGGCGTCAACTTCCAGAACCTGCGCGACGCGGGCGACCCCGTCGAGATGGCCAAGGTGTACGACGCCGAGGGCGCCGACGAGCTCACCTTCCTGGACATCACCGCGTCCTCCGGCAACCGCGAGACGACGTACGACGTGGTCCGCCGCACCGCCGAGCAGGTCTTCATCCCGCTCACGGTGGGCGGCGGTGTCCGCACCGCCGAGGACGTCGACAAGCTGCTGCGGGCCGGCGCGGACAAGGTGGGCGTCAACACGGCCGCCATCGCCCGCCCGGAGCTGATCCGCGAGATCGCGGAGCGGTTCGGCCGCCAGGTCCTCGTCCTGTCGGTGGACGCGCGGCGTACCGCCTCCGGGAGCTTCGAGGTGACGACCCACGGCGGCCGCAAGTCCGCCGGGATCGACGCCGTCGAGTGGGCGCACCAGGCCGCCGAGCTCGGCGCGGGGGAGATCCTGCTCAACTCGATGGACGCGGACGGCACGAAGGACGGCTACGACATCGAGATGATCGCGGCGGTACGGCGGCACGTCACCGTCCCCGTCATCGCGTCCGGCGGCGCGGGCCGCCTGGACCACTTCCCGCCCGCGATCGAGGCGGGCGCGGACGCGGTCCTCGCCGCTTCGGTCTTCCACTTCGGGGATCTGCGGATCGGCGAGGTGAAGGACACGCTGCGGGGGGCCGGACACCCGGTCCGCTGAGCGGTTCCGCCTGATGTGCGCGTAAGCCCTGGTCACTGGGTGGCCAGGGCTTTACGTCGCCCAAGTAGGAAGGAAAAGTTGCGCAACTTATATTGCGCAACTTTTCTTTTGTATCTAGCGTGAAGCCATGGACGACAAGCAGCCCAAGCCCGCGGAGTCCCGCCGCATCACTGACGTCGGCACGCTCAAGGCCTTCGGGCATCCCCTGCGGCTGAAGATCTACGGCACGCTGCGGGCGGGGGGCCCCGCCACCGCCTCACAGATCGCCGCCCAGGTCGACGAGGCCGTCTCCCTCGTCAGCTACCACCTGCGCAAGCTCGCCGAGCACGGGCTCATCGTGGAGGCGGAGGTGCAGAGCGGGGACGCGCGGGAGCGGTGGTGGCAGGCGGCGCAGGACACCCTGAGCTTCCGCCACGAGGACTTCAAGGACACCCCGGAGGGGGCGGCCACGCACACGGCCGTCGTCCGCAGCCTGCTCGCGCAGCGCAGCGAGCAGTACGAGACGTACCTCGACCAGCAAGGGGCCTGGGGCGCCGAATGGCGCACGGCGGCCGACCAGTCCGACTTCCTCGCCCGTCTGAACCCCGCCGAGCTCACCCGCCTCAACGCCGAGATCCACGCCCTGATCAAGACGTACGAGGAGCAGGGCAAGGCCGCAGAGGCGGCGGGCGACACCGAGGGGCGCGAGAACGTCGCCGTGCACCTGGCCAGCTTCCCCTTCCGGCTCTGAGAGGGCTGTCCTCATGACCACCACCGGCATACGCACGGCCCCCGTCACGGAAACGCCCGCGCACAAGGACGGCAACGTCCTGCGCTGGCTCGGTGCGTACAGCGCCTCCGCGGTCGGCGACAACGTCTACTACCTGGCCCTGTCCTGGGCCGCCGTCCGGTCCGGGGGCCCCGCGCAGGCAGGTCTGGTGATGGCCGTGAGCGCCGTGCCGCGTGCCCTCCTGATGCTGGGCGGGGGAGTCGTCGCCGACCGTTTCGGGCCGCGCAGGGTCGTCATCGGCAGCGACGCGGTGCGGTGCGCGGCGGTGCTCGCGGTGGCGGGGCTGCTGGTCGTGGCGAGCCCCGGGGTGTGGCTGCTCGGCGCGCTCGGGCTGGTCTTCGGGACGGTCGACGCGCTGTTCATGCCCGCCGTCGGAGCGCTGCCCGCCCGCGTCACGGGGCGGGACCAGCTGGCCCGGGTGCAGGGCATGCGGGGCCTGGTGGTCCGGCTCGCCAACGTCGTGGGCGCTCCGCTCGGCGGCCTCGGGGTCGCGCTCGGCGGCTCCGCGGCGGCCTTCGGCATCGCGGGCGCGCTGTTCGCGGTGTCGCTGCCGCTGCTGGTCTCCCTGCGGATGAAGGAGTTGCCGGACGACGACAGGGCGGACGGGCGGACTGCGTGGGGCGAACTGGGCGACGGCCTGCGGTACATCCGCGGACACCGCGTCCTCGCACCCCTGATGGTGCTCGTCGCCCTTGCCGACCTGGGGTTCGTCGGACCGCTGAACATCGGGCTCACCATGCTGGCCGACGAGCGCGGGTGGGGCGCCTCGGGGGTCGGTCTCGTCCTTGCCGGATTCGGCGCGGGCGCCGGGGCCTCCGCGCTCTTCCTGACGGTGCGCGGGAGGGTGCCGAGGGCCGGTCTCGTGCTGTCGGCGACGTGCCTCGCCGGAGCGGTGGGGGTGGGCGCCGTGGCTTACGTGCCCGCTGTCTGGGCCGCCGCGGGGGTGGCGCTGCTGGTGGGTCTCCTGATCGGCCTCACGGGGGCGGTGAGCGCGGCGCTGGCGCAGACGGAGGCCGACCCGGCCTACGTGGGGCGGGTGACCTCGGTGGGCGGCCTGGTCAGCCTGGGCGTCGCACCGCTCACGTATCCGCTGACGGGCGTGGCCGTGGCCGCGTGGGGCACGGCGCCGGTGTTCACCGTGAGCGCGGCGGCGTGCGGGCTCGCCGGCCTCTTCGGTCTGTGCTCCCGCGGACTGCGGGAAGCGGAACTGCCCGGCTGAACCCGCGTCCGCCAGTCCCTACGCCCTTCCCTGCATCAGCTGCACCAGATTCCCCACCGTGTCGTCGAGCACCGCGGTGATCACCGGGCCCTGCTTCTCGGGGCCGTGGGCGAACCGCACGCCCAGGCCGACGAGCCGCTCGTGCTCGGCCCGTACGTCGTCGACCCGGAGGACGATGCACGGGATTCCCGCCGCGTGCAGCGCCTTGCGGTACGGCTCGGCGATGGGCCCCTCGCCCGGCTCCAGGAGCAGCTCCACGTCGTTGTGACCGCCCGCCGCGCCGACCGTGACGAAGGGCACGCCACCGCCCGGCCACACGTGATTCCGGGTCTCGAAGCCCAGGACGTTCGTATAGAACGCGTGGGCCCTGGCCACGTCGTCCACGTACACCCCGGTCATCGCGACCCGGATCATCAGATGCCCAGTTGCTTCGTCTCGTGCAGTCTGGCGATCGCGTCCTTCTCGCCGTCCAGCTCGACGTTCGCCGCGTCCTGCCGTCCGTGCACGAACATCAGCAGTTCGGACGGCTCGCCCGTCACCGTCACCACGGGAGTGCCGCGGTGCGCCACCACCGTCTGGCCGTCGGGGCGCCGCAGGACCATGCCCACCGGCGCCTTGCGGCCCATCAGGCGGGCCATCCGCTCCAGGCGTGACCACAGGGCGTCCGAGAAGACCGGGTCGATCTCGCGCGGCGTCCAGTCGGGCCGGGCGCGCCGCACGTCCTCGGTGTGGACATAGAACTCGACGGCGTTCGACGCCTCGTCGATCTGCTTGAGGGAGAAGGGGGAGAAGCGCGGCGGTCCCGTCCTGATCAGCTGGATCAGTTCCTCGTACGGCTTCGCGGCGAACTCGGCCTGCACACGTTCCAGGCGCGAGGCCAGCTGCTTGACGAGAAGCCCGCCCGCGGCGTCCGCGCGGCGCTCGCGGACCACCACATGGGCCGCGAGGTCACGGGTGTTCCAGCCGTCGCAGAGAGTGGGGGCGTCGGGGCCCTCCGCCTCCAACAGATCGGCGAGGAGAAGTCGTTCACGCTTGGCATGGGTCGACATACGCCCCAGCGTACGACTCGGTACGGGGTCCGCCCAGTGGACATGGGCCGGCGGGGTCACCGGAGCGCGGCACAATGTCCTCATGACCGCCACGCCCCCGCCCAGCAGCCTCGACCCCGGGATCGCCGCCCGCCTCAAGCGCGGCGCCGACGGCCTCGTCCCCGCGATCGCCCAGCAGTACGACACCGGCGAGGTGCTGATGCTGGGCTGGATGGACGACGAGGCGCTGCACCGCACGCTCACCACGGGGCGCTGCACGTACTGGTCGCGCAGCCGCCAGGAGTACTGGGTGAAGGGCGACACGTCCGGCCACTTCCAGTACGTGAAGTCCGTGGCCCTCGACTGCGACGCGGACACCGTCCTGGTCCAGGTCGACCAGATCGGCGCCGCCTGTCACACGGGCACCCGCACGTGCTTCGACGCCGACTCCCTCCCGGTCACCTTCACCGGCACCGAAGGGTGATCGTCTCGCCGTCCCGCAGCACGATGCGGGACGGGTCGCCGGCCCAGGAGCGCCCGGCGACGTCCGCGCGGCACTTCTCGCGTACGCCGCGCACACCCCACTCCGTCATGAACTGACCCAGGGTGAAGTCGCGCCACTCCTCCGACTCCACGTGCAGGGTGCCGCTGGTGTCGTGCGTGTGCAGCGGGCTGTAGCGGGGCTTCGGGCCCGAGCGGTCGATGCCGATGTCCGCGGGGACCGTGACGGGGCTGGTGCCGGAGTACACCTTCAGGGTGGTGTGGATGTGCATGTCCATCGCCTCGGAGTCGAGCATCTCCAGGCCCGCGGCGCGGACCCGCTCGGGCACGTTCTCGGGCGCGGGCCACACCACGGGCTCGGGAGCGGCGGCCGCGAACGCGGTCGAGGCGAGGAGGAGGGCGAAGGCGGGCAGCATACGGCGGTTGGTCATCGTCCCGTTCTAGTGGCACAGGCCCTGCCCGTCGGCCCGCGACACCGTCGGCCACCCGCACGGCCGTAAGCTCCTCCCCATGGATCTCGAGACCTTCCGCAAGCTCGCGAGCGACCGCCGAGTGATCCCCGTCAGCCGCAAGCTCCTCGCGGACGGCGACACTCCCGTCGGGCTCTACCGCAAGCTCGCCGCGGAGCGCACCGGCACGTTCCTCCTGGAGTCCGCGGAGAACGGCCGGACCGACATCTCGTGGTCCCGCTACTCCTTCGTCGGCGTCCGCAGCGCCGCCACCCTCACCAGCCGTGACGGCGAGGCCCACTGGCTGGGCACCCCTCCCGTCGGTGTCCCCACCTCCGGTGACCCGCTCGACGCCCTGCGTGCCACCGTCGAGGCCCTGCACACCCCGCGCGACCTGGCGTCCGGGATGCCGCCCTTCACCGGGGGGATGGTCGGATACCTCGGCTACGACATCGTGCGGCGCCTGGAGAAGATCGGCCCCGGCGAGCGGGACGACCTCCAGCTGCCCGAGCTGACGATGCTGCTCACCAGCGACCTCGCCGTCCTCGACCACTGGGACGGGTCCGTGCTCCTGATCGCCAACGCGATCAACCACAACGACCTGGAGACGGGCGTCGACGAGGCGTACGCCGACGCGGTGGCCCGGCTCGACGCCATGGAGTCCGACCTGTCGCGGGCCGTCTCCCAGCCCCCGGCGGCCCTGCCGCCCTCCGAGCTCCCCGAGTACACCGCCCTGTGGGGCGGCGAGCAGTACCAGGAAGCCGTCGAGGACATCAAGGAGCGGATCCGCGCGGGCGAGGCCTTCCAGGTCGTCCCCTCGCAGCGCTTCGAAACCCCTTGTGAAGCAAGCCCGTTGGACGTCTACCGCGTGCTGCGGGCCACCAACCCGTCGCCGTACATGTACCTCTTCCGCTTCGACGGGTTCGACGTCGTCGGCTCCTCGCCCGAGGCCCTCGTCAAGGTCGAGGACGGACGCGCCATGGTGCACCCCATCGCCGGCACCCGGCCGCGCGGCGCGACGCCGCAGGAGGACCAGGCCCTCGCCGAGGAACTGCTCGCCGACCCCAAGGAGCGGGCCGAGCACCTGATGCTCGTCGACCTGGGCCGCAACGACCTGGGGCGCGTCTGCGAGCCCGGATCGGTCGAGGTCGTCGACTTCATGTCGATCGAGCGGTACTCCCACGTCATGCACATCGTGTCGACGGTCACCGGCCAGGTCGCCGACGGCCGCACCGCCTTCGACGTCCTCACCGCCTGCTTCCCGGCGGGCACCCTCTCCGGCGCCCCCAAGCCGCGCGCGATGCAGATCATCGACGAGCTCGAACCCTCCCGGCGCGGCCTGTACGGCGGCTGTGTCGGATATCTCGACTTCGCGGGCGACTCCGACACCGCCATCGCCATCCGCACCGCACTCCTGCGCGACGGCACGGCATACGTCCAGGCCGGAGCCGGGGTCGTCGCCGACTCCGACCCGGTGGCCGAGGACACCGAGTGCCGCAACAAGGCGGCGGCGGTCCTGCGGGCCATCCACACGGCGAACCGGCTGCGTCGCCCCGATGGACGTGAGGGATAGTGGAGGGGTGACTTCTGCCGTACCTCCGCCCCGCACCCAGGCCGCCGACGCCGCCGAGGCCGACGCCGAGCCCGAGACCCGGGCCCAGCGCAGCGGCCGGCGCAGCATCGCCGTAGCCCTGATGTTCGGCGCGGTCGGCGCGGCCCTCGCGTTGCTCGCGTCCCGCCAGACCTGGGCCAAGGGCACCGCTTCGGTGGCGGGCGGCGAACTGCCGCTGAGCGCCACGGGCAGCGATGTCACGGGCGTGCCCGCGGCCCTCGCGATAGTGGGCCTCGCCGCGCTCGTCGCCGTCTTCGCGGTCCGCAGGGCCGGACGGATGCTCGTCTCGCTGCTTCTCACGCTGAGCGGCGCGGGCACCGTGGCCGCCGCCCTCCTCGCCGCGAACGACAGCGGTGCGCTGGACGAGAAGGCCGCCGAGGCCTCCGGAGACGCCGCCGCCACGATCGGTGATCTCAGCCACACGGCCTGGCCGTACGCCGCGGCCGCCGCGGGCGCGCTGATCATGATCGCCGGGCTGCTCGCCCTGACGTACGGCCGGAACTGGCCCGCGATGTCGGGACGCTATGAACGCGACGGCGCCCCGCGCCCCCGCAAGGCGCCGCCCAAGGTGGACCCGGACCGTCCCGAGGACCTGTGGAAGGCCCTCGACCGCGGCGAGGACCCGACGCGCGAGGCATGACCCCGCGCTCATGGCACGTGCGCGAGTACGGGACAATGGAGCGGTGAGCGTTCGGCTCACCTCACGCATCACCACCACGCATACAGCAACGAGGAGCAAGTCATGGCGGGCAGCAGCCACGGACACACCCCGGCCGCCTGGACCGGTGTCACCATCGCCTTCATCGGTTTCTGCGTATCGGGTGCCTTCATGGTGATGGCCAACCCGCTGGGCTTCTGGGCCGGCATGGTCATCATCGCCGTCGGCGGCGTCGTGGGCATGGCCATGCGTGCCGCCGGCCTCGGCCAGGCCAAGCGCAGCCCGCAGCCGCAGACGGGCCAGCTCGCGCACTCCGAGGGCTGAGTTCCACCGGCGTACGAGGAGGCGGACCCGGCAGGCGCCGGG
>NZ_JBSGYY010000059.1:0-47809 GCF_053610705.1 Streptomyces sp. NPDC054872 | reverse complement strand
TCCCCCGGGCCACCCGGGCGTGCGGGGGGCGCGGTACCCGCCGAAACCCAAATAACCGCCGCTCGGGGCCCGGCCCCCGGGGGCCGGGCCCTTCGCGTCGTCCTGTCCGGCCGCCGCCTAGAGGTAAGGCCCTCCGGTCCGTCCCGCGATGCCGCCGTCCTCTTCCTCCTCGCCGCCGCCCACACCGGGCGGCAACGCGCGCCGCATCGATTCGAGCTGCGCCCGCGCCGCCATCTGCTGCGCGAAGAGGGCCGTCTGGATCCCGTGGAAGAGCCCCTCGAGCCAGCCCACCAGCTGAGCCTGCGCGATGCGCAGTTCGGCGTCGCTGGGTACTCCGTCGTCGGTGAAGGGGAGGGAGAGCCGCTCCAGTTCCTCGACGAGCTCGGGGGCGAGACCGTCCTCGAGCTCCTTGACCGAACTGGCGTGGATCTCCTTGAGGCGCACCCGGCTCGCCTCGTCGAGAGGTGCCGCCCGCACCTCCTCGAGCAACTGCTTGATCATGCTGCCGATGCGCATGACCTTCGCCGGCTGTTCGACCATGTCCGTCACCGGGACCTCGCGGGATTCGTCGTCTCCGCCGCCGCCGAGTGCCATTCCGTCCTGGCCCACGACCAGGACCTGCGGGCTCTCGGGCGACCTTTCGTTCCTCGGCATCTCCATGCCGCCATTCTCTCGCACCCGTACATCACACATCGGTGGTGCCCCCATTTGCCGCTGATCCACCGTGTACGAAGGGGCCGGAGGTGTCAGTCGTCCCTCTGTGTCAGCCGTCCGTCCGTGTCAGCCGCGGCGCAGCCGCACCGCGAAGAACCCGAGACCGAGGCCGATCAGGACCAGGCCGCTGCCGAGCGGCAGGACACGAAGGGCGGGTACGACGGGCTCGGTGGCCGTCCGCCGGGAGACGTCGGACGCCGTGGTCGCCCGGCCCTGGGGCCGCACCTGGGCCGGGGTGTCGGCGTGCGTGGGGATCTGCCGCGGCGGCCTGCGGGGCGGCTCGGACGCCGCGGCCGACGGCGGGGGCTCGTCCCGGCCGGGCCTGGCACGTCCTTCACCGGAGACGCTCCCGGCGCGGGTCTCGCCGGGAGAGGGCTCGACCGCGTACGACGCGTACGAGAGGGAGACAGGGGAGACGGCCATCAGCACCGTCAGGACCAACAAGGGGCGAAGCCATGGAGTCACCGCGCCGGCTCCCTCCCGTTACCGGGTCGGAGAGATCACTGAAGCTGGAGCAAGCGTCACATGGTGACGCTTGTCCGGCATCTCGAGTGACCCGCGCCGCGACTAGCGGACGAGCAGCACCTTCCCGATGTGGTTGCTCTCCTCCAGCACACGGTGGGCGGCGGCCGCGTCACTCATCGGCACGGTCTGGTCGACGATCGGGCGTACGTGACCGGTGGCGATCAGCGGCCACACGTGCTCGCGTACGGCAGCGACGATCGACGCCTTCTCCTCCGCGGGGCGGCCCCGCAGCGACGTCGCGGTGACAGCGGCGCGCTTGTTGAGGAGCGTGCCGATGTTCAGCTCACCCTTGGCGCCGCCCTGCATGCCGATGATCGCGAGGCGACCGTTGGTGGCGAGGGCCTGCACGTTCCGGTCCAGGTACTTGGCGCCCATGTTGTCGAGGATGACGTCCGCGCCCGCGCCGTCCGTGGCCTTCTTGATCTCCTCCACGAAGTCCTGCTCGCGGTAGTTGATGAGGATGTCCGCACCGAGCTCCGCACAGAAGTCGAGCTTCTCCTTGGTGCCCGCCGTGACCGCCACCTTGGCGCCGACGGCCTTCGCCAGCTGGATCGCCATCGTGCCGATACCGCTGGAGCCGCCGTGCACGAGGAACGTCTCGCCGGGTCGGAGATGGGAAATCATGAAGACGTTGGACCAGACGGTCGAGGTCACCTCGGGCAGCGCGGCCGCCGTGACGAGGTCGACGCCGTCGGGCACGGGCAGCAGCTGCCCCGCGGGAACGACGACCTGCTCGGCGTAGCCGCCGCCGGCGAGCAGCGCGCACACCTCATCGCCGATCTTCCAGCCGGAGACGCCCGGCCCGATGTCGGTGACACGGCCCGCACACTCGAGGCCCGGATAGGGGGACGATCCGGGTGGCGGGTTGTAGAAGCCCTGGCGCTGGAGCAGATCGGCGCGGTTCACGGCGCTGGCCACGACGTCGACCAGCACCTCACCCTCGCCGGGTACGGGATCGGGGACCTCGGCCCATACGAGCGCTTCGGGTCCGCCGGCTTCGGGGATCGTGATCGCATGCATGCGGGCGAGGCTACTCTCTGCTCTTTCCCGACGGTCCGATTACGTGCGCAGACCTCCGCGCGGCGGATTCGACTTGGCGTCGGGCGCCATCGGTGACGTCGGCGTCGCCCGCACGATGGTGATCAGACGGTCCATCAACTGCAGCTTCCCGACGGCGGGATCGTCGTACCCGAGCACGCGGTGACCGCGTACGACACTCACGACGAGGTCGTCCGTCTCGCGGACCCCCATCCCCACCTCGGCCTTTATCACCGGCCGCTCGACGAGATCGAGCCCGCTGCCCTGCTGGATCAGGTCCTCCATGACCATGCCCGCGCTGGGGCTGAGCACGGAGAGACCGAGCAGTCGTCCCGCCGCGCTCGCGCTGGTGATCACGGCGTCGGCGCCGGACTGGCGGAGCAGCGGCGCGTTCTCCTCCTCGCGCACCGCGGCCACGATCTTCGCCCCCCGGTTCATCTGCCGGGCGGTGAGCGTGACCAGTACGGCGGTGTCGTCCCGCTGGGTCGCGATGATGATCTGCCGGGCTCGCTGCACCTCGGCACGCAGCAGCACATCGCTGCGCGTCGCGTCACCGATGACGCCCGCGTAACCCTCCGCTGTGGCGGCGTCGACGACCTTCGCACTCGGGTCGACGACCACGATCTGTTCGGGCTTCAGACCGGTCGCGCAGACGGTCTGGATCGCCGAGCGACCCTTCGTGCCGAAGCCGACGACGACGGTGTGTTCACGCAAGTTGGACCTCCAGCGGTTCAGACGCCATTCCTCGCGCGTACGTTCCGTGAGCACTTCGAGGGTGGTGCCGACCAGGATGAT
This sequence comes from Streptomyces sp. NPDC054872, assembly GCF_053610705.1. Taxonomy (NCBI): domain Bacteria; kingdom Bacillati; phylum Actinomycetota; class Actinomycetes; order Kitasatosporales; family Streptomycetaceae; genus Streptomyces; species Streptomyces sp. NPDC054872. Next base: position 44,737 of record NZ_JBSGYY010000059.1, on the reverse strand, counting down.
CAGGAAGAGCACGCGCAGCGGCGTGATCAGGAGAATGTTGCAGAGCCGCGCACTGTCGCTGTACGGGACGATGTCGCCGTATCCGGTGGTCGAGAGCGTGACGGTGGAGTAGTAGGCGGCGTCGAGGAAGTCGAGGCGGTTGTCCGAGTTGTCGTGGTAGCCGTCGCGGTCAATCCAGACGATGAAGGTCGTCAGGGCGAGCACCGCGAGCGCCATGAGGAGACGCTTGGCAACCTGCCGCAGGGGCCGCTCGACGATCTGGCGCGGCAGCTTGATCCGATGGGTGACGAGGTGCTCGTCGGGGTTGCGGGCGATGGCGTCATGGCCGGGAAGTTTCACGTGAAACACTCCCCGGCCGTGCCGGTGTGCAGGTCCGGCCCGATCCACGGGAGGTCGAGGACCTCCAGCTCCTGACCGCGCCGCGCGCCGCCCGGCGGTACGACCGCGAGCCCGTCCGCCACCGCGATCCCGCGCAGCATCGCCGGGCCGTTGTAGTGCAGGGGCACGGCGTGATCGGCGTTGAGGGTGACGGGGACGAGACGGGTGTCGTGCGGGTGCCCGTGCACGTCCTCGCGCAGCACGGCGGTGTACGCCGACGGGGCAGGGCGCCCCGAGAGCGTACGCAGCAGGGGCTCGGCCAGGGTCAGCAGGCCGGAGACCGCGGCCAGCGGATTGCCGGGCAGGCCGACGAGGTGCTGGTCGGGGCGGAGGCGGGCGAGCAGCATCGGGTGCCCCGGGCGGACCGCGACGCCGTCCACGAGGAGTTCGGCACCGATGCGGCGCAGGATGGGGTGAACGTGGTCGACCGGACCGGAGGCGGTACCACCGGTGGTGACGATGAGGTCGGCCGCGGAGCCGGTGAGTGCCTGGTGGAGCGCCTCGGCGTCGTCACCGAGCCTGCGTACGGCGATGACGTCGGCGCCGAGCGAGCGCAGCCAGGGCGGCAGCAGGGGCCCGAGCGCGTCACGGATGAGCCCCTCGTGGGGGAGCCCCTCGGTCAGCAACTCGTCGCCCAGGATCAGCACTTCGGCACTGGGCCGGGGGATCACGGGCAGTTCGTCGTACCCGGCGGCTGCCGCGAGTCCGAGCACCGCCGGAGTCACCAGGGAGCCGCTCGGCAGGAGTTGGTCACCGGAGCGGCATTCCTGGCCACGGGGCCGGATGTCCTGCCCTTGGGTGACATCACGCCGGGGGTGCAGCCGCCCCTTGTCGTCGGTGAGGCCGTGCTCGCTGCGGATGACGGCGGTGGCCTCCTGCGGGATCCGCGCCCCGGTCGCGATCCGCACGGCTTCCCCGTCGGAGAGCGGCTCGGGCCGCCCGTGCCCGGCGAGGATCCCGTCGGCCCGGACATCCCAGGGCCCGGGCCCGGCGACGACCCAGCCGTCCATCGCGGAGGTGTCGAAGGAGGGCAGATCGGTGAGGGCGACGAGGGGCGCGGCCAGCACGAGGCCGAGCGCTCGCCCCAGGGGGACGGTGACGGGGGCGGAGGTGGAGGGCACGGGCCGCGGGGCGCGCCCGGCAGCGGTGCGGGCGGCGGGCCAGGGGGTGATGTCGCGGTGCTCGGGGCGGGCGCTGGGGTCGGCGTCACCGCTGGGGGTGGGTGCGGTGGGGGCGGATGCGGTAGGAGTGGGTCCGGTGTGGGTGGGGCCGGTGGGGGTGGAAGCGTTGGAGGCGGGTGCGGGTGCGGCGGGGGGCTGGGGCACGGTGCCGTGGCCGGGGCCGCCCAGGTCGCCCAGGTCACCAGTGGCGTCCCGTGCGCTTCGGGGGTCGCCGCCTGTCGGCCCGGCGTCGGCGCGCCTGCCGACCCTGCGGTCGTGGTCGTCGTTCACCAGGGCGAGAGCCTCGTCGAGCTCGGCGTCCGGCGCGGGCTGCCCACTCATCCGGCGTCCGGCCGCATGTCGTCCCTCGCGCCCTGCCCCGGGTCGGGGCGGGTGTCCTGAGGCGTGGGGTCGGGGCTGGTGCTGGTGTCCTGAGGTGTGGCGTCGGGTTGCCGGGTGGCGTCGGGGCGGGGGGACTGCTGGGCCTGCTGGGTGGCGCCGGGGCGGATGGGCTGCTGGGCCTGCTGGGTGGCGTCGGGCGCGGCAGCCGGCTTTCCGCCGCGGATCGCCTCCGGCGCCACACCAGGCGCACCGGCGGGCCCCGCGTCGGAGTCGCCCTCCTGCGCCCACCGGGTGGCCAGCGCCGCCGCCTTGCGGGCCGCGTCGGCGACCGCTTCGGGCCCGCCACCCTGCGCGGCCAGCGCCGCCGCGTACCCCACCAGGAAGGTGGTCAGCGGTGCCGCAGGCCTGGCCACGCCGTGTGCGGCGTCGCGGGCGAGGTCGAGCAACAGGCCGGTGTCGACGTCGAGCTCGATGCCCAGTTCGTCCTTGACTGCGGAAATCCATTCATCCAACACGTGCCCATGCTCCCTGATGCGGGCCCGAGCGGCCGCGATGTCGTCCCAGGTGTCGCAGTCGAAGGAGGCCACCGCGTCGGTGACCCGAGTGAGTTCGAGCCGCGCGGTGAGGGACCGCAGCGGAAGTCCCGTCAGACCGTCGTGCTCGGCGGCGAGCTTCGCGATCTCACGCTTCAGCGCGGCACCGCGATAGGCGGCGACCAGCGGCTGATCCCGGCCGCCGGCATCTCTCAGGACAGCGCCGTCAGCGCCGCTCTCCCGCAACTCGGCGAGGAGGCCGCCCACCGTCCGCTCCTCCAGGAACGGCAGGTCGGCGGAGAGCACCACCACCTGCTCCGCCTCCGTACACCGCAGCCCCGCGTCGAGCGCGGCGAGCGGGCCCGCCCCGGCGGGTTCCTCGCGCGCCCACCGCACGGGTCGGGCGGTCGGGCGGGGCGAGGCGACGACCACGGTCGCCTCGGCGCCGGAACACGCGCCGAGCACGCGGTCGAGCAGTGCGCGGCCGCCCACCCGCAGGCCCGGCTTGTCCGCACCGCCGAGCCGCCTCGCGCCGCCGCCCGCAAGCACCACGGCGTCGTACGGAAGGGCGCTCGGGGAGGCATGCGGGGAGGCCTGCGGGGACGTGTTCGCGGCATCGGCCGTGGCGGCATGCCGAGGATCGGGCGGGTCGGCATGCCGACGATCGTTCGGGGCGGCGTCCGAAGTGGCGGAGTCAGCGCCACCCGGAGCCCTCTGCGCGGTCATGCCCCCGAGTATGAGCGCACGAAGGATCAATGCCACCCCTCGTACGGGGTCTCACATCACCTCTGTACGCAGACTCACATCACCGCGCCGTCGCCCGCACCACCGCCCCGGTCCTCCTCACACCGACCGCGGCAGCATCACGGGCCTCCTCACACCGACCGCAGCAGCATCGCGGGCTGCTCCACACAGTCCGCCACGAACCGCAGGAACCCGCCCGCCGTGCCGCCGTCGCACACCCGGTGGTCGAAGGTGAGCGAGAGCTGCACGACGTGCCGCACCGCCAACTCCCCCTGGTGCACCCATGGCTTGGGCACGATCCGGCCCACGCCGAGCATGGCGGCCTCGGGGTGATTGATGATCGGCGTGGAGCCGTCGACCCCGAACACCCCGTAGTTGTTCAACGTGAACGTGCCGCCCGTCAGTTCCCCCGGCGTCAGCTTCCCGTCCCTCGCCGACTCCGTGAGACGGATCAGCTCGGCGTTGACCGATTCGGTGGTCCGCGTGTGCGCGTCACGCACCACCGGGACGACCAGACCACGGTCGGTCTGCGCGGCGAAACCAAGGTGGACCCCGGCGAGCCGGACCACCTCGCGCGCCTCCATGTCCACGGTGGAGTTGAGCATCGGGTAACGAGTCAGCGCGGCCACGCTGATCCGGGCGAACAGCGCTAGCAGCGAGATTTTCTGGCCCGCGCCCTCCTTGGCTGCGCCCTCCTTCACGGCGGCGTTCATCGCGGCGCGCGCCGCGAGCAGTTCGGTCGCGTCGGCGTCGACCCAGCAGGTGGCCTCCGGTATCTCGCGCCTGCTGCGGGACATCTTGTCCGCGACGAGGCCGCGGATGCCGGTCAGCGGATAGCGCTCCTGCGCCCCCGTCGACACGCCAGGCGTCTCCTCGCTCGCCGGTCCCACCGGCGTGCGCGTGATCGGAGCCGTGTCCGCGGCCGTCCGCTCCGCCGCGATGGCGCTCTCCACGTCGGCCCGCATGATCAGCCCGTCCGGGCCGGTGCCCGTCAGTTCCCGGAGCTCCACGCCGTTCTCACGGGCCAGCTTGCGTACGAGCGGTGAGATGACCGGTATCGGGCCGTCGGGGCGGGGAAGGGTGCCCGGGTCCGCCGCGGTGCCGCGTTCGGCGGGCTTCTGCGGCCTGGAGAGATCCTCCCTCGGCCTGGAAGGCTCGCCCGGTGGGGCGGTCCGCGGTGCTGGCCGCGCGACGGTCTTCGACGCGGTATTCGATGCGGTCTTCGGCGCGGTCTTCGTGCCGAACCCCACCGATCGCACCCGCCTGCGCCGCGCGGGCGCCGCCGCCGTGCCGTACCCGACCAGCACGTTGCCGGACGACTCCTCGGCGGCAGCCGCCTGCAGGGCTCGCTCCGCCGGTTCCTCCGGGGCCGCAGACGCGGCCGCAGACATGTCCGCCGCTCCGGCCGGGGCGCCGACGGCGACCGTCAACAAGGGCGCTCCCACCGGCAGTTCGACCCCCTCCTCGCCGAACCGGGCCGTCACCACACCCTCGTACGGGCAGGGCACCTCGACCATCGCCTTGGCCGTCTCCACCTCGACGACGGGCTGGTCCACCGCGACGAAGTCGCCGACCTGCACGAGCCAGCGGACGATCTCCGCCTCCGTGAGCCCCTCACCGAGATCCGGCAGCTTGAACTCAAGGCTGTTCACGTTCAGACCGGGCGCCATCAGCTGTCCGCCTCCCACTGCAGCCGCGCGACCGCGTCCAGGATCCGGTCCACGCCCGGCAGGTGATGCCGCTCCAGCATCGGCGGCGGATACGGAATGTCGAATCCGGCGACGCGCAGGACCGGCGCCTCCAGGTGGTGGAAGCACCGCTCGGTGACGCGAGCGGCGATCTCGCCGCCGGGCCCGCCGAATCCGTTCGACTCGTGCACGACCACGGCGCGCCCGGTCCGCCGCACGGACGCGGCCACCGTCTCGTCGTCGAAGGGGACGAGGGACCGCAGGTCGACCACTTCGAGGTCCCACCCCTCGGCCACCGCCGCCTCGGCAGCCTCCAGGCAGACAGGGACGGACGGCCCGTATGTGAGGAGCGTGGCGCTGCGCCCGGGGCGCCGCACCACGGCTTTGCCTATGGGTTCAACGGCCTGCGGCGCGTCCGGGTTCCAGTCGGCCTTGGACCAGTAGAGGCGCTTGGGCTCCAGGAAGACGACCGGGTCGTCGGAGGCGATGGAGGCCCGCAGCAGGCCGTAGGCGTCGGCGACCGTGGCGGGCGTGACGACATGCAGCCCTGGGGTCGCCATGTAGTACGCCTCGGAGGAGTCGCTGTGGTGCTCGACTCCGCCGATGCCACCGCCGTACGGCACGCGGACCGTGATGGGCAGCGGCATCGCGCCCCGGGTGCGGTTGCGCATCTTCGCCACGTGGGAGATGAGCTGTTCGAAGGCGGGGTAGGCGAACGCGTCGAACTGCATCTCGACGACGGGCCGCAGCCCGTACATCGCCATGCCGACGGCCGTCCCCAGGATGCCGGCCTCGGCGAGCGGTGTGTCCGTGCAGCGGTCCTCGCCGAACTCCTTGGTGAGTCCGTCGGTGACCCGGAAGACCCCGCCGAGTGCCCCGACGTCCTCTCCGAGGACATGCACGGCCGGGTCGTCGGCCAGGGAGTCGCGCAGCGCGCGCCCGAGCGCCTGCGCCATGGTGGCCGGTTTGGCCGCCTTCTTGGTGGCCCGTTCGGCCGCGACCGTACTCATCGCGCGTTCTCCTCGCCGTTCATGCCGTTCATGCCATCCGTGCCGTCGGTGCCGTCCGTGCCGTGCTCGTCGGACGCCTCCAGCTCGGCCCGCAACTGAGCCGCTTGTTCGCGCAGTTGGGAGGTCTGCTCGGCGTACACGTGGCCGAACAGGTCCATGGGGTCGAGCTCGGGGTCCTGGTTCATGCGTTCTCGCAGATCGGCGGCCATGGCCTCGGCGTCGTCGCGGGCCGCCCGCATCCGGCTCTCGTCGAGGAGGCCGCGCTCGGTCAGCTCCCTCTCCAGAAGCACGATCGGGTCGTGCGCCCGCCAGGCCTCGACCTCGGCGTCCCCGCGGTAGCGCGTGGCGTCGTCGGCGTTCGTGTGGGCGTCCATGCGGTAGGTCACGGCCTCGACGAGCGTGGGGCCGCCGCCTTCCCGCGCACGGGAGACCGCTTCGCTCAGCACCTCGTGCATCGCCGCCGCGTCGTTGCCGTCCACCAGGCGTCCCGGCATTCCGTACCCGACGGCCTTGTGGGCCAGGGACGGGGCGGCCGTCTGCTTGTCGAGCGGCACGGAGATCGCGAATCCGTTGTTCTGCACCAGGAAGACGACGGGTGCCTGCCAGACGGCCGCGAAGTTCAGCGCCTCGTGGAAGTCGCCCTCGCTCGTGCCGCCGTCGCCCACCATGGCGAGCGCGACCACGTCGTCACCCTTGAGGCGGGCGGCGTGCGCGAGTCCCACGGCGTGCGGGAGCTGGGTCGCGAGAGGGGTGCACAGGGGCGCTATGCGGTGCTCGCGCGGGTCGTACCCGGTGTGCCAGTCGCCGCGCAGCAGGGTCAGCGCCTGGACGGGGTCGAGGCCTCGGGCGACCGCGGCGAGCGTGTCCCGGTAGCTGGGGAAGAGCCAGTCCCGCTCCTCCAGGACGAGCGCGGCGGCCACCTCGCACGCCTCCTGACCGGTGCTGGAGGGGTAGACGGCGAGTCTGCCCTGCTTCGTCAGGGCCGTCGCCTGCGTGTTGTACCGCCGTCCGCGCACCAGCTGGGCGTACAGACGGGCCAGGAGCTCCTCGTCGGCCTTGCCGGCGGCCTCGGTGCCCAGGACGCGATACGGCTCGGCGTCGGGCAGCAGCGGCGCGGGATCGGTCCTGAGCTGCCATGCGGGTGGCGGGGTGGGCCGGTAGACGCCCCGCTGCTCCATGACCGTCATGTCGGCACCTCCATGTGGAAGCGATCTCCTCGTGGGAGCGGCAAAGGAGGCGCGGCAATGTGAGGCGCCTCACCTACCGATTGTTCGGTCGTCGGCACATTTTGGCTACAGGCACCTCCAGGCTGTGGACAAACGGTTCTGCACAGCCTGGGATGGATGCAGTACGTCCATGGTAGGGAGGCGGGGGGACATGGCATCTGAACGAATGGCCGACGGACGCGACGGTGATCGTCCGGAAGGCCGGTCCGGTGACCGCCAGGAGGGTCTGCCCCGCCCGAGGGACCCGGCCGGCGACCGCCAGGAGCCCCTGCCCCGTCCGCTGGACTCGATCGACCGCGACATCCTGCAGATCCTGCACACGGACGGTCGCGCGTCGATACGGGCCGTGGCCGAGCGCGTCCACGTGTCACGGGCGAACGCGTACGCACGCATCAACCGGCTCATCGACGACGGCGTGATCCGTGGCTTCGGCGCCCGGATCAACCATGAGCGAGCGGGCCAGGGCGCGTCCGCGTACATCACGCTCAAGATCGTCCAGAACACCTGGCGCACGGTCCGCGAACATCTGCGCACGCTGCCGGGCGCCTCTCACATCGCGCTGGTCAGCGGCGACTTCGACGTACTTCTCCTGGTGCACACGCCGGACAACCGAGCGCTGCGCGAGCTGGTCCTGACCCGGCTGCAGTCCATCCCCGAAGTACTCAGCACGCGTACGTTGCTGGTCTTCGAGGAGGACGACCTGGAGCCGGAGAGCTGACCGGGCCGGAGGACCGTTCCGTCAGCCGCCGCTGCGCAGCCCCGCGAAGGCCAGCTGGACGACGGCGTCGGCGACCTGCTCGCCCGACGAGGCACCACGGGCGTCCGGGCGGTACCACTCCACAATGGAGTTGATCATCCCGAAGAGCAGCCGGGTGGCGAGGCGCAGCTCGACGTCCGAGCGCAGGTCGCCGTCGGCCACGGCCTCCTTGAGGAGGTCGGCGACCTGCTGGTCGAACTCCCTGCGCCGCTCCATGGCCCACCGCTCGGTGTCCGTGTTGCCGCGCACGCGCAGCAGCAGCGTGACGTAGGGCAGTTCCGCGATCAGCACCTCGACGGTGCGCCGCGTGACGTGCTCCAGGCGCTGCACCGCGGTGCCCACGCGCGCGTGGTCCTCGGTGAGGATCCCGAAGAGCCCGTCGAGCGCACGGCTCACCGCGCGGCGGAGCAGCTCCTCCTTGCCGGAGACGTGGTGGTAGATCGAGGACTTGGAGATCCCGGCGGCCTTGGAGAGGTGCTCCATGGAGGTGCCGTCGTAACCGCGCTCGTTGAAGACCCGGACCGCCACCGTCAGGAGGGTCTCCGGGGTGTACGTGTCGCGCCTGGTGGTGGTCATGAGTGGTCCTCTCGCGCTGCCGCGCGGCGCAGCGCCGGGGAGGGCGCGTAGCGGCCGGTGGGGTACTCCAGGTGCAGGCTCTCCAGCGTTTCGCGGACCCAGCCCGCGCCGAGTTCCTCGCCCCACGCGAGCGGTCCGCGCGGGTAGTTGACGCCCAGGCGCATCGCCGTGTCGACGTCCTCCTTGTCGGCGACACCGCGCGCGACGGCGTCCTGGGCGAAGTCGACGAGCATGGCGACGGTACGGGCCACGATCAGCCCCGGGACGTCGGCGACGACGCTGACCTGCTTGCCCAGCGCCTGGAAGAGACCCACGGCCTCGCCGAGCTGGTCCTCGCGGACCGTCGCGGCGGGCGCCAGGGCCATCCTGGTCGCCGACCTGTAGTCCAGCGCGAGGTCGAAGTGGATGACCGGTGCGTCGGCGTCGTCCGCGGCACAGCCGTCGGCAAGGAAGAGCTTGCCGCCTGCGGGCAGTTCGATCCAGCCCGGGTGGTCGGGGTCGATGGGCTCCTCGTACGCGACGTCGATCCCGGCGCCGACGATCAGCTCGACGAGGGCGTGCGCCTGGAACAGCTTCCCGTGCACCGCGACGGACGCCGGGGCCGCCGCGGGCGCCGCGGTGTGCGGCTCCGCGCGCGGGGCGTCGTCTCCGTACGCGTACCAGCCCTGCCCCGACTTGCGGCCCAGGCGGCGCGATTCGACGAGGCGGCGCTGGGCGAGAGACGGCGTGAACTTGGGGTCCTGGAAGAAGGACTCCCATACGGAGCGGGTGACGGCCTCGTTCACGTCCTGGCCGATGAGGTCGGTGAGCTCGAAGGGGCCCATTTTGAAGCCGCCGCATTCGCGCAGGACGGCGTCGATGGTGGCCGGGTCGGCGGCCCGCTCCTCGTGCAGGCGCAGCGCCTCCGCGTAGAAGGGGCGGGCGACGCGGTTGACGATGAAGCCGGGGGTGTCCGCGCTGCGCACCGGTGTCTTGCCCCAGGCGCGCGCCGTCTCGTACGCGCGCGTGGCCGCCGTTTCGTCGGTCGCGGAGCCGCTGACGACCTCGACGAGGGGAAGCAGCGGCGCGGGGTTGAAGAAGTGCAGGCCGACGAAGCGGCCGGGCTTCTTGAGCGTGCCCGCGATGGCGGTGACGGAGAGGGAGGACGTGTTCGTGGCGAGGAGACAGTTCTCGTCGACTATCTCTTCCAGCTCTTCGAAGAGGCGCTGCTTGACCGGCAGTTGCTCCAGGATCGCCTCGATGACGAGTCCGCACCCGGTGAGCTCGGCGAGGCCGGCGACCGGTGCGAGCCGGTCCCCCGCTGCGGACCGGTCGTCAGCCGTGAGCCTGCCCTTCTCGACGAGTCGGTCCAGACGTGCGCCGATCGCCGAGGCCGCGGCTTTCGCCTGCCCCTCCACGGCGTCGTACAGCCGCACGGGGTGGCCCGCCAGCAGGGCGACCTGGGCGATGCCCTGGCCCATGGTGCCGGTGCCGACCACGGCAACGGGGCTGCTGAGCTCGAGTGCTGTCATGCTCGCGATCCTCCCGCACGAGGTGTCCGCCGGAGGTGCGGGGGTGCCCGGCGAGAAGTTGTCCACAGGTTCGGCGGACCCCCTTGTACCGACCGATCGTTCGGTTACTCTAGCTCTGTCCGTCCGTTCCCGCACTGCCCTGCCCAGCTCGCCGGCTCGACGAAGAGCCGGCTCGACGAGGAGTTGGTCCGATATGGCCGCCGAACTCACCGCGCACCAGCTGATCGCCACGCACCGGCCCACACTCGACCAGGCGCTGGAGACGATCCGCACGCGCGCGTACTGGTCGCCGCACCCCGAACACCCCAAGGCCTACGGCGAGAACGGCAGCCTGAGCCTGCCGGACGGCAAAGCCGCCTTCGACGCCCTCCTGGGCAGCCGCTTCGAGCTCGACCAACCGGGCACGGACGACTGGACAGGCGCGGAAGTCTCTCCGTACGGGCCCGAGCTGGGCATCACGTACCCCCACCCGGACATCGACACGCTGTTGCCGGCGATGCGCACCGGGATGCGCGCCTGGCGCGAGGCGGGCGCGGAAGTGCGCGCGATGGTCTGTCTGGAGATCCTGTCGCGCATCAGCGCCCGCACGCACGAGATGGCGCACGCCGTCATGCACACCAGCGGCCAGGCCTTCATGATGGCGTTCCAGGCGGGCGGACCGCACGCCCAGGACCGCGGCCTCGAAGCGGTGGCGTACGCGTACGTCGAGCAGGCCCGCACCCCCGACAACGCGGAGTGGTCCAAGCCCCAGGGCAAGCGGGACCCGATCGGCCTGGACAAGCGCTTCACACCCGTGGCACGCGGCATCGCGCTCCTGATCGGCTGCAACACCTTCCCGACGTGGAACGGCTACCCGGGCCTGTTCGCCTCCCTGGCCACCGGCAACCCCGTCCTGGTCAAGCCCCACCCGCGCGCGGTGCTCCCGCTCGCGCTGACGGTGCGCATCGCGCGGGAGGCCCTCGCCGACGCGGGCTTCGACCCGAACCTGGTGTGCCTGGCCGCCGAGCGACCGGGCGAGGGCATCGCCAAGACCCTTGCCGTCCGCCCCGAGATCAAGATCATCGACTACACGGGGTCGACCGCCTTCGGCGACTGGCTGGAGGCCAACGCCCGCCAGGCGCAGGTCTACACGGAAAAGGCCGGCGTGAACACGGTCGTCGTCGACTCGACGGACAACTACAAGGGGATGCTGTCCAACCTGGCCTTCTCCCTGTCGCTCTACAGCGGCCAGATGTGCACGACGCCGCAGAACCTCCTGATCCCCCGGGACGGCATCACGACGGACGCCGGAGCGAAGTCGTACGACGACGTGGTGTCCGACCTCGCCGCATCGGTGAACGGCCTGCTCGGCGACGACGCCCGCGCGAACGGCATCCTCGGCGCCCTGGTCAACCCGGACGTGAAGGCCCGCCTGGAGGCGGCGGCAGGACTCGGCGAAGTGGCCCTCCCCTCACGGGAGATCAGCAACCCCGAGTTTCCTGACGCCGTGGTCCGCACCCCGGTCATCGTCAAGCTGGACGGCGCGAAGCCGGACGCCGAGGCGGTCTATCTGGACGAGTGCTTCGGTCCCGTCTCCTTCGCCGTGGCGGTCGGCTCGGCCGCGGACGCCGTGGAGCTGCTGCGCCGCACGGTGCGCGACAAGGGTGCGATGACGGTCGGCGCGTACACGACGTCGGACGAGGTGTCCGGCGCCGTGGAGGAGGCCTGCCTCGAGGAGTGCGCCCAGCTCTCCTTGAACCTCACGGGCGGCGTCTATGTGAACCAGACGGCGGCCTTCTCGGACTTCCACGGCTCGGGCGGCAACCCCGCCGCGAACGCCGCCCTGTGCGACGGCGCCTTCGTGGCCAACCGCTTCCGTGTGGTGGAGATCCGCAGGGACGCCTGACGCTCCGGCGGCGGGTTCAGGCCTCCACGCCCGGAGGCCTGCCCGCCGACCAGTGGAAGAGCGTCATGCCGACGCTGGTGGCCAGGTTGTAGCTGGAGACCTGGGGCCGCATCGGCAGGGACACCAGGTGATCGGCGCGCTCCCTCAGCGGCGCCGACAGACCGCTGCGCTCGGACCCGAAGGCCAGCACGGCATCGTCCGGCAGCTTGAGACCGCGGATGTCATCGCCCTCCGCGTCGAGTGCGAACACCGGCCCCGGCGGCAGCTCAGCGACGTCCATCCGCTCGACGGCCGTGGCGAAGTGCAGGCCCGCGCCGCCGCGTACGACCGTGGGATGCCAGGGGTCGAGCGTGCCGGTGGTGACGACTCCCGTCGCCCCGAACCCCGCCGCGAGCCGGATCACAGCCCCGGCGTTGCCCAGATTGCGGGGATCGTCGAGGACGACGACCGGCGCGCTCCTCGGCATACGGGCCAGCGCGTCGAGGTTGGCCGTGCGGGAAGGGCGTGCCGCCAGGGCCGCCACTCCCGTGGGATGCAGACGCGGCACAAGGGCGCGCAGGGCGCTGTCCGGTACCTGGACGAGGAGCGCGTCGAGGGCGTCCCGCACATCCGGCGCGAGCTCGTCGGCGAGGGCGAGCACGGCCGCCCTGTCACTGGTCAGCGCCGAGGGGACGTGTGCCTCGAAGCGCAGCGCGTGCTTGATGGCGTGGAAGCCGTCGAGGAGTACGGAGGTCTCGGCGCTCTCTCGCCAGGCACGCACGGCACCGTCCGGGTCACGCTGGTGCGTCCCGCTCATCCCACGTACGTCCCGTTCATGAGGGAAAGCCTACGCGCGCGTGCTCGGTGGTTTCCGGGGCCGGTTCGTCGTCCGTCCCACGCTGCCCCGGCACCGCGCCGGGGCGCGGCAGACGCGCGAACAGCGCTCCACGCGCGCGTGCCGTCCATCCGCCCACACGGCGCAGGAACGTCGTCGGCAGGAACACCGCGTCGGCCGCGATCATCGCGAGCGAGAAGAAGGGCAGGCCGAGGAGGACCGCGATGACCGCGTGCTCGAAGATCATCGCCGCGAGGAGGACGTTCTTGACCCGCCTGTTGAAGAGGGTGAAGGGGAAGGCGACCTGCACGGCGACCGTCCCGTACGTCACCAGCATCACCATGAGGCCGTGCGAGACGAGCAGGTCGGAGAGTGCCGGCCAGGGGGAGAAGTAGTCGAGGCGCAACGGGTAGTAGACGGCCGTGCCGTCCTGCCAACGGCTGCCCTGGATCTTGTACCAGCCGGCCGTCGCGTAGATCAGACACGCCTCGACCATGATCACCAGCAGTGCGGCGTTGTGCGCGAGCCTGACGATGACGTCGAGCAGCTTGCGCGCCTCGCCGTCGGGCGCGCGCCGTCCGACGGCCCACCACAGGGCGTGCGCGCACCACAGCCCCCAGAAGACCAGCAGCCAGCCCCCGCTGAGCTCCCCCATGAACGTCACCACGGACAGTCCGAGCCCGAGGACCCACCACAGCACGGGCCCGACCCTGTCGGCGCGCTGTGCCGTCTTCGCCAGGTCGACCGGCGTCTCCCCCTGATCGACGGACGCGGCACGCGCGCGTGCCGCGCGGCGGGCGTCGAGCGACCAGACCTGGCCGCAGCGCGTGAACACCAAGTAGGTGGCCATGAGGTGGATGACGTTGTCACCGCCGTCGCCCATGAAGATGGAGCGGTTCTGCAGCGAGAGCACGCCGATCATGAAGAGCACGGACATCGTGCGTGTGCGCCAGCCGAGCATCAGCAGGGCACTGCTGAGGATGGCGAGTACGTAGACGACCTCGAACCACACGCGTCCGTCGGACCACATCAGGGCCGTGAAGGCGTCGTTCTCCGCGATGAGCTGCTGGGCCATGTCCCAGCTCCACGGGCTGTCGGGGCCGTAGAGCTCCTGGCGGTGGGGGAGTTCGCGCAACAGGAAGAGCAGCCAGGTGGCGGCGAACCCGATACGGATCACGGCGGTCTGATAGGGGCCGAGAGCGGACGCGGTGACCCACTCGATGCCGCGCCCGAGCAGGGAGCCGAAGCGGTTCATCGGGCGTCCACCTCAGCTCCCCGGGCCTGGCCCAGGGGCATGTCGTCGGGTGTCACGGACCACCACGGCAGTTGCCGGATCACCGGTTTCGTCGCGACCTTCTCGTCGCTCCACTCGGGGGGCGGCACATTCGTGGTCCTGGAGCGGACCTGGATGCGCTCGATGGTGGCGCCCCGGCCCAGGGGTTGCTCACGCTCGACGCGCATCATCACGATGCGGCGGATGTAGCGCTCCGAGAGCTGCCCGCGCAAGCCGCGGGGACGATTCTGCGCGTCGTGCGCGGCCACGTAGAAGTCCCAGGCCCTGCGCAGTTCGTTCTGCTGCGTATGGCTGGGCAGCAGATTGCCGTCGATGGCGGCGCCGTCGCGCGCCGAGAGGTCGTACCAGTCGGTGGTCCGGGTCGACCCGTCGACCGTGCGGATCTCGGCGCGGGCCTGCACCGCGATGTTCTGCTGCATCGGGTTGGGAGCGAAGAGCTTCCAGTTCTGCTCGAACTCGGGGTAGATCCAGTCATCGACGGCCTGCCCGTGCTGCTTGGTCATGGTGTTCGCGGGGGCGACATGCAGGAAGAGCATCCCGACGTGGACGCAGGCCGTGACGGCGATGAGCGCGAGTGCGAGCGCGGCCACCGCCTGGTAGCGCGGGGAGAGGGCGGCGATACCGGCGCGGGGCTCGGGCGGGGCCGCTGTCGCCGGGGGATGGGGCGGCGTGTTTCCCGGGCGGGTGGCTCCCGGGGCGGCATCCGGGCCCGCTCCCGGGGCGGCTTCCGACGGCGGGGCGGCGGGGGCGCCGTCGGCGGGCGAGGGGACAGCGTCGAAGGCCGGGGGCGGCGACTCGTGCGCATTGTTGTCGTTCGCGTCCATTTGGCCCCGATTCCGATCCCGCACGGTGATGCGCCCGTCGGCCGCCCGTCACACGGCTCTCTACCGCCCGTCGCAGCGGAACGGTACTCATGCCTGCGCGCCAGGCACAGCGTCCGTGAAGTTATCCACAGGGTTGACACCTTATGGCGCTGAGCCGCACCATTGAATTCCACGAACCGAACGATCGGTCGGTAGCTAGCTAAAGGTCGAGGGGGACCGCGATGGCGACAGCAGCCGAGCATCAGACGGCCCGGTCCGGGCCGGACCAGGCAGCGGCCGACGCCGCACGCACGGCGGAGCACGAAGCGGCATTCGACGCCGCGGTCGCCGCCGACGAGCGCATCGAGCCCCGGGACTGGATGCCCGACGCCTATCGCGCCTCACTGGTCAGGCAGATCGCCCAGCACGCCCACTCCGAGATCATCGGCATGCAGCCGGAGGCCAACTGGATCACGCGCGCCCCGTCCCTGCGGCGCAAGGCGATCCTGATGGCCAAGGTCCAGGACGAAGCCGGTCACGGCCTGTATCTGTACAGCGCGGCCGAGACCCTGGGCACCAGCCGTGACGAGCTGCTCGACAAACTGCACTCGGGCCGCCAGAAGTACTCGTCGATCTTCAACTACCCCACGCTGACCTGGGCCGACGTCGGCGCGATCGGCTGGCTGGTGGACGGCGCCGCGATCACGAACCAAGTCCCGCTCTGCCGCTGCTCGTACGGCCCCTATGCCCGCGCGATGGTCCGCGTCTGCAAGGAGGAGTCGTTCCACCAGCGCCAGGGATATGAATCGCTGCTCGCCCTCAGCCAGGGCACCGAGGCCCAGCACGCCATGGCGCAGGACGCGGTGGACCGCTGGTGGTGGCCGTCCCTGATGATGTTCGGCCCACCCGACGACGAGTCGTCGCACTCGGAGCAGTCGATGACCTGGAAGATCAAGCGTCACTCGAACGACGAGCTGCGCCAGCGCTTCGTGGACATCTGCGTCCCCCAGGCCGAGTCCCTCGGGCTCACGCTCCCCGACCCGGACCTCGTGTGGAACGAGGAGCGGGGACATCACGACTTCGGCCCGATCGACTGGACGGAGTTCTGGGCGGTCCTCAAGGGCAACGGCCCGTGCAACGACCAGCGGATCACACAGCGCAGGAGCGCGCATGAAGAAGGCGCGTGGGTGCGCGAGGCAGCAGCGGCGTTCGCCGCCAAGCACGGGGAGGCGAAAGTATGAGCAGCTCGACCGACTGGCCGCTGTGGGAGGTGTTCGTGCGCTCCCGCCGTGGGCTCTCCCACACGCACGCGGGCAGCCTGCACGCGCCGGACGCGGAAATGGCCCTGCGCAACGCCCGCGACCTCTACACCCGCAGGAGCGAAGGCGTCTCGATCTGGGTCGTGCCGTCCACCCAGATCACCGCCTCATCGCCCGACGAGA
This sequence comes from Streptomyces sp. NPDC054872, assembly GCF_053610705.1. NCBI lineage: Bacteria > Bacillati > Actinomycetota > Actinomycetes > Kitasatosporales > Streptomycetaceae > Streptomyces > Streptomyces sp. NPDC054872. The sequence goes on along the minus strand of NZ_JBSGYY010000059.1, from coordinate 28,574 downwards.
AGGACTCCTTCTTCGAACCGGCGGGTGACAAGCCCTACCGCCACCCGACCTTCTACGACATCCCGGACGGGGTGAAGCACCTGTGACCGCGCCACTTGCCCCGACGGCCACCGCCACCGCTCTCGCCCTGGGTGACGACGCCCTGGTGCTCTCGCACCGACTGGGGGAGTGGGCGGGTCACGCGCCCGTCCTCGAAGAAGAGGTAGCCCTGGCGAACATCGCCCTCGACCTGCTCGGCCAAGCACGCGTCCTGCTCTCCCTGGCCGGGGACGAGGACGAACTGGCCTACCTGCGCGAGGAACGCGCCTTCCGCAACCTCCAGCTGGTCGAGCAGCCGAACGGCGACTTCGCCCACACCATCGCCCGCCAGCTCTACTTCTCCACGTACCAAACCCTGCTGTACGGCGAGTTGGCGAACGGCGACAGCACCTTCGCCCCGCTGGCGGCGAAAGCGGTCAAGGAAGTCGCCTACCACCAGGACCACGCGGAGCAGTGGACGCTGCGGCTCGGTGACGGCACCGCGGAGAGCCATGAGCGGATGCAGCGCGGGCTCGACACGCTCTGGCGGTTCACCGGCGAGATGTTCCAGCCGGTGGAAGGCCTCGACTACGCGACGGCCGGCTCGGCAGGCGTCGACTGGACGGCGCTGCACACGAGCTGGACGGCCTCGGTGACCGCCGTCATCGAAAAAGCGACCCTGACCGTGCCCACCGGCCCGCAAGAAGGGGCCTGGGCGGCGGGCGCGGGCCGCCAAGGCCTGCACACCGAATCCTTCGGACGGATGCTCGCCGAGATGCAGCACCTCCACCGCAGCCACCCGGGGGCGTCATGGTGACCACCGCCCTCGAGGAAGAGCTCCTTGCCCTGGCGGGCTCCGTGCCCGACCCGGAGCTGCCGGTCATCACCCTGGCCGAGCTCGGAGTGCTGCGCGGCGTCCACGTCCGCGGCATCGGCAAGGTCGACGTCGAACTGACCCCCACGTACACCGGCTGCCCGGCCATAGAGACCATGACCGCCGACATCGAGCAGGTCCTGCGTGAGCGCGGCATGGCGGAGATCTCCGTGCGCACCGTGCTCTCCCCCGCCTGGTCGACGGACGACATCAGCGCCGAGGGCCGCCGCAAACTGGCGGAGTTCGGCATCGCGCCCCCGCGCCCGCACAGCGCCGGCGGTCCGATCCCCCTCACCCTCTCGGTCCGCTGCCCGCACTGCGGCTCGACCGACACCGAACTGCTCAGCCGCTTCTCGTCGACGGCCTGCAAGGCTCTGCGCCGGTGCGTCTCCTGCCGTGAACCCTTCGACCACTTCAAGGAGCTGTGATGGCCCGCTTCCACCAGCTCCGGGTAGCGGCGGTCGAGCGGCTCACCGACGACTCCGTGACGCTGACCTTCGACGTGCCCCCCGCCCTGCGCGAGGAGTACCGCTTCGTGCCGGGCCAGCACCTCGCCCTCCGCCGCTTCGCCGACGGCACCGAGATCCGGCGCACGTACTCGATCTGCGCACCCGCGCCCCACCCCGAGAGCCCCTCGGAGCCGCGAACCCTGCGGGTCGGGGTGCGCTTCGTCGAAGGCGGCGCCTTCTCGACGTACGCCCTGAAGGAAATCGCCGTCGGCGACCTTCTCGAAGTGATGACCCCCGCCGGGCGCTTCACGCTGGAACCGGCACCCGGCCGCTATGCAGCGGTGGTCGGCGGCAGCGGGATCACCCCGGTGCTCTCCATCGTCACGACACTCCTCGAACGCGAACCACACGCCACGTTCTGTCTCATACGGAGCGATCGCACCGCCGCGTCGACGATGTTCCTGGAGGAGGTCGCCGACCTCAAGGACCGCTGGCCGGACCGATTCCAGCTGGTCACCGTGCTCTCCCGGGAGGAGCAGCAGTCGGGCCTCGACTCCGGACGGCTCGACGAGGAGCGGCTCAGCAGGCTGCTGCCGGCGCTGCTGCCCGTCCAGGAGATCGCGGGCTGGTTCCTGTGCGGGCCCCTCGGTCTGGTGCAGGGCGCGGAGAAGACACTGCGCGGCCTCGGCGTGACGCGTCAGCGCATCCACCAGGAGATCTTCCACGTGGACGGCGGACTCGCCTCCCCCATCCCCGCCGGCACGACGACCACCCCCGCGCACAGCACCGTGACGGTGACGCTCGACGGGCGATCCGGCACCTGGCCGGTGAAGGACGGCGAATCCCTCCTCGACACCGTGCTGCGCAACCGCGCGGACGCGCCGTACGCCTGCAAGGGCGGGGTGTGCGGGACCTGCCGGGCCTTCCGGGTCTCGGGCGAGGTGCGGATGGACCGCAACTTCGCCCTGGAGCCGGAGGAGACCGAAGCGGGCTACGTGCTCGCGTGCCAGTCCCACCCGGCCACGGACACCGTGGAGTTGGACTTCGACCGCTGAGGACCGTCCCACCGCCCACCCCCTCGACTGCGGCCTCGCTGTTCCCTTCCCGTAGAACCTGTTCTATCTTGACGACCCGTCAGAAACGGCGGGCGTGGCAAGGACAGAACCGTCGGGCCGGTGCGCGGGAGGACAAGCAGTGGACTTCACCTTCACCGAGGAACAGCAGGCCGCAGTCGAGGCGGCAAAGGCGCTCTTCGCCTCCGTCACACCCGACGGAGTACCGAGCCCCGCCCTCGTACCGGACGCCGTCGCCGAGGACTTCGACCGCCCCCTGTGGGCCAAGCTCGCCGAAGCCGACCTGCTGAGCCTGCTCCTCGCCCCCGAGCACGGCGGCGCAGGCCTCGACGCCATCGCCCTCTGCCTGGTCCTGCGCGAGGCCGCGAAGAAGCTCGCCCGAGTGCCACTCCTGGAGAGCAGCGCCGCCGCGTACGCCATACAGACCTACGGCAGCCAGGAGTTGAAGCAGCGCATCCTGCCGAAAGCAGGCCGCGGCGAACTCGTCCTGACCGTCGCGGCGAACGGCCGCAGCGGCCACGACCCCGCCGAACTGGCCGTCACCGCACGCCAGGACGGCGACGCCTGGCTGCTCGACGGCACACAGACCGCCGTGCCCTGGGCACAGAACGCCGACCTCATCGTGGTGCCCGCCCACACACCCGCAGGACGCACCGTCCTCGCCCTGATCCCCCGCGAGCACGACGGCCTCACCCTCGCCGAGCAGGCATCCACGAGCGGCGAACGCCTCGGCGAGATCAGCCTCGAATCCGTTCGGATCGACGGCGCCGACGTCATCGAGACCGACGCAGCCTGGGACTGGCTGCGCGACCTGCTCACCACCGGAACCTGCGCCCTCGCGCTCGGCCTCGGTGAAAACGTGCTGAGCATGACGAGCGAATACACCGGCAAGCGCGAGCAGTTCGGCTTCCCCGTCGCCACGTTCCAGGCCGTGGCGGTGCAGGCGGCCGACCGTTACATCGACCTGCGCGCGATGGAGGTCACCCTCTGGCAGGCCGCCTGGCGCATCAGCACCGGCGCGAGCGGCGCACTACCCGCCACGGGAGACGTGGCCGTCGCCAAGATCTGGGCATCGGACGGCGTACGAAGGGTGGTGCAGACAGCACAGCATCTGCACGGCGGCTTCGGATCCGACACCGACTACCCCCTGCACCGCTACCACGCGTGGGCCAAGCAACTGGAGCTGTCCCTCGGCCCGGCAGCGGCACACGAGGAGGCCCTCGGCGACCTACTGGCCGCCCACCCCCTCGGCTGAAGGCCGCAGACCCAAAACCTGAGCCCCAAAGCCCAAGCCCAAGGCACAAAACTCAGGGCCCAAAGCCCCGCTGAACTAGATCACGACGCCCGGCTGGCCCTTGTCGTCGACGACGGGCCGGCCCGCGGCCTCCCAGCTCTGCATGCCACCGTCGACGTTCACCGCGTCGACCCCCTGCTGGACGAGGTACATGGCGACCTGCGCCGAACGCCCGCCGACCCGGCAGATGACATTGACCTTGCCGTCCTGCGGGGCAGCCAAGGTCAACTCACCGAAACGGGAGACGAACTCGCTCATCGGAATGTGCAGCGCACCCGCGGCGTGACCCGCCTGCCACTCCTCGTCCTCACGGACGTCAAGGAGAAAGTCGCCGCTCGCGAGGTCGTCGACACCGACCGTGGGCACATGAGATCCGAAAGCCATGCGTCCGACGCTACCCGACCCGCTAGGCGGTCAGCCGCGCGAGCTCCGCCTCGCGCTCGGTGACCTGCGCGAGCAACTGCTCGGCGATCTCTTCGAGGAGCTGATCCGGATCGTCCGGCGCCATCCGCAGCATCGCGCCGATCGCGCCCTCCTCCAGCTCCCGCGCGACCACGGAGAGTAGCTCCTTGCGCTGGGAGAGCCACTCGAGCCGTGCGTAGAGCTCCTCGCTCTTGCTCGGCCACTGCTGCTCGGGCACAGGACCCGCCGCCCACTCCTCGGACAGCTCCCGCAGCAGGGGCTCGTCCCCACGCGCGTACGCGGCGTTCACCCGCGTGATGAACTCCTCGCGGCGGCCACGCTCCTGGTCATCCTGGGCGAGGTCGGGGTGGGACTTGCGGACGAGCTCGCGGTAGAGCTTGCGGGCCTCGTCACTGGGCCGCACCCGCTGCGGCGGCCGCACCGACTGATCGGTCAGCATCGCGGCCGCCTCCGGGTAGAGGCCCTCACCGTCCATCCAGCCGTGGAACAGCTCCTCGACCCCCGGCATCGGCATGACCCGCGCCCGCGCCTCGTCCGCCTTGCGCCGGTCCTCGGGGTCACCACTACGGGCGGCCAGGGCCTCGGCGATCTCGGCGTCCAGCTCGTCGAGGCGCGCGTACATCGGGCCGAGCTTCTGGTGGTGCAGCCGGGAGAAGTTCTCCACCTCGACCCGGAACGTCTCGACGGCGATCTCGTACTCGATCAGCGCCTGCTCCGCCGCCCGCACCGCCTTCTCCAGCCGGTCCTCCGGCCGCGCGGCGCCGCCCTGCCCCGCCGCCCCGTCAGGGCCTCCGCGACCGGCGGTCACGGGATCAAGATCGGGATCGGGCGTCTGAGGCTGCGTAGGCTCGGCTTCCGGGGTCGTCACCCGACCAGCCTAGGCCACCGTGCCCCCGCCCCGACCGAGCGGCGGCCGGGCCCGCGCGGGAGCCGCCAGGGCCCTCTCCCCACACTTCCGGCAAACAGGGGGGCCTCCCCCTCCCCTCCCTCCCCCCCCCCACCCCCCCTCCTACCCCACCCCCCTCAAACCCCCACCTCCGCCACCACCCGCCCCTCCTTCACCGCGCGCACAAGCTCCGCGTGGTCGGCCTCTGTCCGGTTCGCGTACGCCACCGCGAATTCCGCCATCGCCGTGTCCAGCTCGTCGTTCTTGCCCACGTAGCCGGCGACGAGCCGCGGGTCGGCGCTGTGCGCGTGGGCGCGGGCCAGAAGCGCTCCGGTCATCCGGCCGTAGTCGTCGATCTGGTCGGCGGCCAGTGCCGCCGGGTCCACGCTGCCCTTGCGGTTCCTGAACTGCCGTACCTGGAAGGCGCGCCCGGCCACGGTCGTCCACCCCAGCAGGAAGTCGCTGACCACTTGCATCCGCTTCTGCCCGAGCACCACCCGGTGGCCTTCGTGCGCGACCTCGGGCACCGTGAAGCCCGCCGTGGGCAGGTGCGGAAGCAGAGCGGAGGGCCGTGCCTCCTTGACCTGGAGCACCAGCGGTTCGCCCCGGTGGTCGAGCAGCAGCACCACATACGACCGCAGGCCCACGCTGCCCGTGCCCACGACGCGGAAGGCCACGTCCTGGACGGCGTACCGCGCAAGGAGCGGCAGCCGGTCCTCGGACAGCGTGCCGGCGTAGTCCGCGAGGGCGGCGGCGACCTCGGCGGCCTCCGCGTCCGGTATTCGGCGGAGCACCGGTGGGGCGTCGACGAAGCGGCGGCCCGGGAAGCCGGTCTCGTCCTCCGTGCGTTCGGTCGATTTGGCGGCGAACTTGGCGCTCGTGTTGTGCCGTGCCTTCTCGGAGACACTCTCCAGGGTGCCGAGCAGGTCTTTCGCGTCCGTGTGTGAGACGAGTTCCTCGTCCGCGATGGCGTTCCACGCGTCGAGCGCGGGGAGCTTCGCGAGCAGCCGCATCGTGCGCCGGTACGCCCCCACCGCGTCGAACGCCGCTTCCTTGCAGACGTCCTCGCTCGCTCCGGCCTCACGCCCGGCGAGCACGAGCGAGGCCGCGAGCCGTTTCAGGTCCCATTCCCAGGGCCCGTGTCCCGTTTCGTCGAAGTCGTTCAGGTCCATGACGAGCCCGCCCCGGGCGTCCCCGTACAGGCCGAAGTTGGCCGCGTGGGCATCGCCGCATATCTGCGCGCCGATGCCTGTCGCGGGGGTTCGCGCGAGGTCGTAGGCCATCAGGCCTGCGGCTCCGCGCAGGAAGGCGAAGGGCGAGGCGGCCATTCGGCCCGTCCGGATGGGTGTGAGTTCGGGGAGCCTGCTGCGGTTGGTCTCCTGTACGGCGTCGACCGGATCGGGGCGACCGTCGTCCTCGACGAACCACTCGTGCGAGGCACGGCTGACGCGGGCCCGCAGCGCCTTGCCTTCCCGTTTCGGCGAGATCTCCGCCCCGGCAGCACCTTCCGAAGCCCCCGCGTCCGCACCCGCCCTGCCGCGCTGTGAGGGCCACCGTGCGAACCCCTCCACGTACGGCAGTCGCGCGCTCTTGAACTCCGTCATGCTCACCCCCACCGTCCGGGCGCCCCCCGCGGGCTCACCTGGCATGAAGGTACCGCCGGGTGCCGGGCGGCGGCAGAGCCTGTGGACAACCTGCGGCCTGTGGACAACTCGGCGCGCCGGCAGGGGAGGCCGGTGACATAGATCACCATGATCATCGTCCCGGGGCGTACGCGCGCACCCACTCCGGGAGCACAACGAGAAGCGGGCCCCCACCAGGACTTTCATCCTGGTGGAGACCCGCTCCACATGGTGCGCGAGGGGGGAGTTGAACCCCCACGCCCTTTCGGGCACTGGAACCTGAATCCAGCGCGTCTGCCTATTCCGCCACCCGCGCATGGGTGTTGTCTTGGGTCTCTCACCGCTTGGTGCGAACACTTTTCGGTGCGAGCGCCTTCCGACATCCAGAAGATTAGCACGCTGGCAGGGGTGGATTCACATCCGTATTCGGGGGCACCTGCCCTGTTGATCCGGACAGAAGCGGGCGGGGCCGACCGTCCGACCGACCGACTTGCGCCGTACCCGGCGAAGCTCCGCAGTCGGGTGCGCGACACTGGTTTGAGGCCCCCTCTACGATCCCTGTTAGAGGAGCCTGAGAGGAGCCCGGACGGATCCCGGAACCCTGGTGCGGGCATGCCTTGTGAGAGGCGACACTCATCGACTGGGCGGACAGGGGGAACCAGCCGATTTCCCGGCGCGTGGATACGATCAGTAAGCAGTACCAGGATGACTACGACGGAGGAGGTGCCCCATGGGAGTCATGAAGAAGTTCGAGCAGCGACTCGAAGGTCTCGTCAACGGCACCTTCGCCAAGGTGTTCAAGTCCGAGGTCCAGCCCGTCGAGATCGCCGGCGCCCTGCAGCGCGAGTGCGACAACAACGCGACGATCTGGAACCGCGAGCGGACCGTCGTCCCCAATGACTTCATCGTGGAGCTCAGCGCGCCCGACTTCGAGCGGCTGAGCCCCTATTCGGGGCAGCTCGGCGACGAGCTGTCCGGGATGGTGCGCGAGTACGCCAAGCAGCAGCGGTACAGCTTCATGGGCCCCATCAAGGTTCACCTGGAGAAGGCCGAGGACCTCGACACGGGCCTGTACCGGGTGCGCAGCCGCACGCTCGCGTCCAGCACCTCCCAGAGCCCCGAGGGCGCCCCTGTCGGCCCTTCGGGCCCCGCGGGTGCCGGTCACAGTCCCGCCAGGCCCCCTGCGGGCGGCGCGGGCGGTGGCTATGGCTATCCACAGTCCGCCCAGCCCTCCAGCGCTCCTCCCATGCCTGCCGCGCCTCCTCCCGGCGGCCGTCCCGGCGGACCCACGCCGGTGCCGAACCGTCCTCAGGGGCCCGGCGCCGGACCTCTTCCGGGTGCGCAGGTGCGGCGCTGGATCGAGATCAACGGCAATCGCCATCAGATCTCCCGCCCGACGCTGGTGCTGGGACGCAGCACCGACGCCGATGTGCGGATCGACGACCCCGGCGTATCGCGTCGGCACTGTGAGATCCGGACCGGAACGCCCTCGACGATCCAGGATCTCGGGTCTACCAACGGCATCGTGGTAGACGGGCAGCACACCACCCGCGCTACGCTCCGCGACGGCTCGCGGATCGTCGTGGGCCAAACCACCATCGTTTACCGGCAAGCCGAAGGGTGAAGCGGGGGCAATGTCAGAGCTGACCCTGACGGTCATGCGGCTGGGTTTCCTAGCCGTTCTGTGGCTGTTCGTGATCGTGGCCGTCCAGGTCATCCGTAGCGACCTGTTCGGAACACGCGTCACACAGCGCGGTTCGCGCCGTGAGAACGCGCGACCGCAACAGGCCGCCCGCCAGCAACAGCAGGCGGCCACACCACCTCCCCAGCGCCAGCAGCAGGGCGGCGGACGGCAGCGCCGTGGCGCCCCCAGCAAGCTGGTCGTGTCCGAAGGGATCCTCGCGGGCACGACGGTCGCCCTGCAGGGCCAGACGATCACGCTGGGCCGGGCGCACGATTCGACGATCGTGCTCGACGACGACTACGCGTCCAGCAGGCATGCCAGGATCTACCCGGACCGTGACGGCCAGTGGATCGTCGAGGATCTCGGGTCCACCAACGGCACGTATCTGGACCGGACCCGACTCACCACCCCGACGCCTGTTCCGCTGGGCGCGCCGATCCGCATCGGCAAGACCGTCATCGAGCTGCGGAAGTAGTACGAAAATGAGCGAGCGGAGCGAGCGAGCCGACGCGGTCCACACACTGGACGCCAGCGCGCTCCCGACCGGAGGGTGGGCACCGTGCGGATGTACCCGGAGCCGACGGGCGAGGTGCGCATGAGTCTGTCTTTGCGCTTCGCCGCCGGATCGCACAAAGGCATGATCAGGGAGGGGAACGAGGACTCGGGTTACGCCGGTCCGCGTCTCCTCGCGATCGCCGACGGCATGGGGGGCCAGGCCGCGGGTGAGGTGGCGAGCTCCGAGGTGATCTCGACGCTCGTCACCCTCGACGACGACGTGCCGGGATCGGACATCCTCACGTCGCTCGGCACCGCGGTGCAGCGCGCCAACGATCAGCTGCGTCTGATGGTCGAGGAGGACCCCCAGCTCGAGGGCATGGGGACGACCCTGACCGCCCTGCTGTGGACGGGGCAGCGCCTCGGTCTCGTACATGTGGGCGACTCGCGCGCCTATCTCCTGCGGGACGGTGTCCTCACGCAGATCACCCAGGACCACACCTGGGTGCAGCGTCTGGTCGACGAGGGCCGGATCACCGAGGAAGAGGCGACCACCCACCCGCAGCGCTCCCTGCTGATGCGCGCGCTGGGCAGTGGTGAGCATGTCGAGCCGGATCTCTCCATCCGTGAGGTCCGCGCCGGCGACCGCTACTTGATCTGCTCGGACGGTCTCTCCGGTGTCGTCTCGCACCAGACGATGGAAGACACCCTCGCGAGCTACCAGGGCCCTCAGGAGACCGTGCAGGAGCTCATCCAGCTCGCGCTGCGCGGCGGTGGGCCCGACAACATCACGGTGATCGTCGCCGATGTCCTGGACATCGACAGCGGTGACACCCTCGCCGGCCAGCTCTCGGACACCCCCGTGGTCGTCGGCGCCGTCGCGGAGAACCAGCTTCAGTCGCAGGACGACGGCGCCATGCAGACACCTGCGGGCCGTGCGTCGGGCCTCGGCCGCCCGGTGCCGCCGCAGCCTTCCGGAGGCGGCTTCGGGCCGCCCGGGAGCGGCGACACGACGGGGTACGTCCCCGAGGGGAACTTCGGGGCGTACAGCGACGAGGACTTCGTCAAGCCGGGTGGTGGCCGCAAGTGGCTCAAGAGATCGCTCTACACGGTGCTCGCCCTGGCGGTCATCGGCGGCGGTCTGTACGGCGGCTACCGCTGGACCCAGACTCAGTACTACGTGGGCACGAACGACAAGAACGTCGCCCTGTACCGCGGCATCGACCAGGATCTGGCGTGGGTCAGCCTGTCGAAGGTCGAGGAGAACTACCCCGAGATCGAACTCAAGTACTTGCCGCCGTACCAGCGCAAGCAGGTCGAGGGGACCATCCCCGAGGGCAATCTCGACGACGCCAAGAGCAAGATCGAGGAGCTCGGCCTGCAGGCCTCGGCCTGCGAGAAGGACGCCAAGCGCCGCGAGGCCGAGCGCGAGAACGCCAAGCCCGGCGAGGGTGAGGCGGGCGGCACGACCGGCCTGTCGGCCAAGGCTCCCACCGATGATCCGACGGATCCGGCGGACAAGAACGACACGAACGACAAGAACAGCTCGACCGACAAGAACAAGTCCAAGACCGCACCGACTCCCACACCCGGCCCCAGCCTCTCCGAGGACGAGGAGAAGCTGGTCCCGCTGTGCGGTAAGCAGTAAGCAGCCGTTGGGGGCCTTTGCACGCCATGAGCAGTAGCACTACACACACGTCGACCATCGGCGCGATCGGGGCGCCGAGCAGGCGCAACACCGAGCTCGCGCTCCTCGCGTTCGCCGTCGTCATCCCGCTGTTCGCCTACGTCAACGTGGGCCTCGCGATCGACGGCGAGCTGCCGTCCGGCATGCTCGGCTACGGCTGCGGGCTCGGACTGCTCGCTGGCATTTCGCACTTCGTGGTGCGCAAGTTCGCGCCGTACGCCGATCCTCTGCTGCTGCCCCTGGCGACGCTGCTCAACGGGCTTGGCCTAGTGGTCATTTGGCGACTAGACCAGTCGAAGCGCCTGCAGCAGCTGCCCAACTTCAGCCCGGCCGCTCCGAACCAGCTCATGTACTCCGCGATCGGGATCGCCCTGTTCGTCGGCGTTCTGCTCCTGCTCAAGGACCATCGCGCCCTGCAGCGCTATACGTACATTTCGATGGTCGGTGCCCTGATCCTGCTGCTCTTGCCCCTGGTTCCCGGTCTTGGCATGAACGTCTTCGGCGCCAAGATCTGGATTCGCGTCGGCGGATTCTCCATTCAGCCCGGTGAGTTCGCCAAGATCGTCATCGCGATCTTCTTCGCGGGCTACCTCATGGTGAAACGGGACGCCCTGGCTCTGGCCAGCCGCCGCTTCATGGGCCTGTACCTGCCGCGTGGCCGCGACCTGGGTCCCATCGTCGTCATCTGGATTATCTCGATCCTGATCCTGGTCTTCGAAACCGACCTCGGCACCTCTCTGCTGTTCTTCGGCATGTTCGTCGTCATGCTGTACGTAGCCACGGAGCGCACCAGCTGGATCGTGTTCGGGCTAATGATGTCCGCGGTCGGCGCGGTCGGCGTCGCGTCCTTCGAGCCGCACGTCAAGCAGCGCGTCGACGCGTGGCTCGACCCCATGCGCGAGTACACGCTGAGCCAGGAAGGCGTGGTCGGGCACTCCGAGCAGGCGATGCAGGCCCTATGGGCCTTTGGCTCCGGCGGCACGCTGGGCACCGGCCTCGGCCAGGGCAATTCAGACCTCATCAAGTTCGCCGCAAACTCGGACTTCATCCTCGCCACCTTCGGCGAAGAGCTCGGCCTCGCCGGAATCATGGCGATCCTGCTGATCTACGGCCTCATCGTGGAGCGGGGTGTGCGAACCGCCCTCGCCGCGCGTGATCCGTTCGGCAAGCTCCTCGCCATCGGCCTGTCCGGCGCCTTCGCTATTCAGGTCTTCGTGGTCGCCGGCGGCGTCATGAGTCTGATCCCGTTGACGGGTATGACCATGCCTTTCCTCGCGTATGGCGGTTCATCAGTAATCGCCAACTGGGCGCTGATCGGTATTCTGCTCCGCATCAGCGACACGGCTCGCCGCCCCGCGCCCTCGCCCGCCCCGAACCCAGATGCTGAAATGACCCAGGTGGTTCGACCGAGCTGAGCCCTGTCATCGTCAAACCGAGCCGGTGACGGCAGGGCACGAGTGTTCAGCTGCCCTCCCGAGACAGGACTATGGCCCCTGACCGTACATTCTGGTCAGGGGCCATAAATCTATCTGGACAAGCGCTAACTAGTCAGCCTTGGTCGTATCGACGATTACCTTTTCCGCTCGCATGAGACGGTATTGTGAGTCAGAACCGCCGATTTCCTTGATCTTGAATCGGTAGTCACCAGACGGCAGGCCAGTCCAGACGCCCGTACTCGTCTCGTCACCGTCACCCCGAGAGAAACACTCCGTGAAGGTCTTGGAGCCGAAGCTGGTGTTAGTTCCCGTCATGCGGATCAGTTCCACCGTAACGCTGTTGAACACGTGATTACCGTCACTGGCAAAACAGCGCTTGAAGTGGATCTGGGTGTAGCTTTCGTCGGCCCACTCTCGCGACGCAAAGTTAGGCCGCACGCCAGCCAGTTCGCTTTCCCAGGTAGCGTAGGCATTAGTGGTGGCAATCATTGTGACACCCAGGAAAACTCCCGCAACGGTGCCGAACCTCTTGATGTTGTTCTTCATAGTCCCCCCAGCTCATCCGCCATGGCACAGCATTTACGCCATGACCTCATGCTCCGTTTGTGAGGGTGGCATGACTGATCGCCCCCCCTGGATCGAGTAAGTTACTCAAAACTTTTCACTGCCGCAACAAGGAAGTCAGCGTATGAAGCTTTACTCGACACACCCGCCACTACGAGATATTTGACCAATTGAGACATTAAGGACTTCCCCCGCAGGGGGTGCTTTCGGCCATCGAAGCGGAACAGTTTGCTAACGTTGTTGACGTAAAAAGACCAAAGCCTCACGCTTGTAGCGGCGTTTTTGGGTTGCTAGCGCACCCCCTCCACACCCCTTCTGCCAATAGCTGCGGATCAAGGGTTTGCATTTCCGAATCCTGCCGAGTGAAGCGTAGAAGCCTTTCGACCCCAGCCGAGGCGGCGCCTTTACCGCTTACACCTTCGACTCGACCACCTATGTCCCATTTCCTCACCATATGTGCATTGCCGTGTCGATCGGACGCTCCATCCAAGTGGCCATCGCGACGCGACCAAACCGGAGCTAGTTCGTCATGTGCTGGAACCCCTGACGCACATCCCCATACATGAGCCCCGCCAACCAGGCACCGGGCCGCCCGCTCACTCACCGTTAAGCGACTGGCTGTAGTACTAGAATCTTCCGGACCTGGCCATGGTGACCGCAAGTCGAAGAGGTTCGGACCGTGAACAAGCCGCTACGCCGGATCGCGATGTTTTGTGGTCTGCTCATCCTTGCCCTGCTCGTCCGGGACAACTGGCTCCAGTATGTGCAGGCCGACACCCTCGCCAAGGACGAGAAGAACCGCCGCGTGACCATCGAGCGGTACGGCACTCCGCGCGGCGACATCATCGTGGACGGCAAACCGGTCACGGGCTCCAAGCAAACGAGCGGCGGCAACGACCTCAAGTACCAGCGGACGTACACCAACGGGTCTATGTGGTCTCCGGTGACCGGCTTTGCATCGCAGAGCGTAGGCGCGACACAGTTGGAGTCCATCGAGGACGGCATCCTGACCGGCAACGACGACCGCCTCTTCTTTCGCCGCAGCCTCGACATGCTGACCGGCGAGAAGAAGGAAGGCGGCAACGTCGTCACGACACTCAACTCGGCAGCGCAGAAGGCCGCGTACAACGGCCTGAAGGGTCGCGGCAAGGGCGCGGTCGCCGCGATCGACCCGTCCACGGGTGCGATCCTGGCGCTGGCCTCAGCACCGTCGTACGACCCCTCCACCTTCGCCGGATCTGACGCGGACGCCTTTCAGAAGCTGGACAAGAACAAGAACAAGCCGATGCTCAACCGCGCCCTGCGCGAGACGTACCCGCCGGGCTCCACCTTCAAGGCGGTGACGGCCGCGGCGGCCCTGGAGCACGAGCTCTACACCGACGTCGACGCGCCGACCAAGTCGCCGCTGCCCTGGACGATGCCCGACACCCAGACGCCGCTGCCGAACGAGGGCAACATCCCCTGCAAGAACGCCTCGCTGCGTGAGGCGCTGCGGGTGTCCTGCAACACCGTGTTCGGCAAGATCGGCTCGGACCTCGGCAAGGACAAGATGCTCGAGACGGCCGAGAAGTTCGGCTTCAACGAAGAGCAGTTCGTGCCGGTCCGTTCGAACGCCTCCGTCTTCCCCGAGGAGATGGACAGGCCCCAGACCGCGCTCTCCTCCATCGGCCAGTTCGAGACGGCCGCGACGCCGCTGCAGATGGCCATGGTCGCCTCGGCCATCGCCAATGACGGCAAGCTGATGGAGCCGTACATGGTCAGCGAGCTGCAGGCGCCGAACCTGGACGTGATCGAGAAGCACGCGCCCAAGGAGATGAGCCGGCCGCTCTCCGAGGAGAACGCGCAGAAGCTCCAGGACATGATGGAGACGGTCGTCAACGAGGGCACCGGCACCAACGCCAAGATCGACGGCGTCACCGTCGGCGGCAAGACCGGTACGGCCCAGCACGGCGTCGACAACAGCGAGAACCCCTACGCCTGGTTCATCAGCTACGCCAAGACCGACTCCGGTTCGCCGGTGGCCGTCGCCGTGGTCGTCGAGGACAGCAAGGCCGGCCGTGACGACATCTCCGGTGGCGGTCTGGCAGCGCCCATCGCCAAGGACGTGATGCAGGCGGTGCTCGACAGCAAGAAGTGACCCCCGTCACGGCCTCTTCACATCAGTGCACGTTGCGATACCGGTCCTGTATCGGGTGACGGTCGTGGCCGGGTCACGTAAGGCGAGCCGGGTACGGTATGCCCGGACAGCACACCGCCGGACCACACAAGGGTGCGGTCGGGACTGACGGAGAGGGCTGGATTAGCTATGGAAGAGCCGCGTCGCCTCGGCGGGCGGTACGAGCTGGGCCAGGTGCTCGGCCGAGGCGGGATGGCGGAGGTATACCTCGCGCACGACACCCGCCTCGGGCGCACCGTGGCGGTGAAGACGCTGCGCGTTGACCTCGCGCGCGACCCGTCATTCCAGGCCCGGTTCCGCCGCGAGGCCCAGTCGGCCGCCTCGCTCAACCATCCTGCGATCGTCGCGGTCTACGACACCGGCGAGGACTACGTGGACGGGGTCTCCATCCCGTACATCGTGATGGAGTACGTCGACGGCTCGACCCTGCGTGAGCTGCTGCACTCCGGGCGCAAGCTGCTGCCCGAGCGCGCCATGGAGATGACGATCGGCATCCTCCAGGCCCTTGAGTACTCCCACCGCAACGGCATCGTCCACCGTGACATCAAGCCCGCGAACGTCATGCTGACGCGCAACGGCCAGGTCAAGGTCATGGACTTCGGCATCGCCCGCGCCATGGGCGACTCCGGCATGACGATGACGCAGACCGCGGCGGTCATCGGCACCGCGCAGTACCTCTCGCCGGAGCAGGCCAAGGGCGAGCAGGTCGACGCGCGCTCCGACCTCTACTCCACGGGCTGCCTGCTGTACGAGCTCCTCACGGTGCGCCCGCCCTTCGTCGGGGACTCCCCGGTGGCGGTCGCCTACCAGCACGTACGGGAAGAGCCGCAGGCCCCGAGCGTCTTCGACGGTGAGATCACGCCGGAGATGGACGCGATCGTCCTGAAGGCCCTCACCAAGGACCCGGACTACCGCTACCAGTCGGCCGACGAGATGCGCGCCGACATCGAGGCCTGCCTCGACGGCCAGCCCGTCCAGGCCACCGCTGCCATGGGCGCGGTCGGCTACGGCGGCCACCCGGATGACCAGCAGACGGCGATGCTGCGCCCGCAGAACGGCGGCGGCCAGACCTCGATGATGCCGCCGGTCGGCGGCCCTGACGACGGCTACGACGACCACTCGCGCCGCCGCCAGAAGAAGAGCAACACCTCGACGATCCTGCTGGTCCTCGCGGGGCTTCTGGTCCTGGTGGGCGCGATCCTGATCGGCAAGTGGGCGTTCACCGGGGGCGGTGGCGGCGACGACACGATCAAGGCGCCGAACTTCGTCGGCGAGAAGCTCGCGGACGCCAAGAAGTCCGCCAAGAACGTGGACCTCGTCCTCGACGCCTCCGAGAAGAAGCCGTGCGACAAGTTCCCGGCGGGCGAGATCTGCTCCCAGGACCCGGGCGCGAACGCCACGGTCAGCAAGGGCGACACGATCTCGGTGACGGTTTCAACCGGGGCGCCGAAGGTGGCTGTGCCGAAGGTGATCGGCCTGAACGTCGATGCCGCCACGAAGAAGCTCGAAGGCCCCAAGTTCGACTTCGAGGTCGACACCAAGCCGGTGGAGTCCTCGGGCACCGCGGGCGAAGTTCTCGACCAGGACCCGTTCGCCGGCACCGAGGTCGAAAAGGGCAGCAAGATCACCCTTGAAGTCGCCAAGAAGGCCGACAAGGCGACGGTCCCCGACGTCACCGGCAAGACCTGCGAAGAGGCCAAGGCCCAGCTGCAGACCAACGACCTCGTCGGCACGTGCGAGGAAGAAGAGAGCGACTCCGTCGAGCCCGGCAAGGTCATCTCGCAGAACCTCGCCCCGCAGAGCCAGGCCGACCCCGGGTCGACCGTCACGCTGAAGATCGCCAAGAAGGCCGAGCAGGCCACCGTGCCGGCCCTCACCGGTCAGAAGCTGAAGGACGCCCGCAAGGCCATCGAGGACGCCGGCCTCACGGTCGGCACCATCACGGGCCCGCAGGACGACGAAGCCCTCGTGGTCCTCTCGGATCCGCCCGCCAATCAGCAGGTCGCACCCGACACCGCGATCAACCTGACCACGGCAGGCGGCAACCAGGGCGACAACGGCGGCGGCAACGGCGGGGATGACGGAGGCGGCTTCCTCGGAGGCAACGCCGGCTTCTCCCGGAACGGCGAGGACTGACCCACTCCGTAGGAGTACGAAAAGAGCCCCGGACGCCGCTCAGCAGGCGGTGTCCGGGGCTCTTTCGTGTGCGGTGCGTATGCGGTGCGTATGCGGGTGCCAGAGGGCTCAGCCCAGCTCGGCGGGCGGCGTGCGCTTGTTGTCGACCTTTTCGATCCGCTCCAGCTCGCCCCACACCACGTAGCGGTAGTTCGACGTATAGACCGGCGTGCACGTCGTCAGGGTGATGTAGCGGCCGGGCTTCTTCGCGCCCGATTCCTTCGGGATGGCGTTCAGGGCCTTCACGTTGTACTTCGACGTCTCGGGAAGGGTCGAGTACACCTTGTACACGTACCACTTGTCCCGGGACTCGAAGACGATCGCGTCGCCCTTCTTGATCTTGTCGATCTTGTGGAACTTCGCGCCGTGGCCGTCGCGGTGCGCGGCCAGCGTGAAGTTGCCTTCCTTGTCCTGGGGGAGAGCCGACTTGATCGGGTCCTCGTAGTAACCCGCGACGCCGTGGTTGAGCACCTTGCTGCTGGTGCCCTTGCGGACCAGGATGTCGCCGTTGCCCATCGCGGGCACGTGCAGGAAGCCGATGCCGTCCTTGGTGTTCAGGTTCCCCGGGCCGCCCGCCCAGCGGTCGCGCACCTTGTCGCCCTGCTTGTGCGCCTCCCGGTCCGCGACGACGTTCGTCCACCACAGGGAGTAGACGACGAAAAGGCCGAGCACCAGGCCCGCGGTGATGAGGAGTTCACCGAAGACGCTGACCGCCGTGGCGATGGGGCCGCGCCCCCGTGGCCGTGGTGTGCGGGCGGGCGTCGGCGCCTCGGCCTGCTTGTCGGCCCGCTCCTCGGCCTGCTCCTCGTCGTGGTCGGTCCTGGCTGCCACTGGATCTGCCCCGTTCTCACCGTGCTAATTGACGAGCGCGCTCGGTTTGCCCTTGCTGCGCGGTCGTTCCTCGGCCATCTTGCCCCAGACGATCATTCGATACTTACTCGTGAATTCCGGGGTGCAGGTGGTCAGTGTGATGTACCGGCCCGGTTTGGTGAAGCCCGACCCCGGCGGGACGGGCCCGATCACCGAGGTGTTGCTGGGCTGGGTCTGCGGCAGGATGCTCGCCATCTTGTAGACGAAGTACTTGTCCTGCGTCTCCACGATGATCGGATCGCCCGGTTCGAGCTGGTTGATGTACCGGAACGGCTCGCCATGGGTGTTGCGGTGCCCGGCGACCGCGAAGTTGCCCGTCTTGGCGTCCGGCATGGGCGTCTTGGTGCCGCCCTCGTTGTAGTGGCCGACCATGCCGCGGTCCAGGACCTTCGGCTTGTCGATGCCCTCGGCGATCGGCACGACCACGTCCAGGCGCGGGATGTGCAGTAGCGCGAAGCCCTGTCCGGGCTCGAAGGCGCCGGGCTTGCCCTTGCCCTTGGCCCACTTCTCCTGGAGGTCGCTGGCGGCGCCGTTGGCCTGCTGGTGGGCGCGGATGTTCGTCCACCACAGCTGGTACGTGACGAAGAGAAGCATCAGGACGCCGACGGTGATGAACAGTTCGCCGATCCCCCGGCTCACCACGGCACCCGGGGAGGGCTTGCGCGCGCGCTCGGCGCGACGGGCCTCCACGCGGGACAGGGGGGCGGCGGACGCTGCCGTGGAGGGCCGCTGAGGGGCGCCCTTCTTGGCGGCCTTGCGGCGGGCGGCTCGGCCGCCCGTGGGGCGTTCCGGCTCCGGCTCGGGATCGGTCTCGGGCTCGGCTATTCGGCGGGTGTCCGCGGTCCGCAGGCCTACGGTCTCGTCGTCGACCGGGGGCGGCGGCGGTGACTGCGGTTGTGCTTGCGGTTGTGGCTGCCGCTGAGGGGCGTACGCGCCGTACAGCTGCTCGTACGTCGGTTCCTGCGGCCGCTGCTCGTACGTGGGTTCCTGCGGCCGCTGCTCGTACGTGGGTTCCTGCGGCCGCTGCTCCCCGTACCAGTCGCGCGCGTACCCCTGGAGGTCGTACCACTCCTGGGGCTGAGGCTGCTCAGGCTCCGGCTGAGGAGGCGCGGGCTGCGGCTCCGGCTCGGCGGGCCCGCTGCGGAACCACGGCGAAGGGTGCTGGCCCCGCTGACCCGGCAACGGGTCGGTCAGCGGATCGGCAAGGTGATCGACAGCCGCTTCGAACGCCCCGGGCTCCTCAAACGCCCCAGGCTCCCCGTACGACGCGTACTGCTCGTCGTACGGAACTCCGGAGGAATCGCGCTCGGGACGCAACGCGGTCACGCCGTGGCCCTGCCCACCACCGGGGCCAGCCCGCTCGACCTGCCGATGGCCCCCGCGTCCCCGCACTCCACCAGCCAGTTGGCGAGCATGCGGTGGCCGTGCTCGGTGAGCACCGACTCGGGGTGGAACTGCACGCCCTCGACCGGCAGTTCACGGTGGCGCAGGCCCATGATGATGCCGTCCTCCGTGCGCGCGGTGACTTCCAGATCCGCGGGAACCGTGGCCGGCTCGGCGGCGAGCGAGTGATAGCGCGTCGCGATGAACGGCGACGGCAGCCCCGCGAAGACACCCTTGCCCTCGTGGACCACCGGGGACGTCTTGCCATGCAGCAGCTCCGGCGCACGGTCCACCACTCCGCCGTACGCCACCGCCATCGACTGCATGCCGAGGCAGACGCCGAACACGGGCACACCGGTCCCCGCGCAGTGCCGCACCATGTCGACGCAGACGCCCGCCTGCTCGGGTGTGCCGGGGCCCGGCGAGAGCAGGACACCGTCGAAGCCGTCCTGCGCGTAGCGCAGCTCGACCTCGTCGTTGCGCAGGACCTCGCACTCGGCGCCGAGCTGGTAGAGGTACTGGACGAGGTTGAAGACGAAGCTGTCGTAGTTGTCGACCACGAGGATGCGGGTCGGACGTCCGTCGGTACTCACTGGCCGTCCACCGTCACATCGTTGAAGGGAAGCAGCGGCTCGGCCCAGGGGAAGACGTACTGGAAGAGCACGTAGACCACAGCGAAGACGAGCATCAGCGAAAGCAGCGCCCTTACCCAAGCGTTTCCCGGCAGATGCCGCCAGATCCAGCCGTACATGCCGTCCCTTCCGTAGCCGTACGGCACCAGACTAACGGCGTAGTGCCTCCGGTTTCCCGGCCTCGACGGGCTGGGTGGCATCGAGGTGCGCCCAGACGATCAACCGGTGGCTGTGTCCCCACTCTGGTTCACAGGTCGTAAGGGTGAGGTAACGGCCCGGCCCGTCGTATCCGGACTTGCGAGGAACCGCGTCGATGACCCCGGTGTCGCCGGGCAGCGTCTTGTAGGGCTTCTTGTCGATGCGGTACGTGAACCATGTGGTGCCGTCGGTCACGACCACGGGATCGTTCGGCCGCAGCTTCGGGAAGTCCTTGAACGGGTCTCCGTACGTGCGGCGATGGCCCGCCACCGAGAAGTTGCCCCGCTGGCCGAGCTGCGCGGTGTCCTCGTAGTGGCCGAGGCCCTTTTTGAGGGTCTCGGTCCCGGTGCCCTGGAGCACCGGCTTGTTCCACGTGAAACCAAGCCGCGGGATGTACATGACGGCGAAGGGTTTGCCGTCCTCATAGGGAGCGGGCTTCTTCGGGGACGACGCCTTCGAGGGTGCGTCGTCCGTATGCGCCGGCACCGACCCTTGCGCCCACTGGTCCTGCAGCGTGTCGATCTGGCTGTCCATGGCGTTGTCGGCCTTCACGCCGGTCCAGAACAGGACGTACACCACGAAGAGCACGATCAACGTGCCGACGGTGATGCACAGTTCGCTGAACGTCCTGACGAGCACTCGCACCGACACAGCTCCCCCAGCGGCTTACTCCACGGGCTTCGCGTAGTGGAGATCCACTGTGCCCGAGTAGCCGGGAAGAGTCATCGCTCCGTCGTCGTCGACTTTCCAACCGAGGCCGTACGCGTTCACGTACAGCATGTAGTTCTGGATCTCCGGGGACGCGGCGAGCGCCGTCTTGAGCTTCTCCGGATCGCCCACCGCGGTCACCTTGTACGGGGGCGAGTAGACGCGGCCCTGGAGGATCAGGGTGTTTCCCACGCAGCGGACGGCGCTGGTGGAGATGAGCCGCTGGTCCATCACCTTGATGCCTTCGGCGCCGCCCTGCCAGAGCGCGTTGACCACGGCCTGGAGGTCCTGTTGGTGGATGACCAGGTCGTTGGGCTGGGGCTCGGGGTAGCCGGGGAGCTTGGCGGTGGCGTTCGGCGGGGCGTCGGCGAGGGTGACGGAGACCGCCTCACCGCTGAGCTTCTTGGTGCCCGCGTTCTTCTCCAGCGCCTTGAGCCGCGCGTCGTCGGCCTTCGTGCCGCCGTTGTCGCGCTCGGCCAGGGATTCGACGTCGTCGCGCAGCGTCCCGTTGGACTCGTCCAGCTTGCCGTTCTTGTGGCTGCGCTCCTCGATCAGGTCGGAGAGCTTCAGGAGCGAGGCGTCGGTGCGGATGTTCGTGCCCTTGGCCGTGTTGAAGCTGGTGAAGAAGATGAGGCCCGCGAGCGCGAAAACGGCGGCCGTTAGGAGCCGGACCGGCCGCCAGCGAGGACGGCGACCCGGGCCTGTGGGGGAGTCGGCGGAATTGCTCAACGTACCCTTATCTCCTTCAGCGCCGCGGAAGCACTACGCTAACGGACGCCCGGGGGAGGGCTCAGCTCCCCGTATCGACAGGAGAGACCCTCGTGCCGAAGTCACGGATCCGCAAGAAGGCCGACGATTACACGCCGCCCGCGAAGAAGGCGACGAACATCAAGCTGACCAGTCGCAGCTGGGTGGCTCCGGTGATGCTCGCGATGTTCCTCATCGGGCTCGCCTGGATCGTCGTCTTCTACGTCACCGACGGCAAGCTGCCGATCGACCCGCTGGGCAACTGGAACATCGTGGTCGGCTTCGGCTTCATCGCTGCGGGGTTCGGCGTCTCCACCCAGTGGAAGTAGCGCCCCACCCGCAGGGCTGAACGCAAGCCTTACCCTGAGTTATCCACAGCGCTATCCACATCCGGGCGCGACCTGGGGAAAAGAAAGACGATCTGTGGATAACCCTCATGGCGTTGACGCCGGTATGACTGGCTGATCGCCGGCAAGCCCTCACAGGCCCCTTGTCCTTCCTGGGGAAACCCAGGCCAGCGACAAGGGGCACTGTTGTTCCCCACAGAATGCACAAGCGTGGGCACACGCTGTGGACAACTTCGGTCATCGCACTGCACGGGCGACCGTCAGACGAGCTGAGCGGTCCTGATGAGCACAGCCGCGAGGACCACGACCAGCACCACCGCACAGGTCCCCCACTGCACGAGCGTCCGCCGCTCACGGGGCGCGTGCACCATCCCGTACGCGATCGCGACACCGGCGACCAGACCGCCGACGTGCGCCTCCCAGGCGATGCCGTCCATGGTGAACGTGAAGAGCAGGTTGATCGCCAGCAGCGCGATGACGGGACGCATGTCGTAGTTCAGGCGCCGCATCAGGACGGCGGTCGCGCCGAGCAGGCCGAAGATCGCTCCGGACGCCCCGAGCGAGGCCTTGTCCGCGCTCTCCAGGACATACGTCAACGCGCTGCCGGCCAGACCGGACAGCATGTAGAGGGCGAGGAAGCGAGCGCGGCCGAGCGCCGCCTCCAAGGGGCCGCCCAGCCACCACAGCCCCAGCATGTTGAAACCGATGTGCCAGATCTCCTGGTGCGTGAACATCGACGTGACCAGGCGATACCACTGGCCTTCGGCGACGCCTTCCGTCGGCACCCAGGGCGCGGGCGGCCACGCCCCGATCAGGACGAGTTCATTGACCAGGCGGTCCCCCACGGCGAGGACGGCGATGAACACCGCGACATTCAGGCCGAGCAGGATCTTGGTGACAAGACGCGGGTCCGTGGCGATCGAGCCACCGGCGATGGTGCGCGGCTGGTTCGCCGCGGGCGCGTGTCCGGTGCCCGAGCCCTCGCGCACACACTCGGGGCACTGGAAGCCGACCGAGGCGCTGATCATGCACTCCGGACAGATGGGCCGCTCGCAGCGGGTGCAGCTGATGCCGGTCTCGCGATCCGGATGCCGGTAGCAGCCGGGCAGGCCGCTTGCGTCCTGTGGCCCCTGCGGGCTTCCTGGTGCCTGGTCCATGGGGTCCCCTCAATGTCCGTACGAAGGCACAGCTGCGCGCGCGTGGCGAACGCACCGCCCCGCCCTTCCTTACGGATGGGCGGGGCGGTTTGGTTCCCTCGCGGAGTGCGCCGGTGTCAGGCGGCGCGCGTCTCGATGACGACCGATTCGATGACCACGTCGTTCACCGGGCGGTCGGTGCGCGGGTTGGTCTGCGTGGCCGCGATCTCGTCGACGACCTTCTGGCTCGCCGGGTTCGTGACCTCGCCGAAGATCGTGTGCTTGCGCGTGAGCCAGGCGGTCGGGGAGACCGTCACGAAGAACTGGGAGCCGTTGGTGCCCGGGCCCGCGTTGGCCATGGCGAGCAGGTAGGGCTTGTCGAAGGCGAGGTCGGGGTGGAACTCGTCCTCGAACTCGTAGCCGGGGCCGCCCGTGCCGTTGCCCAGCGGGTCGCCGCCCTGAATCATGAAGCCGCTGATGACGCGGTGGAAGACCGTGCCGTCGTAGAGCCGGTCCGTGGTCTTCTTTCCGGTCTCCGGGTGAACCCACTCGCGCTCGCCCTGGGCGAGCTCGACGAAGTTCTTGACCGTCTTCGGCGTGTGGTTGGGGTGCAACAGCACCTCGATGTCGCCTCGGTTGGTCTTCAGGGTGGCGTAAAGCTGCTCGGCCACGGTCTGCCTTCCGTTGTCTTCTCTGACGTCCAGATCCTCGCACGGACCGTATTCCGACGAGTAGTCACCGAGTGGGCGCGCGCCGCGACGATCCGTGGCATTGTCGGCAAAGCACTCTCCTTGTACCGATTTGATCAGAATGATCGCACCCGGATGCCCGGCTGCGTCATGCCTCGGATCCATTCCGGAAGGCATGATCCTTGAAAGGGTGGAAAGGTGACATACCTATAAGCCACCGAGGAGGAGGATCCTGTGACCCGCATCGACAGCGTGCGCGCCGCGACCGGTTCGGCTAGGGACAGCGTGCGGCATGCCGCGGAGGCGGTGGCCCCTTACGCCGGAACGGCCAAGGAGCAGGCCGTCCATTACGCGCACGAAAGCCGTGCACGCCTCGCGCCGAAGGTGTCGCAGGCCGCCGAGCAAGCCCGTGTGCAGTACGGCGCTCATGTCGGCCCGCGCATCGAGCAGGCCCGTGCGCATGTGCCGCCGAAGGTCGACCACGCCGCGCACGAGGCCGCTGTCCGCACCCGTAAGGCCGCCAAGCAGACCCGTAAGGCGGCCCAGCAGGCCGCCGACTACTCGAAGCCGCGGATCGAGCACGCCATGGCCGCGGCTCAGCCCGTCCGTGAGGAGGCGGCGTCCCGCGGTTCCGCGGCGCTCTCCGCACTGCGCGGCGAGGTCTCCCCCAAGGAGATCCAGCGGCTGACCCGCAAGCACAACCGCCGGGCCCGCGCCGGGCGTCTCGCCAAGGGTCTCGTGATCCTGGGCGTCGTGGCCGGCGGTGCGGTCGCCGCCTGGAAGTGGTGGGACAAGCAGGCCAACCCGGACTGGCTCGTCGAGCCGCCGGCGGCGACGGAGGTCCCCGACAGTGCGCCGCTGACCTCGGTCGACGGCAGCGGTCAGGCCTCCCTCGACCCCGAGGTCCAGGCCAAGCAGGCCGAGTCCGAGGCCGCGAACCGCGACGACCTGCGCTGACGCCACTGCATCACCGCATCACCGTATGACTGACAAACGCCGTAGGGCGGTATCACCTCAGCTGAGGTGATACCGCCCTACGGCGTTTCTGTGGAGCCTAGGAGATTCGAACTCCTGACATCTGCCTTGCAAAGGCAGCGCTCTACCAACTGAGCTAAGGCCCCGAAAACGGCGCACCCAGCCGGAAGGTATCCCGCTCCGGTGGGCAACGCAGACCAGAGTACCGGGTCTCCCCCCGGATCTCGCAAAAGGATTGGGGGTCCCGGTGAACGACCACGCTCCGTAAGATGCTCGGCGTGGTTCGCGGCAGCGAACCACGGTTTTTTGGGGAAGCGATGGGGAGACGCAATGGACGCCGCACAACAAGAGACGACCGCGAGAGCACGAGAGCTCCAGCGGAACTGGTACGGGGAGCCGCTGGGGGCGCTCTTCCGTCGTCTCATCGATGATCTGGGCCTCAACCAGGCACGCCTCGCCGGCGTGCTCGGTCTGTCCGCGCCCATGCTGTCCCAGCTCATGAGCGGACAGCGCGCCAAGATCGGCAACCCCGCGGTCGTCCAGCGCGTCCAGCTCCTCCAGGAGCTGGCGGGCCAGGTCGCCGACGGCAGTGTGAGCGCCGGCGAGGCCACCGACCGCATGGACGAGATCAAGAAGTCCCAGGGCGGCTCCGTCCTGACCAACACCTCGCAGTCGACGACGAGTTCGGGTGCTCCCACGGTGAAACGTGTGGTGCGCGAGATCCAGTCGCTGCTGCGCTCCGTCGCCGCGGCGGGCGACATCATCGATGCGGCGGACTCCCTCGCCCCGACCCACCCGGAACTGGCAGAGTTCCTCCGGGTATACGGCGCCGGACGCACCGCGGACGCGGTCGCCCACTACGAGGCGCACCAGAACTGAGCCGTCGGCCGGGCCACCGGGCGGCCCGGAGGGGGAGCAGTGCGCGACCATGGGTGAGGTCTTCGCAGGCCGCTACGAACTGGTCGACCCGGTCGGCCGTGGGGGAGTCGGAGCGGTCTGGCGCGCCTGGGATCACCGGCGGCGCCGGTATGTGGCGGCCAAGGTCCTGCAACAGAGCGACGCGCACGCACTGCTGCGCTTCGTGCGGGAGCAGGCGCTTCGGATCGACCACCCGCATGTGCTCGCGCCTGCCAGTTGGGCCGCCGACGACGACAAGGTCCTGTTCACCATGGCCTTGGTCGCCGGCGGCTCGCTGGCCCATGTGATCGGGGATTACGGCCCGCTGCCGCCCCGCCTGGTCTGCACGCTCCTGGACCAGCTGCTCTCCGGGCTCGCCGCGGTGCACGCCGAGGGGGTCGTGCACCGCGACATCAAGCCCGCCAACATCCTGCTCGAGGCCACCGGCACCGCCCGCCCGCATCTGCGGCTCTCGGACTTCGGCATCTCGATGCGGATGGGCGAGCCGCGGCTGACCGAGACCAACTACGTCGTGGGCACGCCCGGATACTTCGCGCCCGAACAAATGCTGGGCGCCGAGCCGGACTTCACCGCCGATCTCTTCGCCGTGGGCCTCGTCGCCCTGTATCTGCTGCAGGGCGCGAAGCCGGATGCCAAGGCCCTGATCGAGCACTTCGCCGCGCATGGCACACCCGGGGCGCCGCGGGGTGTTCCGGAGCCGCTGTGGCAGGTCGTCGCCACGCTTCTCCAGCCGGATCCACAGGCGCGGTTCCGTACCGCCACGGGTGCGCGCAAGGCGCTGAACTCCGCCGCCGAGCTGCTCCCCGAGCCCGGGCCCGACGACGAGATCGTGGAGATCTTCGACCAACTCGGCCCGCTTCCGCAGGGGTTCGGACCCGACGGCCCTCTCACGGCCTCACCGCAGCCGGGCTTCGCGCCACCCTCGGTCGCGCCTTCGGTTCCGCCCCCGCCCCGCGCCGCGCCCCAGACCGGCAGCTTTCCGCTGACTCCACCACCAGCGCCGCCGCAGGGGACGCCGTCGCGGGGAACGCCTGCGCAGGTCACGCCGCCGTTGGGGACACCGTCACAGGGGACGCCGGCGCAGGAGCGGCAGCCCGCAACGCCTCCCACGCCCACGCCCCCACCCCCGGCTCAGTCCCCGCATGTCCCTTCCCCTCACCCGGTCTCCGCTCCTGCCCCTGTTCACGTGCCGGTTCAGGCGCCGGCGGAACACCCGGCGGCCCACCCGGCGCAGCACCCGACTCCACACCCGGCGTACGAATTCTCACCGTCCGTGATGGCGCCGGAGCACCACGCATCAGCCCCCACCTACCCCTACACCGCTCAAGCCCCGCAGGTTCCACTCCAGCGCCGACCGGTCGCGCACCGGCAGAAACGACCGGGGCCGCCCGCGAAGGTGGCGATCCCGATGCTGCTGGCCGCTCTGGCGTGCTTCGCGGTGGGCATCTGGGCCCTCACTCAGATCTGAACCACACCGGCGGCGGCCCGTACTGCGCGGACGAACCCGATCCCGAGCCGGAGCCCGGGCCCGAGCCCGACCCGGATCCCGAGCCGTAGCCGGACCCCGAAGCGGAAGCCGCAGCCACCCTCGCCCTCCTCCGCCCGATCAGCGTCCACACGCCAAGGATCATCAGCAGCACGGCCCCAGCCCCGAACCCACCGGCGGCGACCACTTTCATGACGTCGCCGTCGCCGTCACCGCTCCCGCCCCCGCTCCCGGCATCCGTCTCGCCCCGCACCGCCGCGTCCTTGTCCTCACCCGTGACGCTGAACTCACCGGCGGGCCGCGCCGTCCCCATATACGCGGGCCCCGCCTTCGCCGCGCCGTCGACGTTCACCCGCAGCGTCAGGTCCAGCGGCTCCTCGCCGAACTCCCGGGTGACCTGCGGATTCAGATGGACGGAGAGGTAGTACCACCCGGCGAACCGTGTTCCGGCCACGCCGTCGATCGGGGAGTAACGGTTCTCGTGGGCAACGGGTGCCAGTGGATCCAGTGCGGTCGTCTTCTGCCGGCCGTCGTAGGCCGTGGTGGCGTCGTCGATGCGTTCGCGCACCGGATTGGCCAGCGACATCACGAGCGCCGACGTGACGTACTCGCCCCCGCCTCCGCTCGCACTGCCCAGCTCGGCACTGGCGGAGATCTGCTGCCCCCAGTCGACCGGCACACGGTAGAAGAGGGTCTGACCGGGCTTGATCCGGTCGCCCCAGACACCTGTTCCCAGCGCCCGCGCGTCGTTGAAGCCCGTGCCGCCCCTGCGCTCCTCGCGCGCGCCACCGGGCGGCGTGGGCGAGGCGGAGTCCCACGATCCGGGCGGCGCCGTCGGGGCGCTCTTGTCCACGCCGGGCTCCGACACGACGCGAAGCTCCGTGGCCCACGTCTCCGTACTGGAGCCCGGGTCGCTGTTCCGCTCGACCACCACGTAGTACGTTCCGGCCACTTTGCACCGGTTGTCGGCGGGGCCGACCGCCCGTACCGCCGAGGCGGAGATGGGCCGCGGGCTCTGCGACGTACCGAACCGGGCGTCTCCGGAGTTGCAGTTGTTGCCGTTCGCGTCCTGCAAGGACACCTCCAAGCCGTCCCCGTAGGCGACCTCGGCATCGAGCCCGGGAACGGCGGTGGCGGATACGTACACGGTCTCGCGGGCGTCCAATTGCAGCTGGTAGTAGAGCTTGGCGCCGCGGGCGAGAGAGCTTTTGTACGTCGACCCGGGCGTGAGTCGCGCGCTGTTCATGCTGGTCCGCGCGCCGTCGACCGGCATGGCCCGCGGGGAGAAGACGTACGGGCTCGGGGCCGGCTCCGACGGCCCCTCCGCCGCCGCCAAGGCCACCCCCGGAGAGGCCGGCACCGCACACAGCACGGCACACAGCGCCGCCCCCACGGCCGGTATCGTCCGGCGTCTGCGCAGCCGCCCCATCACGTGCCACCCCTCCCCCTGAGCCCCAGTCGTCCCGCCCACTATGCCCACGCGAGGACACGACAACCTTTGCTCACGCAAGGTGATGGCTTGCGTGAGCAAACCCGAGCGGCAAGCGACCCAAAAGATCCGGCCAGCCGACCAGCCGGACAGCCAGGCAGTCGGACAGCGCAGGCAGCCGGACAGCACAGGGCCCCGGC
>NZ_JBSGYY010000058.1:0-48985 GCF_053610705.1 Streptomyces sp. NPDC054872 | reverse complement strand
CGCCGACCTCCTAGATCTACACCAACCAGATCGACGGCAGCGTCCGATGTGTTTAAGAGACCTGGACCTGCATAAGACGCCGTCGGAGCAGGTAGTTCCCGAGACCCCGGCGCTCGAGGTGCGTCACAAGCCCCTTACATCTATGACGACTTGAAGAATCCGGTCACGCGGTGTCCGATCTGCCGACGGGGGCCCGTTTTGTTATTACAGAACCTTGTTGAACAAGTCACAGGTGCATGTAGGTATTGATCTGCGCGCGTCAATCAGACATGGTTTCGTCCCAACGCCCGGAGATCTTCCGGATCTCGGGGGCCGTTGCAGCGAAGTTTTGAAACCCCCCACATCCCCCCACATCACCACGAGGAGACCCCTCTTCATGGCAACTCACAAGCGTGTCCGCTCGGTGAAGCTCGTCGCGGCGATAGCCACGGCGGCCACCGCGGTCGGCGTCACCGTCTTCGCCACCTCGTTCGCCGGCGCGGCAACCCCCGCCGAGGGCAAGGTCTACGGAGCGAACGCCGAGGGCGCCGTCTCCGGCAGCTACATCGTCATGCTCGACGAGAAGGCCGACAAGGGCGCCAAGACCGACCTGGCCGAGGAGTACGGCGGCGAGCTCAAGCGGAACTACTCGTCCGCGATCAACGGCTTCTCGGCGAAGAGCCTCACCGAGACCGAGGCCAAGCGCCTGGCCGCGGACCCGGCCGTCGGCAAGGTCGTCCAGTCCAAGAAGTTCTCCATCGACGCCACCCAGGACAACCCGCCGTCGTGGGGCCTGGACCGCATCGACCAGGCGGACACCGCGGGCGACAAGAAGTTCACGTACCCGGACGCGGCCGGTGAGGGCGCCACGGCGTACGTCATCGACACCGGTGTCCGCGTCAGCCACAAGGACTTCGGCGGCCGCGCCACGTCCGGCTTCGACGCCATCGACAACGACGACAACGCGGACGACGGCAACGGCCACGGCACGCACGTCGCGGGCACCATCGCCGGTGACGCGCACGGCGTCGCCAAGAAGGCGAAGATCGTCGCGGTCCGCGTCCTGGACGACCAGGGCTCCGGCACCACCGAGCAGGTCGTCGCGGGCATCGACTGGGTCACCAAGAACCACAAGGGCCCGTCGGTCGCCAACATGAGCCTGGGCGGCGGCGCCGACGAGGCGCTCGACGCGGCGGTCCAGAAGGCGATCGCCTCCGGCGTCACCTTCGCGGTCGCGGCCGGCAACGAGTCCTCGGACGCCGGTCAGGGCTCCCCGTCCCGCGTGAAGGAGGCCATCACGGTCGCCTCCTCCACCAAGGACGACGAGCAGTCGGACTTCTCCAACTTCGGTTCGGTCGTGGACATCTACGCCCCGGGTTCGGACATCACGTCCGCCTGGAACACGGACGACGACGCCACCAACACGATCTCCGGCACGTCGATGGCGACCCCGCACGTCGTGGGCGCCGCCGCCGTCTACGTCGCGGCCCACCCGGACGCCAAGCCGGACGCCGTCGCCAAGGCGCTGACCGACGGCGCGACCGCCGACAAGATCTCGAACCCGAGCGAGGGCACGCCGAACAAGCTGCTCAAGGTCGTCGAGTAACACCCGGTCGGGCAACACCCATAGGACCGACGGCCGTCGCGCCCACCCCCACGGGGTGCGACGGCCGTCTTATGGTGTGCGGATGACGGTCAAGGCATACGCGGCGCTCCTGCGCGGCATCAACGTGGGCGGCAGCCGAAAGCTGCCGATGGCGGAGCTGCGCACGCTGCTCCCCGGTCTCGGATTCGGCGACGTACGCACCCATCTGCAGAGCGGCAACGCGGTCTTCACCTGCGCGGCCGACGACGAAGACGCCCTGGCGGCGCGGGTGAGCGAGGCCATCCAAGGGCACTTCGGCTTCGAGGTGAGCGTCCTGGTGCGCGACGGGGCCTACCTGAAGGCGGTCGCCGACGCCTGCCCCTTCCCCGCCGCCTCACTCGAAGGCAAGCAGCTGCACGTCACGTACTTCTCCGAGCCGGTCGACGCGACCCGGCTCGACTCGATCGACCGGGCGGCCTTCCTGCCCGAGGAGTTCCGGATCGGCGACCGCGCGCTCTACCTCTACGCGCCGGACGGCCTCGGCCGCTCCAAGCTCGGCGAGGTCCTGTCGCGGCCCGCCCTGTTCAAGGGCGTCATCGCCACCACCCGCAACTGGAACACCGTCACCAAGCTGGTGGAGCTGACCCGGGAGCTGGACCATGGCTGACCGGGTGCCCGCCGTCGACGCGGCCATCGAGGCCGAACTGCGCCTGCTCGCCCCCGAGGTGCGCGCGTCGCCCGAGCTGCTCGGGCAGCTGCTGCACCCGGAGTTCACCGAGTTCGGCACCTCCGGCACGCACTGGGACCGCGCGTCGATCATCAAGGCCCTGACCGAGAGCACGAACAGGACGGGACGCCCGATCATGACCTCCCGTATGCGCGGCACCCAGCTCGCCGACGACCTCGTGCACCTCACCTTCGACACCGACAGCAACGGCCGCCTGGCGCACCGCAGTTCGCTGTGGCGGCTGTACGAGGGCGAGTGGCTGCTCTGGTTCCACCAGGGAACGCCGTTTGACGAGGACGGGCCGCCCGCAGCCTGAGGCCGCCGGACGCCTGATCTTCACGGCCCGATGTGCGAGGCTCGGCTCCATGCGCTACATCATCATCGGAGCAGGGGCGATCGGCGGCACCGTGGGCGGACGCCTCGCCGAGAGCGGACACGACGTGGTCCTCGTCGCGCGAGGTGCGCACTACGAGGCGGTGCGGGAGAACGGCCTTCGGCTCAGGACGCCCGAAGGGGAGCTGACACACCGGCTTCCCGTCATCCAAGACCCCGCCGAACTGGGTGAGTTGCGGGCGGACGACGTGCTGTTCCTCGCCGTGAAGACACAGGACTGCGCGGCCGCGCTCGACACCTGGGGCGGCCGTCCGGTGGCGGGCGGCGGTACGGCGGGCGAGATCCTTCCGCTGGTCTGCGCGCAGAACGGCGTGGAGAGCGAGCGCATCGCGCTGCGCCGCTTCCGGCACGTGTACGGGATGTGCGTGTGGCTGCCCGCGACCCACGTCGAGCCGGGCTCGGTCTCGGCGGCGGGTGCCCCCTATACGGGCATACTGCACATCGGCCGCTACCCGCGGGGCACGGACGACACAGCCCGGCTCATCTCCGCCGACCTGGAGAAGTCGAAGCTGCTCTCGCCGGTCGTGGCGGATGTGATGCGCTGGAAGTACGGCAAGCTGCTCGCGAACCTGGCCAACGCCGTCGAGGCGGTCACCGGCGTGCTCTCCGACAACGAGGCCGTCGCGCTCTACCGCCGGGCCCGCGCGGAGGGCGAGGCGGTGCTCGCGGCCGCCGGCATCGAGGCGGTCGGCGAGCAGGAGCAGAAGGAGGCCCGCGGCGACCGCATCCGCTTCGAGCCGTTCGACGGATCGGAACGCGGCGGCGGTTCGTCCTGGCAGAGCCTGAGCCGGGGCACGGGCACCATCGAGGCGGACTACCTCAACGGCGAGATCGCCCTGCTCGGCCGTCTGCACGGAGTGCCGACGCCGGTGAACGACGCCCTGCAGGCGGTGGCGAACACCTTCGCGCGGGAGCGACGCGCGGCGGGGTCGATGCCGGTGGCCGAACTCCTGGGCCTGGTGGCTCGCGCGCAGGAGCGGGTCAGCTGAGCACCGAGGTCATCAGGAGCGTGGTGCGGCCGTTGTCCTCGGGGACCGAGCGGCCCTGGGTGAAACCGAGGCGCTTGAGGACGGTGAGCGAGGCGGTGTTCTCCGCGTCCACCGTCGCGTGCACCTCGGCCAGGGACAGCGTCTGGTGGCCGTACGCGGTGAGCAGGCGGGCGAGCTCCGTGCCGAGACCCTTGCCCCAGCTGCCCCGGAAGAGGCCGTAGACGATCTCGTGGCCGTCGAGCCAGCTCTCGGGCGACGGCTTTATCTCCGCGTGGCCGATGTAGTGCCCCTCGTGCCGCACGGCCCACACCGGGAACTGGTTCTCGGCGTACACGAGGCCGAATATCCGGCAGAACAGCGCATGGGTCTGCTCCACGCTCTGCATCCCGTCCCCGAACCAGCGGCCCACGGCCTCCTCCTGGAGGAGTGCGACGAACTGCTCCTCGTCGGCGGCGACATAGGGGGACAGAATCAGGCGCTCGGAACGGAGTACGGGGGTCATCGGCGTGACGGTAGGCGCACGAGCGGCACTTCAGCAACCCGATTGACTAATTCATGGGCCGCGGCAGCCCGATCGGATTGGGGAAGGGGATGACCTCCGTCGCCAGTATCTGCCGCACCGGCCGTTCCAGTGCCGCCAGGAGCGTGTCCGCGTCGCGTGCGGCCAACGGGCGCAGCAGCCGCGCCGACAGGCGATCCGTGGCGTCCTCGATCAACTCGCGCTCCGTGCGGCCGTGTTCGGTGATGCGCCCGTCACCGTCCACCAGGCCGCGTCCGCGCAGCCGGTCCACCGCCTGCTCCCACTCCTGCTCCTGCCACCCTCGGTCGTGCCGGATGGTGTCCTGGTCCACGCGGCCCGTGGCGGCGGCGAGCACCAGCGCCTCGCAGGCGTCGAGGCCATGGTCGGCGAGCGCGGCGACATGCGCGTCGCCCCGGAACTCACGTACACAAGTGACCAGTTGCCACAGCCGCTGCACCGGGTCGGTCCGCTCGCTCACGTCCCGGTTGGCGGTGAACAGCGGGCGGGCCAGCGACGGGGCGTCCTCGACCATCGCGGTGAGCGGCGGACAGAGCGCGAGGGCGTGGTCGTCGATGTCGGGGACCAGTGCGCGCAGGGCCCGCGCGGTGTAGGCGGCGCGCTCCTCCACGATCCGGCCGGGCGACACGTACTGCCAGGCGGACGGAAGGGCCCGCTCCACCATGCCCGGGGCGAAGACACCGAGCGCGGCCGTCGCCGGACCCGACTCGACCGGGCCCATGGGAGCAGTGCGGGCCGCGAAGTAGCCCATCCAGAAGCCCTTGAGGCCGAGCGCCCTGCCCAGGTCCCGGCAGTGCTCCTCGAAATAGATCACGGCGTGCAGGGGCTCGGTCCGCAGCCAGAGCGTGCGGGATCTGGAGAGGGTCATGAACCCACAAGCTAGGCCAGCACGGGAACCCGCGCCACCCGCCCGACCACACCGTTCTCGCCACATGCCTCGTCGTAACGCCGTACGAGCAGCCGCGCCAAACCCGCCGACGGGCCGAGGACTTGGGCCAGGACGTCGGCTTCGGCGGCGCCGCGCTCGATGCGGTCAGGCAGGAAACCGGGCGCGATGACATAGGGAGCCACCGCCACTCTGCGCACCCCGAGAGCGCGCAGCTCCCGCACGGCGTCCTCCGTGCGGGGCAGAGATGCGGAGGCGAACGCAGGCCGCACGGCGCACCAACCGGTGTGCCGCCACTCCCGCGCGATTTCAGCGATCACTGCGATCGCCTCCGGGTCCGATGACCCCGCCGAGGCCAGCACGACCCCGGTCGAGGACTTGTCGGCGGGGGTGAGCCCCGCCTCGTACAACCGCTGGTCCAGAGCGGTCAGGAGCAGGGGAGAGGGGCCGAGCACCGCCGCCTGCCGGATGCGGAGGCGGGACGGCGCCTGGGCCAGGACCGCCGGGATGTCCGACTTCGCGTGGAACGCCCGCGTCAGGAGCAGGGGGAGGGCGATCACGTCGCGTACTCCCTCGGCGTCCAGGGACTCCAGGACCTCGGGGACCGAGGGCGAGTTGAAGTCCAGGAAACCCGTCTCCACCCGCAGCCCCGGTCGCTGTTCCCGCACCCGGCGCATCAGGGCGCGCACCGTCGCGGCATGCCGCGGGTCGCGGCTGCCGTGGGCGACGACGAACAGGACGGGACGGGGGTACATGGTGTGGCCTCAGCTCTTCACGAGGAGTCCGCGGCTGCGCAGCACGCGCCGCTCAAGGGGGCTGAAGATCAGCAGGTCGATGGCGATGCCGACGATCAGGATGAGGAGGATCGCGAAGAACACCTGCGACATGCTGCTGTTCGTGCGGCCCGCCTCCAGGAGCTGGCCGAGCCCCATGCCCAGGTCGGGCGACTGCGCGATGATCTCCGCGGCCATGAGCGAGCGCCAGGAGAACGCCCAGCCCTGCTTCAGACCCGCCAGATAGCCGGGCAGCGCCGCCGGCATGACGATGTGCCAGGTGTGACGCAGACCCGTCGCGCCCAGCGTGCGGCCGGCCCGCAGGAACAGCGGCGGCACCTGGTCGACGCCGGCCACCAGGCCGTTGGCGATCGAGGGAACCGCGCCGAGCAGGATCACCGCGTACATCATCTGGTCGTTGAGACCCAGCCAGATCACGGCGGGCGGCACCCACGCCACCGACGGCAGCGACTGCAGGCCCGACAGGATGGGGCCGATCGCGGCCCTGATGAACCGCACCCGGGCCACGATCAGACCCAGCGGCGTACCGATCGCGAGGGCCATCAGGAAGCCGAGCAGACCGCGCGAGACGGACGTCCAGATGTACTCCAGGAGCGTGCCCTGCAGCCAGGCGTCCTCGACCTCGTCCCATACGACGGAGGGCGCGGGCAGCTTGTAGGAGTCGGTGACCTTCGCCCAGACCAGGACCTGCCACACCACGAGCACCAGCACGATGGCGGTCACCGGCGGCAGGATCTTCTGGACGAGGGTCTGACGGAAGGGCGTACGCCGGGTCTGGACCGCGTCCAGGGCGTCCAGGCCCGCCTCCAGACCTGCCAGGTCCTGGCTGCTGTCCCTCTCGGCCTTGTCGACCGGAGTGTCAGTGCTGGCCATGTCGGCGGATCTCCCCACGCAGTTGTTCGGTGATCTCGACGGACAGTTCCGCGACGGCGGAGTCCTCGATGCGGCGCGGGTGGGGGATGTCGACCCGCCACTCGTGCGCCACCCGGCCCGGACGCGACGAGAGGAGCACGACGCGCTCGGCGAGGCGCACGGCCTCGCGCACGTTGTGCGTGACGAAGAGGACGGAGACGTTCGTCTCGCGCCAGATGCGGGTCAGCTCGTCGTGCAGGACGTCACGCGTGATCGCGTCGAGCGCCGCGAACGGCTCGTCCATCAGCAGGATCTTGGCGTCCTGCGCGAGCGCGCGGGCGAGCGCCACCCGCTGGCGCATGCCGCCGGACAGCTCGTGCACCCGCTTGCCGTAGGCCCCCTGGAGCCGTACGAGACCCAGGAGCTCCTCGGCCCGCTCGCGCCGCTCCGTCTTCGCGACGCCGCGCAGCTTCAGGGCGAGCTCGATGTTCTTGCCCGCGGTCAGCCACGGGAACAGCGCGTGCTCCTGGAACATCAGGGCGGGGCGGCCGTCGGTGGCGATGTCGCCCGCCGACGGCTTGTCGAGCCCGGCCACCAGATTGAGCAGCGTCGACTTGCCGCAGCCCGAGGCTCCCAGGAGGGTGACGAACTCTCCCGGAGCGACATCGAGCGTGATGTCGTCCAGGACGAGCTGCTGCCCGGCGGGTGTGGCGAAGGACTTCGAGACATGCTCGATCCGGGCTGCGTGCGGGGCGGCCGCGATGTCGTCCGCCGCCTTGGCGAGGGTGGTCGTCGCCATGGTCGTCACCTCCTGGGAACTGGTCTGCGTCCGGGGTTACTTGACGCCGAGACCGGCGTCGTCGACAGCGGGCTTGCCCTCGGCCTCGAGCACCTTGTTCAGCGGCTTGAGGTCGTAGATGCCCTTGAGGTTGGGCTTGTCGAGCAGCCCCGCCTTGACCGCGTGCTCGGCCTCGGAGTCCAGCGTCGCGGCCAGCGGGTCGTCCGTGGTCTGGATGGACTTCCACGCCGGGTCGATGACCTCGGCGGGCAGCTCCTTGCCGGACGCCTCCTTGAGGGCGGCGTTCGCGGAGGCCTTCGCCTTCTCCGGGTTGTCCTTGATCCACTGGTTGGTCTTCACCGAACCGCGCAGGACGGCCTCGACGACCTTCGGGTGCTCCTTCAGGAATTCCTGCGACACGATGATGTTCGTGATCACGAACTTCTTGTCCGGCCACAGGTCGGCCTCGTCGAGGATCGCCTTGCCGCCCTCGGCGACCAGCTTCGACGCGGTCGGCTCGGGAACCCAGGCGCCGTCGATCGAGCCGGACTTGTAGGCGTCAGGGGTGATCTTGTTGTCGGTGCGGACCACCGAGACGTCGCCCTTGCCGCTCTCCGCGTCGACCTTCCAGCCCTTTTCCTTGATCCAGTTGAGGAAGGCCACGTCCTGGGTGTTGCCGAGCTGAGGCGTCGCGATCTTCTTGCCCTTGACGTCGTCCAGGGACTTGATCTTGTCCGGGTTGACCACCAGCTTCACGCCACCGGAGGCCGAGCCGCCGATGATGCGCAGGTTCTTGCCCTGGGACTTGGTGAAGCCGTTGATGGCGGGCGACGGGCCGATCCAGCCGATGTCGATCGACTTCGAGTTCAGCGCCTCGATCTCCGAGGGGCCCGCGTTGAACTGCGTGTACTTCGCCTTCGTCGCGCCGAGTTCCTTCTGGAACAGGCCTTCCTGGTCACCGACGAGAGCGGTGGCGTGCGTGAGGTTCGGGAAGTACCCGATCTTCACCTCGTCCAGGCCCTCGATCTTCTTCGCACCGGCAGCCACCTCGGCCTTGTCGTCCTCCTTGTCGGCGGAGGATCCGTAGCCGCAGGAGGTGAGCACCACGGCGAACAGCGGCAGGGCGGCCACGGCGGCCAGGGCGCGTCGGCGGCCGGTGGTGCGTGGAGTGCGGAAGCTGGCAGGCACGGGAGGTGGTCCTCTCGTCGGCCCGGTCCCTACGCCCTCAGGGCGTGGCCGGGAGATCGGCAGGTTTTCGTCTTCGCAGGTGGAACTCGCGGGGGGTGTGGGCGCGCAAGCGGTGCGCGTACGTCACTACGCACATCGCCCGACTCCGCCCTGCCCCGCGCCGAGGGCGCCGCTGCCGATGCGGCCGCCCTCCTTCGCGAAGGTCGAGAAATAGTCGATCGTGGCCATGGTCAGAAGTCCCAGCCCTCGTCGTCCGCGGCCTTCTTGGCCTCTTCGACCGTCTCGACGGTTTCGGCGAACGCGTCGCCCGCCATGCCCGCCGCGAGCGTCGTGCCGTCGGCCGGGTCGATCAGGAGGAACGAACCGGTGCGGCGCGAGGCGGCGTACGAGTCGACGGCGATCGGCTCGGCGGTGCGGACCACGACGCGGCCGATGTCGTTGGCGACCAGCTGCCCCGGCTCCGGGTGCTGGGAGAGGTCGTCCAGGGTGAGCCGCGAGGGGATCTCCTTGACGATCGCCTTGACCGTGCGGGTGGTGTGCTTGAGCAGCACCCGCTGGCCGACGGTCAGCGCGGTGTCCGCGACGTGGCAGACCGTCGCCGTGAGGTCCTGCGAGGTCCCCGGCTGGTCACTGCTCGGCACGATCAGGTCGCCGCGCGCGATGTCGATGTCGCTCTCCAGGAGCAGCGTCACGGACTGCGGCGTCCACGCCACGTCCACGGACTTGCCGAGGAGGTCGATGCCCGCGATCTTCGACGTCTTGCCCGAGGGCAGCACTGTCACGGACTCGCCGACCCGGAAGGTGCCCGCCGCGATCTGTCCCGCGTAGCCCCGGTAGTCGGGGTGCTCCGCGGTCTGCGGGCGGATCACGTACTGGACGGGCAGGCGCGCGTGGCAGGAGGTCAGGTCGTGGCTGACCGGGACCGTCTCCAGGTGCTCCAGGACGGTGGGCCCGCCGTACCAGTCCATGTTGGAGGACGGCTCCACCACGTTGTCGCCGGCGAGCGCCGAGATCGGGATCGCGGTGATCTCCGGGACGCCCAACTCGCTGGCGTACGCGGTGAATTCCTCGGCGATCCTCGCGAAGACGGTCTCCTGGTAGTCGACGAGGTCCATCTTGTTCACGGCGAGCACCACGTGCGGGACGCGCAGGAGCGCGGCGACGGCGGCGTGCCTGCGGGTCTGCTCGATGACGCCGTTGCGGGCGTCGACGAGCACCACGGCGAGGTCGGCCGTCGAGGCGCCGGTGACCATGTTGCGGGTGTACTGCACGTGGCCCGGGGTGTCGGCGAGGATGAACCGGCGCGCGGGGGTGGCGAAGTAGCGGTAGGCCACGTCGATGGTGATGCCCTGCTCGCGCTCGGCCCGCAGACCGTCGGTGAGCAGCGCCAGGTCGGGCGCCTCCTGGCCACGGCCGAGGGACACGCGCTCCACGGCCTCGAGCTGGTCGGTGAGGACCGACTTGGAGTCGTGCAACAGCCGTCCCACGAGGGTGGACTTGCCGTCGTCGACGGAGCCCGCGGTGGCGAACCGCAGCAGGGTGGTGGCCGACAGCTGCTCGGCGGAGAGCGGCTGCGCCTTGTCGGGTTCGGTGGTGCTGGTCATGTTTAGAAGTACCCCTCGCGCTTGCGGTCTTCCATCGCGGCCTCGGACATCTTGTCGTCGGCGCGGGTGGCGCCACGCTCGGTCAGCCGGGACGCGGCGATCTCGGTGATGACGGCGTCCAGCGTGGTGGCGTCGGAGTCGACGGCTCCGGTGCAGGACATGTCGCCGACGGTGCGGTAGCGCACAAGGCGCTTCTCGACCGTCTCGTCGTCCTTGGGGCCGCCCCAGTCGCCGGCGGTCAGCCACATGCCCGAGCGCCGGAACACGTCCCGCTCGTGCGCGAAGTAGATCTGCGGCAGCTCGATGCCCTCGCGGGCGATGTACTGCCACACGTCCAGCTCGGTCCAGTTGGACAGCGGGAACACGCGGACGTGCTCGCCGGGGGCGTGGCGGCCGTTGTAGAGCTGCCACAGCTCGGGGCGCTGGCGGCGCGGGTCCCACTGCGAGAACTCGTCCCGCAGCGAGAACACCCGCTCCTTGGCGCGGGCCTTCTCCTCGTCACGGCGTCCGCCGCCGAAGACCGCGTCGAACTTCTCGCTCTGGATCTTCTCCGTGAGCGGCACGGTCTGCAGCGGGTTGCGCGTCCCGTCGGGGCGCTCGCGCAGCTTGCCCGCGTCGATGTACTCCTGGACGGAGGCGACGTGCAGCCGGAGGCCGTGCTCCGCGACGACGCGGTCGCGGTACTCGAGCACCTCGGGGAAGTTGTGCCCGGTGTCCACGTGCAGCAGCGAGAAGGGGATCGCCGCGGGGGCGAACGCCTTCAGCGCCAGGTGCAGCATGACGATCGAGTCCTTGCCGCCGGAGAAGAGGATCACCGGCCGCTCGAACTCTCCTGCCACCTCGCGGAAGATGTGCACCGCCTCGGACTCCAGCGCGTCCAGGTGGGACAGGGCGTACGGGCTGTCCGTCCCCTCGGTCACGGTGGCCACGGTCGTGGTCATGCCAGACCCCTCTCGATGAGCAGCGCGCGCACGGCCGCCGCGGACTCCTGCACGGTCTGGTCCTGGGACTCGATGCGCAGATCGGGTGACTCGGGTGCCTCGTACGGGTCGTCGACCCCCGTGAGCCCGGAGATCTCGCCTGCCGCCTGCTTGGCGTACAGGCCCTTCACGTCGCGTACGGAGCAGACCTCCACCGGAGTGGCCACGTGCACCTCCAGGTAGGGCGTGCCGCCCGTCTGGTGACGCTTGCGCACCGCCTCGCGGCTGTCGGCGAAGGGCGCGATCACCGGCACCAGGACCTTCACGCCGTTACGGGCGAGCAGTTCGGCGACGAAGCCGATGCGCTGCACGTTCGTGTGCCGGTCCTCGCGGCTGAAGCCGAGGCCCGCCGAGAGGAACTCGCGGATCTCGTCGCCGTCGAGCACCTCGACCCGGTGGCCGTCCTCGCCCAGCTTGCCCGCGAGTTCGTAGGCGATGGTGGTCTTGCCCGCGCTGGGCAGGCCGGTGAGCCAGATGGTGGCTCCGGTGGTCACGTGCTTCTCCGATTCGTGTCGAGGCTCGGTCATCAGTGGATCCCGCACTCGGTCTTGGCGTTGCCCGACCAGCGTCCGGCGCGCGCGTCCTCGCCCTCCAGGAGGCGGCGGGTGCAGGGCGCGCAGCCCACGGAGCCGTAGCCGTCCATGAGGAGGGGGTTGGTGAGCACCCCGTGCTCGGCGACGTAGGCGTCCACGTCGTCCTGCGTCCAGCGGGCGATCGGGGAGACCTTGACCTTGCGGCGCTTCTCGTCCCAGCCCACGACCGGGGTGTCGGCCCGGGTGGGGGACTCGTCGCGGCGCAGGCCCGTGGCCCACGCGGCGTACGAGGTCAGGCCCTCCTCGAGGGGCTTGACCTTCCGCATGGCGCAGCACAGGTCGGGGTTGCGGTCGTGCAGCTTCGCGCCGAACTCGGCATCCTGCTCGGCGACGCTCTGCCGCGGCGTGAGCGTGATGACGTTGACGTCCATCACGGCGGCGACGGCGTCACGGGTGCCGATGGTCTCCGGGAAGTGGTAGCCGGTGTCGAGGAACACGACGTCCACACCGGGGCGGGCGCGCGAGGCGAGGTGGGCGACGACGGCGTCCTCCATCGAGGAGGTCACGCAGAAGCGCTCGCCGAAGGTGTCGACGGCCCACCGGAGGATCTCCAGGGCGGAAGCATCCTCCAGGTCGCGCCCGGCCTGCTCGGCGAGAGCCTTCAACTCCTCGTCGGTGCGCTGCTCATGATCCTGAACGGTCGTCATATCTCTTCCCCTCCACCGTTGTCGCGCTGAACTCCGCGGGCAAGCAGCCCGAGGAACTTCAACTGGAAGGCTCGATTGCACGCGGCGCATTCCCAGGCGCCGTGACCGGTCTCGTTGGGGCGCAGGTCCTCGTCGCCGCAGTAGGGGCAGTGGAAGGGGGCGGCACGCTCGCTCACTTCAGGGCCTCCTCGCTGGCGCGGGCGACCCAGGTGGCGAAGCGCTCGTCGTCCGCGCGCTCCTCCTGGAAGCGGGTGAGGACCCGCTCGACGTAGTCGGGCAGCTCGGCCGAAGTGACCTTCAGGCCACGGACCTTGCGGCCGAACCCGGCCTCCAGGCCGAGCGCGCCGCCCAGGTGCACCTGGAAGCCCTCGACCTGGTTGCCCTCGTCGTCCAGGACCAACTGCCCCTTCAGACCGATGTCGGCGACCTGGATGCGGGCGCAGGCGTTCGGGCAGCCGTTGATGTTGATGGTGATGGGCTGGTCGAACTCCGGGATCCGGCGCTCCAGTTCGTCGATGAGCTGGGCGCCGCGCGCCTTGGTCTCGACGATCGCCAGCTTGCAGAACTCGATGCCGGTGCAGGCCATGGTGCCGCGCCGGAAGGGGGAGGGGTTGACGCGCAGGTCGAGGGCTTCGAGCCCGGCGACGAGGGATTCGACCTGCGCCTCCTCCACGTCGAGCACGATCATCTTCTGCTCGGCGGTGGTGCGCAGCCGGCCCGAGCCGTGGGCGGCGGCCACATCGGCGATCTTCGTGAGCGTCGTGCCGTCCACGCGGCCCACGCGGGGGGCGA
The DNA here is from genome assembly GCF_053610705.1 of Streptomyces sp. NPDC054872. NCBI lineage: Bacteria > Bacillati > Actinomycetota > Actinomycetes > Kitasatosporales > Streptomycetaceae > Streptomyces > Streptomyces sp. NPDC054872. The sequence continues at coordinate 35,660 of NZ_JBSGYY010000058.1, read as the reverse complement.
ACCCGACGTAGAAGCGGCCGTCCTTCTGCTTGTGCACGCCGAGGTGGTCGCGCCAGGTGCCCGCGGGCTGCTCGGGGGCGGGCCCGTCGAGGAGACCGCGCTTGAGGTACTCGTCCTCCAGGACCTGCCGGAACTTCTCGGGCCCCCAGTCGGCGACGAGGAACTTCAACCGGGCGCGGTTGCGCAGCCGCCGGTAGCCGTAGTCACGGAAGATGCCGATGACGCCGGTCCACACCTCCGGCACCTCGTCGAGCGGCACCCAGGTACCGAGCCGCACACCCAGCTTGGGGTTCGTGGAGAGGCCGCCGCCGACCCAGAGGTCGAAGCCGGGCCCGTGCTCGGGGTGGTTCACCCCGACGAAGGCGACGTCGTTGATCTCGTGCGCGACGTCCAGCTGAGGAGAACCCGAGATGGCCGTCTTGAACTTACGGGGCAGGTTCGAGAACTCCGGGCTGCCGATGAAGCGGCGCTGGATCTCGTCGATGGCGGGGGAGCCGTCGATGATCTCGTTCTCGGCGACACCGGCGACGGGCGAACCGAGGATGACGCGGGGCGTGTCACCGCAGGCCTCGGTGGTGGAGAGCCCCACTGCCTCGAGCCGCTCCCAGATGGCGGGAACGTCCTCGATACGGATCCAGTGGTACTGCACGTTCTGCCGGTCGGTGAGGTCGGCGGTCCCGCGCGCGAACTCCTGCGAGATCTCGCCGATGACCCGCAGCTGCTCGGTGGTCAGCCGCCCGCCGTCGATCCGGACGCGCAGCATGAAGTACTCGTCGTCCAGCTCCTCCGGCTCCAGGATCGCGGTCTTGCCGCCGTCGATGCCCTGCCGGCGCTGGGTGTAGAGCCCCCACCAGCGCATACGTCCACGAAGATCGTTCGGGTCGATGGAATCGAACCCACGCTTGGAGTAGATCGTCTCAATGCGTGTCCGCACATTGAGACCGTCGTCGTCCTTCTTGAACTGTTCGTTGCCGTTGAGCGGCGTGAAGTGGCCCACGGCCCACTGGCCCTCACCACGGTGACGGCTCGCCTTGCGCCGGGGCGCGGCAGTCGTGGGCTTTTCGGGGGTGGCAGCCATGGCTATACGTCCTTCAAGGCGGGCTGAGGGCGGGGCTGACCTGCACACTTCGCGCAGGAGGCGCGGCGGTGCGCAAGGGAGTGGTCAGGAAAAGAGAGGCGGCGGTGCTGGTGCTGTCAGCTCGCCGGACACATGGCGCTGGACATGCGGCAGAGATCGACGTGACGCCGACTCACCAAGGCAATTCCAGTGCGATCCATGACGGAAGCGTGTCACGGGACTTTCGACCCAGTCCACCACTGTCCGAAGTATGGACGTTGTGGTCCCACTGAGTGAGACGGAGTGATGTGGGTCACTTTGGCCCTGCCGCTTCCCGCCCTCCCCTGCCGTCCTCTGGTCCTGCTTTCACGCCCCCGGCCAAGGCCCCGGCGTAGCCACGTCCGCCTCCTGTTCCACCTTCGTGTCGAACAGCTTGAAGCCGCGTCGCAGGTAGTTGTCCATCGCGTGCTCGCCGTCCTTGGAGCACGTGTGCAGCCATACCCGCTTGGTCGGGGTGAGGTCCGGCCAGCGGTCCGCGAGGTCCCAGGCGCGCCGCACCCCGTACGAGAGCAGATGGCCGCCGATGCGCCGGCCCCGGAAGGCCGGAATGAGCCCGAAGTACACGATCTCGACGACGCCCTCTTCCTGCGCCGCCAGTTCCACGTACCCGGCCGGTGTCCCCTTCTCGTACGCCACCCACGTCTCGACGCCCGGCTTCCCGAGCTCCTCCTGCCACTGGGCGTAGGAGAGGGAGAGGCGGTCCGTCCAGCGGATGTCGCCGCCGACGGAGGCGTAGAGGAAACGGCTGAACTCGGGGGAGGGGATCTCGGCCCTGACGATCCGCAGCTCGTCGCCTTCGGGTGCGGCGGCGGGGAGCAGATCGGTGGGAGCGGTCTGCTCCAGGGACCAAGTGGTGACAGTGAGGCTCATGCGGGTCAGCGAATCACGTGCCACGCACCCTGGCCAAAGGTGCCCGGGATGCGGGAAGATCCCGCAGCGCCCGCCACCCCCCGCATTCTTCAACCTGGAGGATGTCCCATGGCCCGCCGCACACCCCGCGGCCTGCTCGCCGCGGCCACCATCACCGTGGCCCTCGCGACGCTCGCCGCGCCCGCTTCGGCCTCCGCCGACCCGCAGGCCCGTGTCTTCATGGTCAACCCCGTCCAGTCGTCGGGGGACCAGACCCTCGCCGACGCCAAGGATTCCGCCACCTCGGTTCCCGCGTCCGCCTACGCCACCGCCGCGCTGCGCAATCTCGACTCCAGCGGTGGGCTCTCCGGCAAGTGGGCGTACATCAGATCCGACACCGGCGCCTCGGCCAAGGTCGCGGACGCGGGCGGATATGCCCGCGACGACGACCAGTTCGAGCAGGTCATGGCGTACTTCTGGGCCAACGAGTCACAGGAGTATCTGCAGAGCCTCGGCTTCGGGACCGAACTGCCGGGGGCGAACGACCGGGCACAGCCCGTTCGCATCAATCAGTGGGGCGCGGACAACTCGTTCTTCACCGACAAGAAGGCCGAGATCCGGTTCGGCAAGGGGGGCGTCGACGACGCCGAGGATGCCGAGGTCGTCGTCCACGAGTACGGGCACGCCGTGCACCACGCCCAGGTGCCCGGCTTCGGCACATCGGTGGAGGCGGGCTCGATCGGGGAGGCCTGGGGCGACTACCTGGCGGTGTCGGTCGGCGCGTACGCGGATGCCAAGTACGGCTGGCCCGCCAGGGCCGACTTCGCCTGCGTCGCCGACTGGGACGCCGTCTCGTACTCGGACGCCGTCTCGTACTCGGACGCCCCGCACTGTCTGCGCCGGGTCGACAGCGACAAGACGTACGCCGACAAGGTGGGGGAGGTGCACGCGGACGGCGAGATCTGGTCCCGTGCGCTCTTCGACATCCGTGGCGCGCTCGGCGCCCGTACCGCCGACCGGATCATCGTCAACGCCCAGTTCGGCTTCGCGCCCGACACCAGCTTCGAGGACGCGGCCCTGACGACGATCGCGACCGCCCAGAAGATGTACGGCAAGAGCGCGGCGGACGCCGTGCGCAAGGCGTTCGCGGCGCGGGAGATACCCGGCGTGTGAGCGGTCCCGTGCGTCCCGTCGGCGGGTGGTCAATCAGGCCGCCCGGCGGCGGGCGGGGAGAGGAGAGGGAGGAGAGGGGGGAGGGAAGAGGAGGGGCAGCGGCATTCAAGGCTCCGGTACTCGCCGTGCCTCCCGCACCGCCGGTGCCGTCGAGTGCGGCAGCAGGTTCGCCGGGTGCTCGGGGAGGATCACGTCCACGTCCACGTCCTCGGGGAAGCGGTAGGGGCGATGGGCCAGGAGTCCGCCCAGGTAACGCCGGACCCGGGAGATCTCGGCACGGACCGTGACCGTGCGCGCCGGGTCGCCGAACATGTCCTCGGCGAGGCCCGAGGCGCTGCGGCCCTTGCGGTGGCTGCTCAGGAGGAAGAGCAACTCGGCGTGCCGCGGGCTCAGTTCACGCGTCCAGCCGCCCGCTCGGCCGCCCTCGACGGTGACCGTCCAGCGGCGCGGCCCGCTCACGTCCAGGATGACGCGCGTCGTGGCCGGCGGCTGCGGGTCCTCCTCGACGCGCAGCAGCCAGCCGCCCGGCAGCGGCTCCACCGCGCAGGTGCCGAGCGAGGGCAGCCATATCTGGCCCGCGGTCATGGCCTTGGGCAGGGAGAGCCGGTCCGTGGGCGGCATTCCCGTGACCGCCGCCGTCCACCCGTGGCGGTCCACCGCGACGGCGCGCCCGTCGAGGCGGGCGAGGACCGGCGCCGCCACCGAGCGCAGCCGGTCGAGCGCCGCCCAGTGGATCTCCCGCAACCGTGCCTCGGCGAGCTTGGCCACCGAGTCGACCAGGGCGAGCGTCGCCGGATGCATCGTGTTCAGCGGACCGCTGATGTCGACCACGCCGAGGAGGCGGCCGTCACGGGGATCGGTGATGGGCGCCCCCGTGCACGTCCACGCGTGATGCGTCTCCACGAAGTGCTCGGCGGAGAACACCTGCACGGGACGGCGGACGACGAGCGGTGTCCCGACGCCGTTGGTGCCGACGACGCCCTCGTTCCAGTCGGCGCCCAGCTCGAACCCGAGCGAGTCCGCCTTGCGCAGCACCGGGGAGCTGCCCTCGCGCCACAGCACCCGGCCGTCCGCGTCACAGACGACCATGATGTGGTGCGCCGCGTCCGCCACCGTGACCAGCGCCTCCCGCAGCACCGGCATGATCTCCGTCAGCGGCGACGCCCGCCTGCGTTCCTCGAGCTCCTCGACGCTGAGCAGCCGGGCGCGGAAGTCACGGTCGGGGTCGACCCCGCCGAGCTTCATCCGCTCCCAGGACTCCTCGATCACGGGACGCGGCAGCATGCGCGGCCGCTGCCCCGCGAGCGACGCCTGACGGACACCGGCGAGCAGTCGTGCGGCCTGGGCGCAGTCCATGGTGGAGATCCTCGCGAGGTCGATCGTCGAAGTGGCGTTCATGACCGGTCCTTCCCGAGCAGAGCCAGTGCGTCGGGGGCATCCGCTCATCGTGCCCTCTCGGCGTCCGCAAGGGTATTGGTTCAGTAATGAACTGTTGCTTTGCAACCGTCTGCAACTCTCGCGAACGGCCGTACGGAGATCGAAGCTGATGTCCGACGCCGTTCGCGCGGCGTCGACGCTCCTCAACGGGGCTTGGGAGCGGGGGTGGTGCCGTGTCGGCGCAGCACCACCCCCGCGACTCTCCGCTCGCCTAGGCGTCGCGCGGAGCCGCCCGTTCCACCACGGCGGCCAGATCGAGGGTGTGCGGCAGCGTCCCGAACGCCGAGCCCCAGTCCCCGCCGAGCCGCGAGGCACAGAACGCGTCGGCCACCTCCGGGGGCGCGTACCGCACGAGCAGCGAACCCTGGAGCACCAGAGCCATCCGCTCCACGAGGCGGCGCGCCCGCGCCTCGACGCCGTCCAGGTCGGCCAGTTCGGTGAGCAGCCCCTTGATCGCGCCGTCCAGGCGGTGGTCGGCGCCGCGTGCGCCGCCGACCTCCTGGAGGAAGGCGTTCAGGGCCTGCGGCTCCCGCTGCAACGCACGCAGCACGTCAAGCGCCTGTACGTTCCCCGAGCCCTCCCAGATGGAGTTGAGCGGCGACTCGCGGAGCAGCCGCGGCATCCCCGACTCCTCGACGTAGCCGTTGCCGCCGAGCACCTCCAGGGCCTCCACCACGAGCGGCGTGCAGCGCTTGGTCACCCAGTACTTCGCGGCCGGCACCGCGATGCGCAGGAACGCGCGCTCCTGCTCGCTCCCGTCGTCGTACGCGGCCGCGAGGCGCAGCGCGAGGGTCGTGGCGGCCTCCGACTCCAGGGCGAGATCCGCCAGTACGTTGCGCATGAGCGGCTTGTCGATGAGCTTGCCGCCGAACGCCTCGCGGTACGTGGCGTGGTGCACGGCCTGCGCGACGGCCTGCCGCATGAGCGCCGCCGAGCCGATGACGCAGTCGAGCCGCGTGGCCGCCACCATCTCGATGATGGTGCGCACCCCGCGCCCCTCGTCCCCGACCCGGCGCGCCCATGTCCCGTCGAACTCGACCTCGCTCGACGCGTTCGACTTGTTGCCCAGTTTGTCCTTCAGGCGCTGGATGGCGAAGGCGTTCCTCGTGCCGTCCTCGAGGACCCGCGGCACGAGGAAGCACGTGAGTCCCGCGTCGGTCTGACCGAGCACGAGGAAACCGTCGGACATGGGGGCGGAACAGAACCACTTGTGCCCCGTGAGCTCATAGGCGCCCTCTTCCGCGAGGGCACGCGCACGCGTCGTGTTCGCGCGTACGTCGCTGCCGCCCTGCTTCTCCGTCATGCCCATCCCGAAGAGCGCTCCGGCCTTCCGCGAGGCGGGCCGCAGACCTTCGTCGTAGACGAGAGAGGTGAGCCGGGGCTCCCACACGGCGGCGAGCGCGGGGTCGGCCCGCAGCGCGGGAACGGCCGCGTGCGTCATCGAGACCGGGCAGCCGTGCCCCGCCTCGACCTGCGACCACACCATGAACCCGGCGGCGCGCCGCAGATGCCCGCCCGGACGCGACCAGGCGGTGGTCAGACCCGATGAGACCGCCTTGCCGAGGAGTCGGTGCCAGGACGGGTGGAAGGCCACCTCGTCGATGCGATTCCCATAGCGGTCATGGGTGTGCAGAACGGGCGGATTCTCGTTGGCGAGGAACCCCCATTCGCGCGCCTGCTCCGAGCCCGCGGTCCGCCCCAGCTCGGAGAGTTGCTCGCGGGCGGTGTCGAGGAGCGCGGGGTCGAGATGCCGTTCGACCCCCTCCGAGAGCGCGCGGTCAGACGTAAAGACGTCATATCCCACCAGGGGCGGAGCCTGGTTGGTCACTGTGTGGGTGGTGGCTGCCATGCCGCTACGGTAAGGAGGTGCACCAGGCAAATGAAACACCCGGGAGGCCGTCGGGCCGCTGGAACCGGGCCCGCGCTCTCTACAGCAACGTCTCCAAGCGCAGGACTGCCTGGCTGCTGCTCAAGGACACGGTCAACTCATGCGTGGAGTACCGCATCCTGGGCCTTGCCGCGGAGGCGGCGTTCTTCACGCTGCTCTCGGTGCCGCCGCTGCTCCTGAGCCTGATCGGGCTGCTCGCGTACGTGGACCGGTGGACCGGTGCGAACACGATCGCCAGCGTCGAGAACAACATCCTGGAGGCGTCCCGCACGGTCCTCTCCGACAAGGGCGTCAGCCAGATCGCGCAGCCGATACTGGAGGACGTCATGCGGGTCGGCAGGCCCGACGTCATCTCGATCGGCTTCGTGTTCGCCCTGTGGTCGGGCTCGCGCGCCGTGAACGTCTTCATCGACACGATCACGGTGATGTACGGCCTGGACGGCGCCCGCGGCATCGTCAAGACCCGCCTCCTGGCGTTCGGTCTGTTCATCGTGGCGCTGCTGATCGGTTCGGTGGCGCTGCCGCTGATGGTGGCGGGCCCGGACGCGGTGGTGAAGCTGGTGCCCGGCTCCACGACGGTGGTGCAGATCCTGTACTGGCCGGTGGTGACGCTGCTCTCGGTGGTGTTCCTGACGACGCTGTACCACGTGTCGGTGCCGGTGCGCTCGCCCTGGGTGGAGGACATGCCGGGTGCGCTGATCGCCCTGGGGATGTGGGTCCTCGGCAGCTTCCTGCTCCGGATCTACCTGACGAGCACGGTCGAAGGCCCCACGATCTACGGCTCGTTGGCGGCGCCGGTGGCCGTGCTCCTGTGGATCGGTGTGTCGGCGTTCGCGGTCCTCGTGGGGGCGGCGGTGAACGCCGCGATCGACCGGGTGTGGCCCTCCGTCGCCACGGCGGCCGCCCGAGCGGCCAACGACCGGATCCGGGAGGCGCGTGCGGTGGAGATGGTGGCGCGTGCGGCTGCCGCGCGGGAGGCCTCGCAGGACCCGGACGACCCCGACATGCCATCGGAGTTCCCGGAGCGGTGGTCCCGCTTCCTGCCCCCGGACGACGTCTCCTCACGACTGCGGACGCATGTGAAGAAGCCCGGGGGGAACGGGGAGAAGCCGCCGGAGTAGGGCGGGCCCCAGACCCGCTTCTCAATGGCCGGAGGGGCTGATTTCTCAGCCCCTCCGGCGATTGAGGAGGACCCTCGCGCCGAGCGAGTTTTCGGGAAGGGGCGGGGTGGGGGAAATTAGCCCTTCCAGACGCCCGCCTCCGCCTGCTCCCGGGCGAACTCGGCGAAGTCACGCGGCGCCCGCCCCAGTACCTCCCGCACCCCCTCGGAGAGATACGCGTTGCGGCCGTCCAGGTTCGTCTCGAAGAGCTCGATCAGGAACTCGACCTCCTCCGCGGGCGCCCCGTACTCGGCGAGAGCACCCCCGTACTCCCTCGCCGAGACGGGGACATACCGAATCTCCCGCCCCGCAGCCGCCGACACCTCGGCCACGGCGTCACGGAACGAAAGAAGCCGCGGCCCCGAGATCTCCACCACCCGTCCCGCGTAACCCGATCCGGGGCGGAGCACCGCCACCACCACATCGGCGATGTCCCGCGCGTCGATGAACGGTTCGAGCACCTCATCGGCCGGGAACACCAGCTCACCGGCGCGCATCCCGTCGAGCAGCGGCCCCTCGCTGAGGTTCTGGGCGAACCAACTCGCCCGTACGACCGTCCACTCGGCCCCGGAGTCCCGCACCGCCCGCTCGGCCGGCTCCGCCTGGTCCTCGCCCCGCGCGGACAGCAGCACGAGCCGCCGCACACCGAGCGCCACCGCCTGCCGGGCCAGCGCGCCCACCGTCTCGCCAGCGCCGGGCGCGCCGACGTCCGGCATATAGGCGAGGTAGGCGGCGTCCGCGCCCCGCAGCGCGTCCTCCCACGTCGAGGGGTCGTACCAGTCGAACCGCACGGCTCCCGACCGCGAAGCGGCCCGCACCGTGTGGCCCGCGGCCCGCGCGGCCTCCGCGACCCGGCGCCCTGTCCTGCCGGTGGCTCCCGTGACCAGCACGGTCATCGGCTGGGTGTGCTGCGTGTGCTGCGTGTTCACTGCGCTCTCTGTCATGACTCCAGTGAACTGGCCCGCGCCACAAGGAACCATCCGCCAGGGACTCGCCCCCATACGCGTACGTCTACGCTTCCCGCATGGACGTACTCGCAGGCTTGCTGGAAGGCCCCCGTGCGCGAGGAGCCTTCATGATCCGCGCGTGCTTCGACCCGCCCTGGTCCGTCCGTATCGCGGACGAGGCACCCCTGTCAGTCATGATCATGGTGCGGGGCACCGCCTGGATCGTGCCCGATGACGGCGAACCCCAGCTGATCCGGCCCGGTGACGTCGCCGTCGCCCGTGGGCCCGACCACTACACCGTCGCCGACGAGCGGGCGGCGCCACCCCAGGTGGAGATCCGGCCCGGCGAACACTGCGTGCCCCTCGGCGACACACCCGCCGACCAGTACCGGGACCTCGGGCGGCGCACCTGGGGCCAGTCGCTCGACGGCACCTCCGAGATGCTGATCGGCACCTACCAGGCGCGCGGCGAGATCACCGGGCGGCTCCTCGACGCGCTGCCCCCGCTCCTCGTCCTGCCCACCGAGGTGTGGGACTGCCCGCTCACCCCGCTGCTCGCCGACGAGATCACCAAGGACGAGCCCGGGCAGGACGTCGTGCTCGACCGGCTGCTCGACCTGTTGATGATCGCCTCGCTGCGGGCCTGGTTCTCCAGGCCGGAGGCGGAGGCCCCCGCCTGGTACCGGGCGATGAGTGACCCGGTCGTCGGGCAGGCGATCCGGCTGCTCCAGGACGACCCCGCGCACCCGTGGACGATCGCCGGGCTCGCCGCCAAGGCGGGCGTCTCGCGGGCCGCGCTCGCCCGGCGGTTCACCGAACTCGTGGGCGAGCCGCCGATGGCGTACCTGACGGGCTGGCGGCTCGCGCTCGCCGCCGACCTGCTGCGGGACGGCGAGCAGACGATCGCCGCGATCGCCCGCCGCGTCGGGTATGGCAGCGCGTTCGCGCTGTCCAGCGCCTTCAAGCGGGTGTACGGGGTCAGCCCGCAGGAGCATCGCACACGCGCCGCGTAGCCTCGGGCGGCGTAGCCTGGGAGCGTGTCGTTCGCGCCTGTCCAGTACGCGGAGAGGCCGTCCCGGGTCACCGGCGCGGTCCTGTGGACCCGTGCCGGGGGCGTCGAGACCGGTCCCGTGTACCCCGTCCTGCCCGACGGCTGCATGGACCTGCTGTGGACCGGCGGCAGGCTCCTGGTCGCGGGCCCCGACACCCGTGCGTACCGCCCCGAGTCGAACGGCGCCGCACGGTACGTGGGCATCCGCTTCTACCCCGGCACCGCCCCCGCCTTCCTCGGCGTGCCCGCACACGAACTGCGTGACCGGCGCGTCGACCTCGCCGACCTGTGGCCTTCCGCCGAGGCGCGCCGGCTGACCGAGCGGATGGACGCGGCCCTCGATCCCGCCGCCGTCCTGGAGTCCGCCGCCCTGGCGCGGGCGGACGTCGTGGGACCGCCGGACCCGCTGCTCACGCACATCGTCACGGCCCTGGACGCGGGGCGGTCCATCGCGTCCACCGCCGAGGAAGTGGGCATCAACGCCCGTCTCCTGCACCGGCGTTCACTCGCCGCGTTCGGCTACGGCCCCAAGACGCTGGCCCGGGTCCTGCGGCTGCAGCGCGCGCTCGCCCTGGCCAGGGGAGGCCTGGCGTACGCGGAGACCGCGGCCGTCGCGGGCTTCGCCGACCAGGCCCATCTGGCGCGTGACGTCAAGGAGTTGGCGGGCGTACCGCTGAGCGAGCTGCTCAGCCCGCGGTCGGCCCGGGCGGCGTAGGCAGCGGCGCGAACAGGTCGACGCCGTTCCCGTCCGGGTCGAGGACGGACGCGTACCGCTGACCCCAGAAGGCGTCCCACGGCTTGAGCTCACCGCGGTACCCGGCGTTCATCAGCTCCGCGTACGCCGCGTCGACACCCTCGGGGGTCTCGCAGTGGAACGCGAGCCCGATGCGGCCCGAACTCTGCGGCGGCTCCCAGTTCTCGGTGAAGGAACGGATGGTCTCCTCCGTGTCGAACGCGAGGCGCAGACCGCCGGGGAGCGCCGCCTCGACGTGCGGCTGCTCCTCGGAACCCGCGGGAAACTCCAGGCCGAGGCGGCGGTAGAAGGCGAGTGTGGCGGCCATGTCGGCGACGACGATGCCGATCAGGTCGAAGCGGGGTGTGATGTTCGTGTTCATGCTTCGCAGCCTAGGCAGCCTCCCTCGGCCCGTCTTGAAGAAAACGGACGACGCGCCACTCCTTGCCGCCGCCCGCGCACGGCCGTACATGTGGGCAGGAGCGCAAACACGGCGACAAGGGGAGCTGACCGCGATGTCCGCCATGTCCGCCACGCCCACGGTGACCGCGCCGAGCAAGCACCGGGCCGGTCCCGTCCGCCTGGAATCGCAGTACGACCCGCTGCTGTCCCGCTGGCTCTGGCTGGTGAAGTGGCTGCTCGTCGTCCCGCACTACATCGTCCTTGCCTTCCTGTGGGTCGGTCTGCTGCTCGTCACCTTCGTCGCGTTCTTCGCCGTCCTGTTCACCGGCTCCTATCCACGAGCGCTGTTCGGCTTCACCGTCGGTGTGCTGCGCTGGACCTGGCGCGTCGAGTACTACGCGTACGGGTCACTCGGCACCGACCGCTATCCGCCCTTCACGCTGCGCGAGGTCGACGACTACCCGGCCCACCTGGACGTCGCCTACCCCGAGCACCTCTCCAGGGGACTCGTCCTGGTCAAGAGCTGGCTCCTCGTCCTGCCGCAGCTCCTGGTGGTCGGCCTGTTCACGGGCGGCCTGCGCCTCAACGTCGGCCTCGCCGGTCTCATGGCCTTCTACGCGGGCGTGACCCTGCTCTTCACGGGCGGCTACCCCCGCGGCATGCACGACCTCAACATCGGCCTGCACCGCTGGGTGGCGCGCGTCGTGGCCTACGGCCTGCTGCTCACGGACGCCTACCCGCCCTACCGGCTCGACCAGGGGGATCGGGAACCCCTCGGCTGACCGCCCTACGACGTGCCTCCCCGACGCGCGAAGGTGAAGGCGAACTCCGCCGGGGCGGCATGGAGTTCGTACTGCGGCAGCACCCCGGGACCGCACGACTGCGACCCGATGCCGTGCTGCCCGTGATCGAGGTGGACCCACACGGTGTCGCCGGCGACGAGGTCGGTGCGGTGCGTGGCCGCGTCGAGCTGCTCGGTGGTCCAGCGGCGCGCCGTGAACCAGAAGGCGGGCTCACCGACCACCCGCAGGCCCTCGCCCGCGAAGCCCGCCCGCAGTTCGGCCCAACGGACGTCCGCACGGGCGCCGTTCTCCTGCGGCCGCACGTACGGGGTCTGCATGCGGTCGACCGGCAGGGAGTGGCGACCGATGTGGGACGCCGCCGCCGTGTCCGGATACGCCTCGCCGGAACCGCCGAACCAGTGCGCGTACCCGTACGCGGCGGGCAGACCGAGCCGGATGCCGAGCCGGGGCAGCGGCACCGTCCACTCGCCCTCGGGCACCACGGACACCGTGAGGCGCAGGCGGGCGCCGTCGGACGTCCAGCGGTAGACGGTACGCAGCCCGATGTCACGCGCGGCGGGCGCCACGCGGGTGCGGACGGTGAGGGTGTCGTCCGTCGACTCGACCGCGTCGAGGCGGTGTTGCATCCGGTGCAGGCCGAGCTCGCGCCACACGAGGCCGTTGCGCTGCCCGCCCTGCCAGGATGCCCCGTTGTCGTTGTCGGTGGGGGCACGCCAGATGTCCAGGCGCGGGGCGCTGCTCAGCGGGACGTCGTCCACATGGAGCAGCTCGCCGGTGCGGGCGTCGAAGGTGCCGGGGCCGAGCGTGATGAGGTCGCCGCCGCGCACCGGGGGCTCCCCGGTGGCGGGGCGGGCCGGGGGACGGGGGGTGACCGCGAACCCGGTCCGCGCGACGACGTGATCCAGCTTCGTCCAGTTCGTCTCGACGCCCACCGTGGCCGTGAGATGCAGAAAGGTCTCGGTGTCGCGGCTCGCGGGCGGCGCGCCCGGCAGTTTCAGCTCGACGGACTCGCCGGGCCCGAGCTCCGGTGGCACGGGCAGCTCGCCGGCCTCGAAGGGGGCCTCCTCGTCGTCGCTGATGAACTGCCACTCGAAGGACAGCTGGGACAGGTCCGCGAAGTCGTGCAGATTGGTGACCCTGACCGTCCCCGCATCGCCGTCGTACGCGAAACGCACGGGCTGGATGACCCGCTTGTACACGTCGAGTCCGGGTGACGGCTGCCGGTCGGGGAAGACCAGGCCGTCGCAGACGAAGTTCCCGTCGTGCAGCTCCTCGCCGAAGTCACCGCCGTAGGCGTAGCCGAACTCCGGGTGCCTGAGGCCGTGGTCGATCCACTCCCAGATGAAGCCGCCCTGGTTGCGTTCGTGCGCGTCGAACAGCTCCTGGTACTCGCTCAGACCGCCGGGCCCGTTGCCCATCGCGTGCCCGTACTCGCAGAGGATGAAGGGGAGTTGGCGCCGCTCCTCGGGTCCTCCAGTGTCCGCTCGGTGCCCGATGCGCTCGACCTCGGCATGGTCGGCGTACATGCGCGCGTACAGGTCGGTGTCCGCGCAGGTCGGGTCACCCTCGTAGTGGATCAGGCGCCCCGCGTCCCGCGCGCGGATCCAGCGGGCCATGGCGGTCAGGCCGCGGCCCGTCCCGCACTCGTTGCCGAGGGACCAGATGATCACCGAGGCGTGGTTCTTGTCGCGCTCGACCATGCGGGCGGCCCGGTCCAGGAGCGCGGGCGTCCAGCGGTCGTCGTCTACGGGGTTGCCGCGCCATCCCTGCTCGGTGAAGCCGTGGGTCTCCAGGTCGCACTCGTCGATGACCCACAGGCCAAGATCGTCGCAGAGGTCGAGGAAGGCGGGGTGCGGCGGATAGTGGCTGGTGCGGACCGCGTTGATGTTGTGCTGCTTCATCAGGAGCACGTCGGTGCGCATCGTTTCGAGGTCGAGCGCGCGGCCCGTGTCCGGATGGAACTCGTGCCGGTTCACGCCCCGGAACAGGATCCGGCGTCCGTTGACCTTGATGACGCCGTCCTCGACGGCGACCGTGCGGAAGCCGATCCGCAGCGGGACACGCTCGCCCGGCGTGGCCAGGACCCCGTCGTACAGGCGTGGCGTCTCGGCGGTCCAGGGTTCGACGGCCACCGTCACGGACTCACCCGTGGCGACATCGATCCCCAGCTCGGGGACGCTGATCCGCCCTTCGACGTCCGAGTCGACGCGCAGGGTCCCCGTCCCCGCGCGATGGTCGTACGAGGCATGCGTGAAGAAGTCGAGGGCGCAGCCCTCCGGGCGGTGCAGCAGGGTCACGTCCCGGAAGATGCCCGGCAGCCACCACTGGTCCTGGTCCTCCAAGTAGGAACCGGACGACCACTGGTGGACGCGGACCGCGAGGACGTTGCCCGACGGCTTCAGGAGGTGGCCCACCGAGAACTCGTGCGGGAGCCGGGAGCCCTTGAACTCGCCCAACTCCGTGCCGTTCAGCCAGACGCGGGCGCACGACTCGACGCCGTCGAAGCGGAGCGTGCCGTCGCCGGTCTCCGGCCAGCCGTCCGGCAGGTCGAAGACGCGCAGGTGGTCGCCGGTCGGGTTCTCGGTGGGGACGCGGGGCGGATCGACCGGGAAGGGGTAGACCATGTTCGTGTAGAGGGGGGCGCCGTGGCTCTGCAGCACCCAGTGGCCCGGCACCGTCACGGTGTCCCAGGCCCGGGCGTCGTAGCCCTCCGAGGTGAAGGAGAGATCGGCGGTGTCGGCGGCCGGAGAGAGCCGGAAGCGCCAACTGCCGTTCAGCGAGAGGGAGATGGCATCCGACTGCGCATACCACGCGCGGGGCGGGAGGCTGCCGGTGCCGGGGGATACGTCCTCAAGGTAGGGGAGCTCCATGACCTCCATCAGACAGCGGGGAGGCGAGGCGTCACAACCGTCACGCGGCGGAGGTTGTTGGATTCTCGGAGACCGAGTTGGACAAAAGGCGCATGGGTTGCGGATTTCGTCGCGAGCAGTCCAGTTATCAAGCGCAATTCGTTGAGGTATGGCATTTCAGTCGCGATATCGGTAGCTTGCGGAGGCGTGACCACCAGCGAACAAGAACACCGGCCGCAGGGCGGGCAGCCCGCACCGCCGCCCCCGCACCTGCCCGCCACGCTCCCGCAGACCGACCGCACCCGCCACCGCCGTCTGCGCGACCAGGGCAGCCTGGAGCGCGCCGACCTGGAGGCGATACTCGACGCGGGGTTCGTCTGTCATCTGGGTGTCGTGGTCGACGGCCATCCGATGGTGGTCCCCACCGTCTACGGACGCGACGAGACCCAGCTGTATCTGCACGGCTCGGTCGCGAGCCGCAGCCTCGCCGCCGACCCGGCCGCCGAGATCTGCGTGACCGTCACCCACGTGGACGGCCTGATCCTGGCCCGCTCGGTCTTCGAGCACGGCGTCAACTACCGCAGCGCGATGATCTACGGAGTGCCGCGCGAGGTCACCGACCCGGAGGAGAAGCTGACCGGCCTGCGCCTGCTCACCGAGCACGCGGCACCGGGCCAGTGGGACCACGCCCGACGCCCCAGCCGCAAGGAGCTCGCCGCCACGACACTGCTCGCCCTCTCCTTGGAGGAGGCATCGGTCAAGACGAGCGCGGGCCCACCGGACGACGGCGACGGACCCGACGCCCAGCTCGGGATCTGGGCCGGAAACCTTCCCCTGACGGCCAGTTGGGGCGCCCCGGTCGCCGACCCACTGCTCCCGCCGGGCATCGCGGCCCCGCCCCACATCGCCGCGCGCGGCGGGACGCGCTAGGGCTGAGACGCGGCAGGGCTGAGGCGGGTCAGGGCCTCGCGGCGGAGGGCGTCCCGCAGCCGTGCGCCCTCGCCGAGCCCTGGGCGAACGCCTTGAGCGCGGCGCGCTGATAGGCGCGATCGGCAGGCGTGGTCTCGTCCTTCTCGTCCTTCTCGTCCTGTCCGTAGAAGCCGTCGCCGGACCCAGGTGGCTCGACGGTGAACAGGGCGCGCTCGCCGCCCTCCTCGCACGCCGCGCTCACCCAGTACCCGCCGTCCGGGAGGCGGCCCGACGGCTGCGCGCCGGGGATGCGGCTCCGGCCCAGGTAGTCGTAGTGGTCCTGGTAGCGGTAGCGCTCGTCCTGCGCGTACGGGCCGTAGTACGCGGTCAGCCGGTGCCGCCCGCCCACGTCCTCGGACGACGCGGCCACCGGCAGCCCGGCCCGCGTCACGGTGGCGGGACCCAACACACATACCTCGACCGGTGTCCCGCGCCGCCCGCCCTCCCACGCGCGTGCGGCCTCGGAGCCGCGCCCGGGGACGCCACGGCAGGACGCGGCGGCGTCGCGGAGCGGCACGGACTCGTCCGTGTCCACCGGCAGCGGCACCGTGCGCGGCGGCTTCCCCAGGTCGGCGTCGCAGTTCCAGTGGGCGGAGGCGTTGGCCGCCGTGGCGGTGGCGATCCGGGCGAACGCGGTGCGCTGCCCGGGGTCGTCCACGCTCGTGTCCTCGCGCTCGGCGTCCACCGTGACCAGGAGCCCGCCACGGCCGCGCGCGCAGTCGAGGAGGACCGCGGCGGTGGCCGACGCGTCAGCGCCGCTCGAACCACTCGAACCAGTCGAACCGCTCGAACCGCTCGCCGTGAAGACGCCGTTCCAGCCGGAGCCGACCGCCACCGGCGGCAGTGCGGAGCGCACGTCCGGATACACCCCGTCCCACTCGCCGCTGAAGGCGTCCCGCCGCCACCCGCGGGTCTCCGGGCCCTCGTCGTCCTTCGCGGGCCGCTCCGGCACCGCCCGCACGCTCACCGTCACCGAGCCGTCGCGTGCCGACCTGCCCTCGGCGTCACGGGTGATCGTGCAGTCCACGCGCAGGGAGGCGTCGCCCAGCTCGCCGTGCCCCCGGTCACGCGTCTCGTCCTTGAAGGGCCCGTCGCCCAGTACGTCACGCACCTCGGCGGCCGGGAGCACGCCGTCACAGGCCCCGCCCACCAGTCGCTGCGCCACCCACCGGTCGTAGCCCCCGCCGAACCAGAAGTACCCGCCCGCCACCAGCGCGAGGGCGAGCACCGCCCCGGCAGCCGTGGCGAGCCCCCGTCCGGCACCGGAACGCCAGGTCAGCCCTGCCACTCCTCCACCTCTCCCATGATCTCGGTGTCCCGGCAGTGCGCGCGTCGCGGCCAGCCGTCGTCCGCCGCCAGATAGCGGTCGAGCAGGGCCCGCGCGTCCGCCGAGACCCGGCGCCACTCCTTCTTGTCCAGGACGACCTCGTCCTGGTGCCGGAAGTCGAGCGCGGGTGTCACCGTGACACGGTGGAACGTCGGCCCGCCGTCGCACACCGACCGCGCCCAGAGCGCGAGCAGCGGATCGTCGCCCGACCGCTCGAAGGCCAACTGCCCATCGGGGCCCCGCTTGTGGCGGCTCGTCCCGGTGCCGGGGACGTCACCGCCGCCGCCGAACCTCTCGTACGCGCCGGGCGCGAGAACGCCGGACCAGCTCTCCGCGCTCGCAGCCTTCGCCCTCGGCTCGGGCGCCTGCCCCGCCGCGTCGTCCCACTGACCGCCGCAGGCCCCGGTGCGCTTGTTGTACGTGGTGGCGTTCGCGTCGAACTTCCAGCGCCCGGGCGCGAACTTCAGGGCCTCGGGGGAGAGCCAGTCGCAGAGCGGGTCGGCCCGCTTCGGCTCCTTCGCGTCGGCCAACGGCCTTCCTCCGCAGCCCTGTTTCCGGCTCACCCAGTCGGCGACCCGGACCGCCGTGCGGGACGCCAGGAGCCGGTCGGCCTTCGGCACGTCGTACTCGCTGTCGGCGTGTGAGGGCAGATCCACCGAGACGAGCAGATCCTTCGACGGCTCGACCCGGCCGCTCAGCCCCTTGGGACATTCCGTGAGCAGCGTGGCCGACACCAGGCTGCCGTGCAGACGGTCATCGGTGGAGACCCCGCCCACCGCATGGCTCGGCAGCGGCAGTGCGAAGCCGCCGGCCGGTGCGTCGGCCCGGCCGAGCGCGGCCTGGGCCCGCACCCTCACCTGCGCTTCCGGCTCCCAGCGCTCGTCGCCTCCGCCCCACGACAGCGTGCAGTCGAGCAGCGCCCGGCTCTGCTGCCCCGGCGCGAGGAGCGTGCCGTACTCGTCCAGTACGCCCGCCGAGTCGTCCGGCACGAAGGAACTCAGCTCCTCGGGGAGCAGTCCCGCGCAGGCGTGGGTCAACTGGTCCTGGTTGGCGGCAAGTCGGTCGTCGCGCTCCTGGGACCGCGACACGGAGATCCCGGTGCCCCCCACCACCAGCGCGAGGACGGCCACCCCGGTGGCCACGAGCCAGGTACGTCTGCGGACGTCACGCATCCCCGGCATGGCCCCCCTTCCAAGATCGGAGAGGAGACGCTACCAACCGGGCGCCGGACTCCGGGCGCCGGGCCGCGGGTGGTGGCCGTCGGCTCCTAGAGCTCCATCGCCCCGGACAGAAAGCGCCGGGCGACCACTTCGGGGGGCTCGCCGTACGCGAACGCACGGGCCTTGATGAGCGCGAGGGAATCCGCGAGTGATCTGCCCCCTTGCGCGGACAGGGCGCCCGCAGCCTGGTGGACCACCGCCCGGATGTCGGCACCGCCGTACAGGTCGAGGTCTCCGTCCGGTCCGAGCAGTACGCCGTTCAGGAGGGCGCGGGCGACGGTGTGGAACGTGTCCGACCGAGCCGGCGGCGCCGCGGGGTCGAAGAGGGTGAGCGCCCCGACGCAGTTGCCGGACGCCTTCAGCGGCAGTGCGGCGACCGCACTCAGGCCGAGGGCGGCGAGGCCCGCCCCGTACCCCGGCCAGCGCCGCTCGAGGACGGCGCCCGACGCGAACACCGTGCGGCGGCTCCCGGCGGCGTCGAGCCCGGGCCCGGAGTTCAGGACGAACTCCAGATCCTGGGCGCCGCGTGCGCGACCGTCGGAGGCGGCGACGGCGAGCTGGCCCAGGTCCTCCCCGACGAGGGTGAGCGCCGCACTGCGCGTCCCGCACGCCTCGGCCACCCCGGCCATGAACAAGGGGCGGTGCTCGTCAGAGGGCGGGGGCCTGGGTGACGGCCGCTTCGCCGCCCAGTTCCACATCCTGCGTGCGTAACTTTCCTGGAGCCGGGCAGTGGTGAGGTGTCTCTTGGCCGCCGAGTGGTGCCGCTCCGCCGCCTCCGCGTCGAACGGGAGGCCGCTCTCCGCGTACTGACGGTCGTATCGCTCGGCTGTCGCCGATTCCCGGGCCGCGCGTTCCCTCGCCCGGACGGCGCGCCCCCAGGCGATGTCGCCCTGGTCGCCCGCTTCTCGCGAACTGCCTTCCATGGCGCTCATGTTCAACAGAATACGACTCACGGGGTCAGTTACCGCCTCCTGCCTTGATGTCTTCCATCAGAAGGACGACACCTCCGCTGCGCGCGTCGAAGGGCGAGCAGATGACGGAACAGTCGATGCGCCGACCGATGCGGTTCACGGCGGGAATCACCACCGGGCCCGACCGCTCTCCCGACGCGACGCACTCCGGGATGAGTTCACGCAGCTTCTCGGTGGGCAGGCCGAAGTCGAGGGAGAGGAAGTTCTTGCCGAGCACCTCGTCGGCGCGCAGTCCCCACAGCTCGATCGCGCCGCGGTTCCAGCTCCGGGTGCGCATGTCGGCGGAGAGGACCACCACGCCGGCGGCGATGCTGCTCACCACGCCTTCCAGGAGGGCCCGGGTCTCGTCCAGGTCCGTGGAGCGCAGCCGCAGCTCGTCGTTCATGGTCTCGAGCTCTTCGTTGCCCGACTGGAGTTCCTCGTTGGTGGTCTGCAGTTCCTCGTTGGTGGACTGAAGCTCTTCATTGGTGGTCTCCAGTTCCTCGTTCGTCGACCGGAGTTCCGCGTACGCCGTCTCCAAGCCCGCGCGCACACGCTCGGCTTCGGCCTTCAGCCGCGTGGCCACCGTGACGTCCGTGAACATGACGACGGTGGCGACCGGGGAACCGTGGCTGCCGGAGACCGGCTGGACGACGATGTCGAAGTACTGCGTCTCGTTGCCCGCGCGCCGCTCGGCGGCGTTCACCCGCAGCGGCCTGCGCTCGCAGGTGGACCGGTCGATCAGCGAGCGCAGTTCGGTGGGCCGGCAGGACAGCTCCAGGTCCTGGAAGGGGCGGCCCACGTCGTGGACCGAGAGGCCGAACCGGGCACGGGCCCCGTGGTTGATCATCACCACGAGACCGTCCAGGTCGAGCGCGACGGAAGCGCCCTGCGAGGCGTCGAGGAGCAGGTCCCGCAGATGACGGGAGACGGCGGTGCCGGGCCGGCGACGGAACACCCGCCGACGGACGTCGACCGCCTCGAAGCGTTCGCTGCCGCTGTCACTCAGGAGCATCTCGGCCCTGCCGAGGAAGAGATAGCCGCCCTCGCGCAGCGCGAGATGGAAGCGGTCGACGATCTGGGTCTGCGTCTCGATGTCGAAGTACATCAGCGTGTTGCGGCAGACGAGCAGGTCGAGACGGGAGACCGGGGCGTCGCGCGTGATGTCGTGCCGACCGAAGACCACCTGGCGCCGCAGGTCGGGGCGGACGACGTAGTGGGTGCCGTGCCGCTCGAAGTACTTGTCGCGCAGCTCGGTGGAGAGGGTCTCCAGGTTCTTCGCGGGGTAGCGGCCGGCGCGGGCGCCGCGCAGCGCCCCCTCGTCCACGTCCGTCGCGTGGATCTTCACGCGGCTCAGGCTCTCCTCGACGCCGAGGGCCTCCGCGAACATGATCGCCAGCGAGTACGCCTCCTCGCCGCTGGAGCAGCCCGCGCTCCATACCCGGATCTCCCTCTCGGGGCCGGAATCCGCGAGCAGTTGGGGCAGCACCTCGCGCCGGACGAGGTCCCAGGCGCCGGGGTCGCGGAACACCGAGGTGACGTTGATCAGGATCGTGTCGAACAGGGCGCGGAACTCGGCCGTGTCGGTCTCGAGGAGATCTCGGTAGTCCGCGTAGTCCCGCGCGCCGACGACGCCCATGCGCTCGCGGATACGGCGGCCGAGGGCGGCCCGCTTGTAGCCGGTGAAGTCGAAGCCGCGGGCGTCGCGGATGAATCCGAGCAGGTTCTCAAGACCCTCGCCGACCGCGTCACCCGAGCGTCCGGACTTCTGCGCGGGCACCCGTTCGGTCGTGGGCTCCGGCGCCTGGTCCTTTCCCGCGCTCTTCGCGGCCCCGTCCACGGGACCGGACGGCTCGCTCATCGCTGCCTCTTGCTCTCGACGGGCCCGCGCAGGACCGCGGCGATCCCTTCCGGGCGGAGTACCCGGTCGGCGGCCCCCGACTCCAACGCTGCCGCGGGCATGCCCGCGAACTGGGCCGTCCGCGGGCCCTCGACCAGCACGATGCCGCCGTGGGCCCCGATCGCGGTCACCCCTCTCGGGCCGTCCACGCCGGTGCCGGTGAGGACACGCGCGATCGCCCGGGGTCCGTGGGAAGGCTGAGCAGAGCCTGAAAGACACCGGCCGACGACGCGATGACGACGATGGCGAGGACGGCGTAACCCTCCGGGTCGTGCTGCTCGGCCAGCATGCACTGAGCCTATCCGGTGATGGTCACGCGGCGTGGCGGCGTGGAACGGCAACACCCTTGTCGCCGGTCGGGTCGTCTGCTTGACTCCGCCCGCCAGCACGCCAGTTCCCCCAGTAGCGCCCACGTACGGCGGAGGAAGCCATGGAGATCACCCGCAGACGCCTGCTGTCCGCTCTCTCGGCCGCCGGTCTCCTGGCGGTGATCCCCGCGCTTCCTGCGAGCGCCGCCGAGGCCGCGGCGGACAGCGCCCGACTGCTGGCCAACACCGTGGACGTCTTCGCCGGGACCGCCGAATCCAACGCGCGCCCCGAGACCGCCGCCAAACTCACCGCGATCGACAGGACCGCGCGGACGAACCTGAAGGCGATGGACGACGCGGGCGAGGGCGAGCTCTTCGCCGGTCTGGTGCTCGGCACCGACGACGCCCTCCTCAACACGGCCTACAGACGGCTGTACGAGATCGCCCTCGCCACCCGCGCACCGAACCCCACGCCCTCGGACCTCTACGGGAACACCACCGTGCAGCGCCGCGTCATCGACGGCCTCGTGTGGCTGCACGAGCGCCACTACGGGGACCAGGCCAAGGGCTACTACGGCAACTGGTTCAACTGGGAGATCGGCATCTCCCAGCACGTCAGCAAGACCCTCGTACTCCTCGTCGACGAGGTGCGGACCTACCGCCCCGAGCTCATCGGCACCTACGTCACCTCGATGGACGCCTACCTGCGCAACGGCACCGACGGCGACGTGAACCTCGACTCGCGGTTCCACACCGGTGCCAATCTCGCCGACATCACCACCAACCGGATCCTGCAGGGCGCGCTCCTGGGCGCGAGCGGCGAGGCCCGCATCCGCAAGGCCCTCGTCGACCAGCTGACGGTCTTCGTCACCGTCGACCCCTACCACCTCGTCCACGGGGTGACGGACGGCCACTACGCCGACGGTTCGTTCATACAGCACGCCTCCGTCGCGTACACGGGCTCGTACGGGAAGGGACTGCTCACACGCGTCGTACAGACCCTCAAGATCCTCGACGGGACGGGTTTCGCGCACGGCGAGGAGCTGGTGCCGACCGTGCGGAAGTGGGTGCGTGACGGCTTCGCGCCCGTCATCTTCGAGGGCTGGATGATGGAGATCGTGAAGGGGCGCGCCGTGTCGCGGCCGGACGGCGGATACGTCGACGTCGCCGTGGTCGTGGAGGCCGTCGTCGACCTCTCCTCCCTCTCGACGGGCGCCGACGCCACCGCCCTGAAGAGCTATGTGAAGCACATCCGCGCCACCTCGCGCGCCGCACTCGACCCGGCGGGGTTCGTCTCGCCCGTCAGCATCGTGCGCTACGCGGACATCATCGGCGACACCTCGCTGCCCGCCGCTGACCTCAACCCCGCCTCCCGCAGCGTCGCCTTCAACGCCATGGACAAGAACGTCCACCGCAGACCGGGCTACGCGTTCGCGCTGGCCCGCAGCTCGGACCGGATCAGCAAGTACGAGTACATGAGCGGCGAGAACCTCATGCCGTGGTTCCAGGGCGACGGCGCGTACTACCTCTACCTCTCCGGGCAGGACCAGACACAGGCGTACGGGGTCGACTACTTCACCACGGTCTCTCCGTACGGCCTCGCGGGGGTCACCGCGCCCGTCGAGCAGCGGCGCACGGTCCCCGCCCTCTACGGAAAGCCGTACTACGACAACCCGAGCCACCCCCTGAACTTCACCTCCTCCTCCGAGTCGCAGAACAAGTACGTCTACTTCCCGCGCGGCTCCAACCAGCACTCCGGGGGCGCCGTCCTCGGGGCGTACGGCGCGGCGGGTGCGGTGCAGTCGAGTGATGCCGCCTTCCAGGAGCGGGAGTTGCTGCCGGACGACTTCGTCGTGTACCGCAACGCCACGGCGACGAAGTCGTGGTTCCTGCTCGACGAGGAGATCGTGGTGCTCGCCGCCGGGGTGGGCGACCGCGCGGGGCGGGCCGTGACGACCACGATCGACGCCAGGACCGCGGCGCCGGACGACGAGGTCACCGTGACGGGGCAGCTGCGTGACGGCCGCGCGTGGACCGGGGCGGGCACGGGTGACCTCCGGTGGCTGCGGTACGCCGACGCCACGCGAGGCACCTCCGTCGGCTACGTCTTCCTGGACACCCCGAAGGTGCGCGTCAGCCTGGACGAGGTCACCCGAAGCCGCCGGGTCGTACGCACCGCCAACCCGGACACCGCCGTGACGCGCACGGTCCTCGGCGTGACGGTGGACGGCGCGGCCGGGGCCGAGCCCGCCTCGCTGGCCTACGCGTTGGTGCCGAACGCGGGGGAGGCCGCGCTGCGGTCGTACGGGCCGGGGCAGCCGCTGAAGGTCCTCGCGAACACGGTGCGGCTGCAGGCCGTCAGTCACGCGGGCCTCGGCCTGACCGCCGCGAACAGCTTCACCGGGGGACGGCGCGAGACCGCCGGGCTGCGGATCGACGGCCCCGCGTCGGTGCTCGTGCGGCGTGAGCGGCGTGGCACGACCACCGTGGCGGTGTCCGATCCGACGATGGACCGCGACAGGATCAGCGTGCTGGTCCGGGGGCGCTCCCTGCGGCAGGTGAAGGCCGACGAGGGGGTACGCGTGAGCCGGGCCCATGGCGGCACCCGGATCGACGTGGACACCCACCACGCGTACGGCCGGAGCTTCACGGTGACGCTGCGAGGCTGACGGCTGCCTGCCCCCGCCTGCCTGCCCGCTTGATGTGTCTCACTCCTCCACGGTGACGGCCCGCACCGGGCAGGCCCGCACGGCCTCACGTACGAGGGGATCGCCGCCGCCGTCCTCGCGGCCGGGGAGTACCTCGCTGAAGCCGTCGTCGTCCTGGGTGAAGACGCTCGGCGCGGTGAGCGCGCACATCCCCGCGCCCACGCACCGCTCGGTGTCCACCGTTACGCGCACGCTCATCTCAACTCCTACCAGATGACGGGGAGTTCGAGCATCCCCTGAATGGTGTCGCCGGGCTTGAACGGGATCTCCCGCGCGGGCACCGCGAGGCGAAGCCCCGGCAGCCGTGCGAAGAGCGTCCGCAGGGCGATGTCGATCTCGGCTCGGGCGAGGTTCTGGCCGAGGCACTGGTGGATGCCGAAGCCGAACGCGAGGTGGTGGCGGTCGGCGCGGTGGAAGTCCAGCTCCTCCGGGGTCGCGCGGGCCGCGGCGTCGCGGTTGATGAGGGAGGTGGAGAAGATGACGCCGTCACCCGCACGGATGCTGCTGCCGGCGACGTCGATGTCCTCCTTGGCCACCCGCAGCAACCCGTCCGCGATGGACAGGAAACGCAGCAACTCCTCGACGGCCGCGGGCATCAGCGACGCGTCGGCACGCAGCTCGGCGAGCCGATCGGGGTGCTGGAGGAGGGTGAAAGTCCCCAGGGAGATCATGTTGGCCGTGGTCTCGTGCCCCGCGACCAGCAGGATCGTCGCCAGGCTGACGAGCTCCTCGGGGTCGAGCGCGCCCTCCGCGAGCTGCCGGTGGATGAGTTCGTCGAGCAGCCCATCGCCCGGCTCGCGCCGCTTGCGTTCGATCAACGCGTAGAAGTAGGCGTCGAGTTCATCACGTGCGCGCTCGGTGTCCTCGGCGAGAGGACCACGCAGCAGGCGCCGCGACTGCTCCTCGAAGAACTCGTGGTCGGCGTAGGGCACGCCGAGCAGCGCGCAGATCACCATGGACGGCACCGGCAGCGCGAACGCGCCGACCAGCTCGGCGGGCGGCCCCTGCGCCTCCATGGCGTCGAGGAGCCCGTCGACGGTCTCCTGGATGCGGGGCCGCAGCGCGGCGATCCGCTTGACCGAGAAGCTGGGGATGAGCATGCGGCGCTGCGTGTTGTGCACGGGGTCGTCGACGCCGAGCAGGGCGACACGGCGGTTGCGTACGTTCGCGAAGCGCTCGGTGGGGGCGGGGAACGCCTCGTTCTCACGGTCGGTGGAAAGCCGCGGGTCGACGAGCAGGTCACGCGCGGCCCCCTGCCCGGTGACCACCCAGACGGACCGCCCGTCGAAGAGCCGGACCCTGGCGAGAGGCCGGGCCTCGCGGAGCGGGGCGTAGGACTCCGGGGGGTGGTAGGGGCAGGTGCGGTCCTGGGGGAAGGGGATGGGGGAGGGGGTGGGGTCGGATTCGGTGGGTTCGGAGGCGATCGGTTCGGACGCGACTGATTCCGTCATGGACTGACCTCACAAGCGGAAGGGCTCCTCTTACCTCTCCTATTGGATGCCTGGGGCATCTACTTGGTCCACGACAAGACCAGCCAGATAACGGCCTGTCCGGCGTCCGAAACTGGCCGGAACCGACCCCTCCGCCCGGACGTGCGCTTGCCTTGCGCGCTTAGAGGGAATGTTCGATGCGCGATGGCCGTGGAAACAGCGATATCAGACCTCAGTTGTCGCTAGGGTCCCGACCATGCTCATCCCTGCCTTCGTCGACATGCGGCCCATCGGAAGGTGCAATCTCAGCTGCCCCTTCTGCTTCGGCCCGAGGCACGAGGTCCCCTCCATGTCCCGGGGCGTCGCGCTCAAGGTCGCGGCAGCACTGAAGGACGGGGGCGTGCGCGGCGTCGTCATCTCCGGAGGTGAGCCGACCTTGCTTTCCTATCTCCACGAGCTCGCGGCCGCATTGCGCGAGCCCGGCGAGGACGGCACCGCGCCACGAGTCGTCCTGAGCACCAACGGCCTCGCCCCGCTGCGCACGATGGAACGCGTCCTGCCCAGCCTCTCCTGGATCGCGCTGCCCCTGGAGTCCGCCGACGCGGACGAGCACCGGGCACTGCGCACCGGCGTCGCGCCGCACCGCGACAAGATGCTGGCGCTGCTCAAAGAGGTGCGGGAGAACCACCGGCGCGTCCAGGTGAAGCTCGGCACGGTCGTCACACGGTTGAACGTGCGGGGCGCGCCCGACGTGCTGAACCTCATCGAGGACTCCTGCAGGCCCGACGTCTGGAAGGTCTACCAGATGTCGGAGACCAACTACGGCGCCGACAACAGGGATTGGCTCGCCGTCGGGGACGACGAGTTCGAGGACGTCGTGCACCGATGCGAGATCGCGGCCAAGGAGCGCGACGTCACGCTGCGGGTCTACCGGAACAAGACCCGCACGGGCAGTTACTTCTTCATCGACCCGGACTGCGAGGTCGTCGTCGTCGACGAGGACGGGGAGCGCAGGATCGGCAACTTCTTCGAGCGGCTCGCGGAGAGCTTCGACGAACCGTCGCCTCCGGTCGAGGGGGCCAGGAACATCGAGAACTTCACCGGCACCTATCCGGACGCGTGAGGAGCCCGCGATGACGACACAGGTACGCGTAGGGGTTCAGGCGATCGTCCGCGCGGGCGGCCGCGTGCTGCTCGGGCTGCGGGCCAACACCTTCGGCGACGGCACCTGGGGACTGCCCGGCGGACATCTCGAAGTGGGCGAGTCGCTGGCCGGCGCGGCCTGCCGGGAGCTGGCGGAGGAGACGGGCCTCCGCGCCATCGGCACGCGCGTCGCCTGCGTCACCGATCCCGACCCGGCGGCCAATCACCACATGCAGGTGGGCGTGGAGATCCTCGACTTCATCGGCGAGCCACGGGTACTGGAGCCCGAGCGGTGCCTGCGCTGGCAGTTCTGGCACCTGGACGACCTGCCGGAGGCGCTGTTCGTGGGGTCGGTGGGGGTGCTGCGCAGCGTCAGGGGCGGGGCTCTCCATCTCCCTTGAGCTCTCCATCTCCCGTACCGGTCTGCGGTAATCCGGTCTCCTTGATCAGACGGTCGTCGGCCTGCGCGCGCACGGCGTCCCGCAGAGCCTTCTTGTGCTGCTTCTCGTTCGCCTCGAACTGGTCAAGAGGGCTGGCCAGCTCCCACTGGATCCCGAATTCGTAGTCGCTGTCCGTGTAATACCTGCTGTCCCTGTGGAACTCCACCTCGAACACATTGAACTTGCGTCGGGTCCTGCGCTCGGGATTGGACGTGATGTAGGGCTCGAAGAACCCCTTGTGCGTCGTGAGAAGCGTCGAACCAGGTATGTCGATATGAGTGAGACGCAACTCGATCTGGCCGGGGTACGTCTCCGCGAGCGTACGGTAGGAGTCGATCACCGGAAGGAAGGTTTTGTCGTAGTAATCGCTTGCCGCGACCATGTCGATGATGTTGTGAGAATTGGGCCGTTCGGCCGTCGCGTCGTGTTTGGTGAACATGGCGAGGGAGTTCCAGGGGCTGCTGATGATGGCGTAGAAGTTGCTGCCGTGGTTCAAGGCGTGGACCACCTGCGGGTGAAAGCGCTTCAGGTCCTTCAGGAAGAAGGACGCCCCCGCGTGCGCGATCAGCCTGATCATGTTGCGCTCGCGTTTGACCGCCTCGCCCTTGGCCTTGTTGCGGGTGGTGCTCTCCTGAGGTGTGTAGACGTGGTCGATGTCGTACGGGAGTTCATCGGGCGGAGCCGAGTCGCTCCGTATGACTGCGAGAGCCGCACGCAGCGCGATCGTCTGGGAGTGGTCACGGCCCAGGGTTCGGGCGGCCGTGGTGGTGGCTGAGTCAAGTAGGGCCACGGCCTGCTGTTTGCGCGTAGCGCCGAGCATGGCGCCGTCGGCGGCGTCGTATTCCGCCGCGGCGAGGGCGGCCTGGGCGATCAGTGTCTGCTGGTGGTCGGGGCCGAGCAGCGCGACTGCGCGCAGATGGGCGATCTCCAGCTCGCCGAGCTGCTCCTCGGCTCGCTCGTCGTCATGTGTGGCCCTGGCCAACTGGAACCGCGCCTGGGCCAGCGCGGACCGGACGGCAATGGCCTTGGGGTCGTCGTCGTCCGTGAGGCTGGTGATGAACCAGTCGACGGATGCGGCGAATTCGTTGCTGGCACGCTTCAGCTCTGTGGTGTCCCGCCGGATCGATGCCACCTCCACACGCACCCAGTCGGCGGTCAGCCGGGCCTCCGGGTCGCTGCCGTAGGACTGGCCGAGGACGGTGACCGCCTTCTGCGCCCAGACCGAGGCGTCCTCCAGGTGCCCGGCCCGCAGGCTCACCGCGCTCAGGTTGGCGAGGATCCTGGCGTGCTCGGGAGCAGCCCTGCGCTGCGCCCTGTTCAAGGCATAGTTCAGGACCATGCGGGCCCGGTCGAGATCGTCGTGCTCCGCGAGCAGCGAGCCCAGTTCGTTCCAGGTGTCGGGCGCGAACACCTCCCTGTCCACCTCGGCGATCTCCATGTGCCGCAGGGCCACATCCGCCACCGAGAAAGAACGCTCGGGCATCCCGAGCGCGAGGAGGAGCTGCGCGAGGGTGATGTGCTGCCGGGCGGTGGTCCGCAGAGGTACGGACGATGCCTCGGGGCTCGTGAGGCGTTTCACGTAGCCGGCGAGCGACTCCTTGAGATCCACGCGGGCGCTGCCCTGCGCTTCGAGTGCGTCCTCGGCCGCGGTCAGTGCCTCGCCGATGTGTGCGATCGTCGTCATGTTCCCTCCAGGAGGCGGGCCGCCCCTGTGCGGGGCGCGCTCTTCACGGCCGGTGGTTCCAGCGGAGGTTCACGTAGCTGGACACGCCGGCCCGCTGCAGGCCGGCCCGGACCGTCTCGTCCTTGCGGGCCGCCGCCTCCGCCAACGGATCCTGGAGGACCGTGTAGATCCTTTCGGACTCGGGCAGCGCCCGCGACGGCTCGGCACGAAACCTGAAGGAGTCGAACCGGCGCACCGCCTCTTTGATCACCCCGGCGAAGAGTGTGTCCGCCGGAGCGGTCGTGGCGGTGGGCCGCGCGACGAGGAGGCCGAGCACGACCGACGGGCGGTCGGGGTCTTGGTGCTCCCGGTCGATGGGGCTGCCCGCGTACTTCTGTATGTTGTCGCACGAACCGTCGTGCCGGAGCTGATGGCAGTTGACGACTTGGTTGTCGCGCGTGCTCTGATAGATGACCGACGCGTCGCTCACGGTTCCCCGAAGCACAACGCCATTTCCCGGCGTCCGGTGGGCCGCCGTCCAGGATTCGCCCGGCTGCGCCACGTCGAAGTCGATGCCGGGCAGCGGCACGCTCTCTCCCTTGCGGAAAATGATCCTCACGAGGGCCATGTCGGTCAGGAGGTCGCAGTCCGCGACCTTGCCTTCCAGGCGCCTGCCACCCGGAAGCCGGACGATGACCGGCCGCTGACGCTGCTCCCGGTCTTCTCCCAGGCGGTGCGCCACGGTCAAGGCGAAGTACTTCGTCAGCCGCACACCGGATGCGATGCGACGGTTTCCCCGGAATATCTGGATCAAGTGCTTGGGGTGGGTCATGGGTTCGTCCCCCCGTCCGATCCCAGGAATGAATCGCGCCATTGCGCGTGGAATATGCAATGGTAGCCAAGAAGGGCCCTGGATCGGGAGTGGCCCCACAAGTGTCTTTGCGAGGACGTGAGTTGCGGAGATCCTTTCAGGGGCGCGCGCCATGGAGGGGTGCCCCGCTGCCGCACTGATCACGGCTGGCGTGTTTCTCCTTTCCTCCCGCGCACCTCCTTTCGCAGAGTGATCCAGAACTGGCGGTCCGATTCCTCCGACGCCTCGACGCACCGGATGAATTCCCGCCACAGCTCATCGGCTTCGGATACCCGGGGATTGTCCCCCTCCTGGTTGTCCCACTCCTCCCACGCGTGCATCCACGCCTGCATCGTCGTGAAGGTGGCCCAGTGCGCTTCGAGAACCTCGGTCGTGGCGTAGATCTCGAGGCGGGCCGCCAGAGCGTGACTGTCGGTCTGCGCGGAGCTGGTGCCGCCCGGCCAGGTGCCGGTCCTGCTCAGTTCCGAACGCAGTTCGGCCAGCCGGTGGACGGTGATCATGGCGTCTTCGTAGACGGTCATGCACCGTGACCAGACGCGGTTCTCGCGCTCACGTTTGTTCGTCGCGACCTGGGTGAGCAAGACGCCGGAGATGGAGGCGATGGCTCCCAGGGTCGTGCCGACGATCGCCGCGATGGCCGGATTCAGTGTCACCCCGTCAGCATGGCGGGTTCTCCCGGAACTGCGCACTGCCGTACTGGAGTTGGTGGCCGAGGGCGTCGGACTCTGCAGCCTCCCCCCGCCGCACCCCCCGCGGCGTCACCCCCCACCACCGCCGGCAGCAACGGTTCAGGGCCGACTGTTCGGAGAGGCCGAGGAGCAAGGCCACCTGGCCCAGCGGGAGTTCAGTGGTGGTGAGGTAGCGGTGCGCGGCCCCGCGGCGTTCCTCGTCGACGATCCGGGCGAACGTCGTGCCCTCGTCCCGCAGCCTTCGCTGGAGCGTCCGGGGGTGGACGTTGAGCAGGTGGGCCACCGTGCCGATCTCCGGCGGCGCGGTGCCGAGCGACCTGGCCACGACCGCACGGACACTGCCGACGACGTCCGCCCGTTCCTTCAGGAGCTGCTCGTCGAGGTACGCGAGCGCGAGCCGCCGCAGATGCGCGTTGCCGCCGCCGAGCGGCCGGTCGGCCAGGCTCAGGGGGACCCGCAGCAGCGCCGCGGGGCGGTCCGCCTTCACGGGTACGCCGAAGAAGTCCTCGTACACCGAGAGCGGGGCCAGCAGCGGATGCGGGAGCTCGACGGAACCGAGACCGTACGGGCCGACCAGGTAGACGATCGCCCGGTGCATGAATCCCAGGGAGAGGTCGATGCCCTGCGGTGGCGCCTCGAATCCCTCGCGCACGCCGTAGCGCAGGGCGGCCACCCCCGGAGTGCCGTACGGGTCCGGCTCCAGGCTCAGGCTCAGCGAGCGCGCGTGGACGAACAGATAGCGCGTGGTGCACTCCAGGGCATCCCCGAGCGTCTCGGAGTTCTGGATGGCGAGAGCGAGGGCGCCGAGCATGCCCAAGTCCTGCCGGGCCGCGATCCGCAGACCGAGGTCGGGACAGCCGAGGTCCGCGGCGGCCAGCTCGAGTACGGTGGCCATCGCCGCCTCGGGCACCAGGAGGTCGTCCGCGTCCAGCGCGGCCGTGGGGCAGCCCGCCTGCCGGGCGTACGCCTCGGCGTCGCCCCCGAGCTCCGCCACCGCGGCGCGGAAACCCCGCAGCCCCGCCGATCTGATCACGGACATGTCGTCCAGGGTCAAAGATCTGTCGCCCGGGGTCAATTCCTGCCGGGTGTGCTTCCGGACACTGGAGAGCATGACGTACACCGCAGACTCAAGGACCGCAGGTACCGACGCTCCCGCCGAGCACATCGACGTCGTGATCGTGGGCGCCGGTCTGTCCGGTGTCGGTGCCGCCTACCGGCTGCAGACCGAATGCCCGGAGCGTTCGTACGCGATCATCGAGGCGCGGCAGTCCATGGGCGGGACGTGGGACCTGTTCCGGTACCCGGGGGTGCGCTCGGACTCCGACATGTTCACCCTCGGCTACGCCTTCAAGCCCTGGCGCGACTCGAAGGTGCTCGCCGACGGCCAGTCCATCCTGAGCTACATCAAGGAGACGGCCGCGGAGTTCGGCATCGACCGCAGGATCCGCTACGGGACCAAGGTCGTCGCCGCCGACTGGTCCACCGCGACGGCACGCTGGACGGTGACCCTGGAGCGCACCGACGAGGACGGCAGCCGCACCCTGACCACCGTCACCTGCGACTTCCTGTACTCCTGCGCGGGCTACTACAACTACGACCAGGGCCACGCCCCCGAGTTCGAGGGAGCCGACTCCTTCACCGGCTCGGTCGTGCACCCGCAGTTCTGGCCCAAGGACCTGGACCACGCGGGCAAGCGCGTGGTCGTCATCGGCAGCGGCGCCACCGCCGTCACCCTCGTCCCCGCGATGGCGCGGACCGCGGCCCACGTCACCATGCTGCAGCGCAGCCCCACCTGGATCGGCTCGCTCCCCTCGCGGGACAGGCTGGCCGACGGCGTCCGGCGCCTCCTGCCCGCGGGCGCGGCTCACCGGGTCGTGCGGACGAAGAACATCCTCTTCACCATCGGCCTCTACCAGTTCTGCCGCCGCAGCCCGAAGGCCGCACGGCGCCTGCTCACCGGCCTCAACAAGCGCATCGTCAAGGATGACCAACTGGTCGCCGACCACCTCACGCCGTCGTACGACCCGTGGGACCAGCGGCTGTGCGCGGTGCCGGACGCCGATCTGTTCGAGGTCCTGAAGACGGGCGAGGCGGAGATCGTCACCGATCACATCGACCGCTTCGTCCCCGAGGGCATCCGGCTCACGTCAGGCCGTGTCCTGGAGGCCGACGTCGTCGTGACCGCCACCGGGCTCCAACTGCTCGCCTTCGGCGGTATCGCCCCGTGCGTCGACGGCCGGCCGGTCGAGCTGAACAAGCAGTTCGTGTGGCGCGGCGCGATGATGACGGGCGTCCCGAACTTCGCCGTGTGCATCGGCTACACCAACGCCTCCTGGACGCTGCGCGCCGACCTCACGTCCCGCCTCGTCTGCAAGGTGCTCAACCACCTGCGCGACAACGACTACGCGGCGGTGGAACCGAGGCCCACGAGCACTCTCAACGAACGCCCGCTGCTCGACCTCGCGTCGGGATACGTCCAGCGCTCCATCGACGCCTTCCCCCGCCAAGGCGACCGAAGCCCCTGGAAGGTCCGGCAGAACTACGTGCTGGACGCCGCCTCGACGATGCGCACCAACCTCCGCAAGACACTGGCCCCCACACCGCTGTCCGCCGTGCGCCGGGCCCGTACGGCGGCGGCCGAGCGGCCCGTCGCCGCCGGGAGCGAAAAAGGTTGGCGCTCCGCCTGAGGCCGGGGCTAGGGTTGGTCCCGTTCTTCCGGCGGTCCGTTGACCGCCGGTGCCGGTCGAATTTGATCCAGGAGGTGTGACCGATGGCTGTCGTTGAGATGGGCGCTGCCCGCATCGAGAAGTCCGTCCATTCCACCTCCGTGGCCACCGGCTGACCTTCCTCTTCTTCACGTGCCGACGCGCGCGTGCGCCGGGGCCACCCTGTGAAGGGTCACCCCTTGTCTTCCTCTTCCTTTTCCTCCGCTTCACCCTCTTCACCTTCAGCTTCTTATTCGTTCTCGGACCCGCTCGTGCCCTACGGCTGGGACGGGAACTGGGAGGCCGAGTTCACCCCGTACGCGGCGCAGGGTCTGCTGCCCGGCCGTGTCCTGCGCGTCGACCGCGGTCAGTGCGACGTCGTCACGCCGGACGGCACGGTGCGCGCGGACACCGAGTTCGTCGTGCCCCGCGACCCGATGAAGGTCGTGTGCACGGGGGACTGGGTCGCCGTCGACGCCGGAGGCGGCGATCCGCGGTACGTACGGACGCTGCTGCCACGCCGTACGGCGTTCGTCCGCTCCACCTCGTCGAAGCGGTCCGAGGGGCAGATCCTCGCGGCCAACGTCGACCACGCGATCATCGCGGTGTCGCTCGCCGTCGAGCTCGACCTCGGCCGGATCGAACGGTTCCTGGCCCTGGCCTGGGAGTCCGGGGCCCAGCCACTGGTCGTCCTCACCAAGGCCGACCTCGTCCCGGACGCCACAGGCCTGTCCTACCTCGTCGAGGACGTCGAGACGTCGGCCCCCGGCGTCCAGGTGCTTCCGGTCAGCGCCACCACCGGGGAAGGCGTCGACATCCTGTGCGCCGTCGTCGCAGGCGGTACGTCGGTCCTGCTCGGCCAGTCAGGAGCGGGCAAGTCGACGCTGGCCAACGCACTGATCGGCGAGGACGTCATGCTCGTCAACGCCGCCCGTGACGTGGACGGCAAGGGCCGCCACACCACGACGACCCGCAACCTCCTCGTGCTCCCCGCCGGGGGTGTCCTCATCGACACGCCGGGCCTGCGCGGCGTCGGCCTGTTCGACGCGGGGTCGGGCGTCGGCCAGGTCTTCTCCGAGATCGAGGAGCTCGCGGCCGACTGCCGCTTCCACGACTGCGCCCACACCGCCGAACCCGGCTGTGCGGTGCTCGCGGCCGTGGAGGACGGCACGCTCCCCGCCCGCCGCCTCGACAGCTACCGCAAGCTGATCCGCGAGAACCAGCGCATCGTCGCCAAGACGGACGCGAAGCTCCGCGCGGACATGCGGCGCATGTGGAAGCTGCGGGGCGCGGAGGGCAAGGCGGCCATGGAGGCCAAGCGGGGGCGCATCCGCTAGAGGCAGCCGCGGTGCGGGGGCGTGCGTCCGCGCCCCCGCACCGCGGTGTCCGAATTCCGCCAGCCGAAGCCCGGCCGACCCCGCACACTGGACTATGTGATCGATGAAGAGACCAGGTACGAGGCGGTTCGCAGCCGCGACGCGCGCTTCGACGGAGAGTTCTTCTTCGCCGTCGAGACCACCGGCATCTACTGCCGCCCCAGCTGCCCCGCCGTCACCCCGAAGCGCAAGAACGTCCGCTACTACACCACCGCGGCCGCCGCCCAGGGCTCCGGGTTCCGGGCCTGCCGACGCTGCCGCCCGGACG
The DNA here is from genome assembly GCF_053610705.1 of Streptomyces sp. NPDC054872. Taxonomy (NCBI): domain Bacteria; kingdom Bacillati; phylum Actinomycetota; class Actinomycetes; order Kitasatosporales; family Streptomycetaceae; genus Streptomyces; species Streptomyces sp. NPDC054872. The sequence continues at coordinate 1,284 of NZ_JBSGYY010000058.1, read as the reverse complement.
CCGTGCCGGGGTCCGCGGAGTGGAACGTACGCGCGGACGTCGTAGGGCGCGCCATGCGCATGATCGGTGACGGTGTCGTCGACCGCGAGGGCGTCTCCGGTCTCGCCGTGCGGCTCGGCTACAGCTCCCGGCAGGTGCAGCGTCAGCTCACCGCCGAACTGGGGGCCGGTCCCGTCGCCCTCGCGCGGGCCCAACGGGCGCACACCGCCCGCGTGTTGCTGCAGACCACGGGTCTGCCGATCACGGAGATCGCGTTCGCGGCGGGGTTCGCGAGCGTCCGGCAGTTCAACGACACGATCCGCGCGGTGTACGCCCTGACGCCCACCGCGCTGCGGGCCGCCGCGCCGCGTGGCGGGGGCGCCGGGCAGGCGACCCCGGCGGCCGGGGTGCCGCTGCGGCTGGCCTACCGGGGGGCCTATCAGGCGGGCGCCGTCCTCGACCTGCTCGCCGAGGAGGCCGTCGCCGGAATCGAGCAGGTCAGCGGGGAGCCGGGTGGGCGGACCTATCGGCGTACGTTGCGGCTGCCGTACGGCACGGGAATCGTGGCCGTCGAGGAGAGTGACCACGGGGTCGGCGGGTGGCTGGACGCGCGCCTTCATCTGACCGACCTGCGCGACCTCACGACCGCCGTACAGCGGTTGCGCCGGCTCTTCGACCTCGACGCTGATCCGTACGCCGTCGACGAGCGGCTCGGCGCCGATCCCCGGCTGGCCCCGCTGGTCGCGGCGCGACCGGGCCTCCGGTCGCCGGGCGCGGCCGATCCCGAGGAGTTCGCGGTACGGGCGCTGGTGGGGCGGCAGGCGGCTTCCCTCCTTGTGGAGCGGTACGGGAAGGCGCTGGACGCGCCGTGCGGGGCGCTGACCCATGTGTTCCCGGAGCCTGGCGCGCTTGCCGGGGAGCCGGGGCCCTTGGGGGAGCTGGCTGCTGCGCTCGCCGATGGGCGGGTGCGGTTGGACGCGGGGGCGGACCGGGAGGATGCGGAGGAGGGGCTCTTGGGTGTGGCGAGGCTGGATGCGGGGGTCGTGGCGGTTGTTCGGATGCGGGCTCTGGGGGACCCGGATGTGGGGTTGCCCGGGGTGGGGGCGCCTGATGCGTGGCGGCCTTGGCGGTCTTACGGGGTCCGGCATGTGCTGGCGGCGGGGTAGGCGCCTTTTCCCCAACCCCGCCCCTTCCCGGCTGTGACATGTGCGGCTCCGCCGCGTGGCGTGCCCGCGCCCCGGGCCTACCTGGGGCTCCGCCCCAGACCCCGAACAAGATGTCCTCAAACGCCGGACGGGCTGAATT